>NZ_JBEXVF010000027.1:0-108914 GCF_040629235.1 Amycolatopsis sp. NPDC005961 | reverse complement strand
ACCGGGTGCGAATCGCGTTGTAGTCCGGCGTGCTCGGCACGACCCGGGGTCCGTCGGCCGGGAAGGTGGCGGCACGGATCTCGGCGAGCAGCGACCCTTGAGGATGACGGCCGGGTCGGTGACGCGCGGGTCGTCGACGCAGCGGATCGCGGTGAAGGCGTCCTGGGTGGTGCCGTACTTGCCGGTGGAGTCGCGCTCGTTGTAGATGTCGGCGAGCTTCTCCAGCGTCGCGCCGCGCTGCTGCTTCAGCTCGTTGAGGCCGGTGTTCAGGACGTCCCAGAGGCTCTCCTGGTAGAGCGCCTGGATGACGCCGGTGGTCGCGTCCTCGTAGGAGAGCTTGCGGCCGTCGCCGACCGGGACCGGGAAGTCGATCAGCGGGCGGACGAGGTCCTGGAACACCTTGACCGCGGCGCCGGCGTCCTGGCCGAGCGCGCAGTCCTGCTGGGCGGTGCACGACTTCGCGAACTGCGTGAACGCCGTCCCGAAGCCCTGGCCCTGGGCGACCAGCGACTCGACCGCGTCCTGCTCCGGGTCGACGGCGCCGTCGAGGATCATCGCGCGGACGTTCTTCGGGAACGCCTCGGCGTAGGCCGACCCGATCCGGGTGCCGTAGGAGTAGCCCAGATAGGTGAGCTTTTCGTCGCCGAGGACCGAGCGCAGGACGTCCAGGTCCTTGACGACGTCCCGGGTGCCGACGTTGGCCAGCATCCCGGTGCCGTCGTCGGTGCGCTGGGCGCACTTCTCCGCGAAGTCCTTCTCCTGCGACTCCTGCTTGAGCACCCCGCCCGGCGAGCCGTCGGTCTCGCTGTCGTCGGCGCGGTCGGCGTCGCGCTCCTGGTCCGTGAGGCAGTGGATGGCCGGCTGGCTGGCGCCGATCCCCCGCGGGTCGAAGCCGACCAGGTCGAAGCGCTTGGCCAGACCGGTGCTCGTCGTCGGCTTGACCAGGCCGGCGGCCGCGACCATGCCCGACGCGCCCGGGCCGCCGGGGTTGACCACGAGCGACCCGATCCGGGAACCGCCGTCGGTCGCCTTGTGCCGGAGCAGGCCCAGCGTGATGGTGTCGCCGGCCGGCTTGGCGTAGTCCAGCGGCACGGTCAGCCGGGCGCACTGGAGGTCCTTCGCCTGGAACGCCGACCGGGCGTCTTCCGACGTCGCGTAAGGTGCGCACTCGCCCCAGCTCAGGCTCTGGCCGTAGAACCGCTCCAGACCGGCGGGGACCGGCCCGGACGGCGGGTGCGACTCGGTCGTCGGTGCGACCGGTGCCGGCTTGCCGGTGGACGTGCAGGCGGCCAGCGAGGCCGCGATCAGCACGGATGTCGCAATTGCGGTGATCCGGCGGCGTCGGATACGACCGGACCTGGCGCTGGGATGAGGGAACACGGTTGGATCGTCCCATCCGGCCGCGGAACTCGAACGCACCACCGCCACGTTGGGTGGGGCAGGCCGGTCGAGCGAGAGAGAACGGGAGACCAGGGGTGGCAGCACTGATCAGCCGGGTGGGCAAGAAGCTCCGCCGGATCATCCAGCGGCCGGGCAGCGTCGAGCTGACCCGCTACGAAGCACTGCTGCCCGCGGTCGAGAAGCTCGAACCCGAGCTCGAGAAGCTCTCCGACGAAGAGCTGACCGAGCGGGCGGGCGAGCTCCGCGAGAAGCTGAAGGACACCGCTTTCGGCGACAACCACCTGATCGAGATCTGCGCGCTCGGCCGCGAGGCCGCGCGGCGGGCCCTCGGCGAGCGCGCGTTCGACGTCCAGATCCTCGGCACGATGGGCCTGCTCAGCAAGCACGTCGTCCAGATGGAGACCGGTGAGGGCAAGACGCTCGCCGGCGCGCTGGCCGCGGCCGGCTACGCGATCCGCGGCAAACGGGTCCACGTCGTCACGGTCAACGACTACCTCGCCCGGCGCGACGCGGAGTGGATGGGCCCGGTGTACGCCCTGCTCGGCGTGTCGGTCGGGTGGGTCGAGCCCGCGCACTCCCGTGAGGAGCGTCGCGAGGCCTACCACAAGGACGTCACGTACGGCGCCGTCGCCGAGATCGGCTTCGACGTCCTGCGCGACCGGCTGGTCACCGCGGTCGACGACCTGGTCCAGCCCGACCCCGAGGTCGCGATCGTCGACGAGGCGGACTCGGTGCTGGTCGACGAGGCCCGCGTCCCGCTGGTGATGGCCGGCTCGATCGACCACACCGACGCCGACGAAGAGGTCGCGAAGGTCGTGCGGCGGCTGCGGCTCAACCTGCACTACGAAACCGACAGCGAAGGCCGCAACGCCTGGCTGACCGACGCCGGCGCGTCCGTCGTCGCGAAGTCGCTCGGCCTGGAGGTCGACGACCTCTACGGCGAGACGGCTTCGGACCGGCTCCCCGCGGTGAACGTCGCGCTGCACGCGCACGCGCTGCTCACCCGTGACGTCGACTACCTCGTCCGCGACGGCAAGGTGCAGCTCATCAACGCCGCCCGCGGCCGCGTCGCCGAGCTGCAGCGCTGGCCGGACGGCCTGCAGGCGGCCGTCGAGGCGAAGGAGCAGGTCACCGCGACCGACCGCGGCGAGATCCTGGACTCGATCACCGTCCAGGCGCTGCTCGCGCGCTACCCCGAGGTCGCCGGCATGACCGGTACCGCGGTCGCCGTCGCCGAGCAGCTGCGGGAGTTCTACGAGCTCGAGGTCGCGGTCATCCCGCCGAACACCCCGAACGTCCGCGAGGACCTGGAGGACCGGGTCTTCGCGTCGCCGTCGCAGAAGCTGCGGGCGATCGAGGAGGAGATCCGCACGGTCCACGAGACCGGGCGGCCGATCCTCGTCGGCACCCAGGACGTCGCCGAGTCCGAGGAGCTGGCCGAGAAGCTGGCGAAGGTCGACCTCGAGTGCGTCGTGCTCAACGCGCGCAACGACGCCGAGGAGGCGTCGATCATCGCCGAGGCCGGCAAGAAGGGCGCGGTCACCGTGTCCACGCAGATGGCCGGGCGCGGCACCGACATCCGGCTGGGCGGCACCGACGGCGCGACCCGCGACGAGGTCGTCGAGCTGGGCGGGCTGCACGTCATCGGCACCGCGCGGTACCCGTCGAGCCGGCTCGACGGCCAGCTGCGCGGCCGCTCCGGCCGCCAGGGCGACCCGGGCAGCGCGATCTTCTTCGCGAGCCTGAACGACGAGCTCGTGCTGTCGAACGCGCCGGACGTGCCCGAGGGCATCGTCGACGACGAAGAGACCGGCGAGATCACCGACAACGCGGCGCTGCGGCAGCTCAACCACGCCCAGCGCGTCGCCGAGGGCGTCGACCTGGAGATCCACCGCAACACCTGGCGCTACACGCGGCTGATCGAGCGGCAGCGGCGTGACCTGCTGGTGCACCGCGACAAGGTGCTTCGCACCGCGTACGCGGCGGAGCAGCTGGAGAAGGCGCACCCGGAGAAGTTCGGCGAGCTGAAGGAAAAGCTGGACGACCAGGACAAGCTGGAGCAGATGTGCCGCGAGGTGCTGCTGTTCCACATCGACCAGCTCTGGTCCGACCACCTGGCGTTCCTGACCGACGTCCGCGAGAGCATCCACCTCCGGGCGCTCGCGCGGGAGACGCCGCTGGACGAGTTCCACCGCGCGGCGATCCCGGAGTTCCACAAGATCATCGCCGAGGCCGACTCCCGGGCGGCGAAGACGCTCGAAGAGGCCGAGCTGACCGACGAGGGCATCGACCTCGGCGAGGCCGGCGTCCGGCGGGCGAACACGACGTGGACGTACCTCGTGCACGACAACCCGTTCGACTCGGACTTCGAGCAGACCATCAAGAAGGTCCGGAGCATGATCAAGCGGAAGTAGCCCGTTCCGGAAAACCCCCGTCCGGTTAGTCCGGGCGGGGGTTTTCTCGTTTGCCCGAGCCGGAAGAATCGGGGCATGCGCAAGATCCCGACGCTGTTCCGCCGCGACCCCGAAGACCTCCGCCGTGTGACCCGCGAAGTGCACCCCGAGTGCCAGTGGGTGCTCGACGGCCAAGGCGTGGCCACCCGCAAGTACGACGGCACCTGCGTCCGGCTCGACGAGTCCGGCGACTGGTGGGCGCGGCGCGAGGTGAAGCCGGGGAAGACCGCGCCGGACGGGTTCGAAGCCGTGCAGACCGACCCGGAGACGGGCAAGACGGTCGGCTGGGAGCCGGTCGGGCAGTCGTCGTTCGCGGCGTTCTTCGAGGAGGCGCAGGAGCGGCTCTTCGGTGCGGCGCCCGGCACCTACGAGCTGTGCGGGCCGAAGGTCAACGGCGATCCGGAGAAGCTCGGCACGCACCGGCTGGTTCCGCACGCGACCGCGCAGGAGTTCGCCGACGTCCCGCGCGACTACGACGGGCTGATGGCGTGGCTGCTCGCGCACCCGGAGTTCGAGGGCGTCGTCTGGCACCACCGGGACGGGCGGATGGCGAAGCTCAAGCACCGGGACGCGGTCGCGTCGGCCTAGGTGGCATTTCGCCCACATTCGCTCGGCTGACCGGGTGGCCGTGAGCCAGAATGGCGGCATGCCGCAACTGCGCATCGCGCTCGCCCAGGTCAACCCCACCGTCGGTGACCTCGACGGCAACGCCGACCTGCACGTCGCCTGGACCCGCAAGGCCGCCGAAGCCGGCGCTCACGTGGTCGTCTTCCCCGAGATGTCGCTGACCGGGTACCCCGTCGAGGACCTCGCGCTGCGCAAGACCTTCGCCGCCGCTTCCCGGCAGGGCGTCGAGTCGCTGGCGCGCCGCCTCGACGAGGCCGGCTGCGGCGAAGTGCTGACCTACGTCGGCTACCTCGACCTCGACGAGGTCGGCCCGCGCGACGCGGCGGCGGCGCTCTACCGCGGCGAGGTCGTCGCGCGGCAGTTCAAGCACCACCTCCCGAACTACGGGGTGTTCGACGAGCACCGCTGGTTCAAGCCGGGCACCACGCTCGACGTCGTCCGGTTCCACGGGCTCGACATCGGCATGGTCGTCTGCGAGGACATCTGGCAGGACGGCGGCCCGATCTCGGCGCTGGGCCGCGCGGGCGTCGACCTCGTGGTGGCGCCGAACGCGTCGCCGTACGAGCGGTCGAAGGACGAGCAGCGGCTGCCGCTCATCGCGCGGCGCGCCGCCGAGGCCGGCGCGCCGCTGGTCTACACCAACCAGATCGGCGGCCAGGACGACCTCGTCTTCGACGGCGACTCGCTCGTCGTCGGCGCGGACGGCGCGCTGCTGGCGCGCGCGCCGCAGTTCGTCGAGCACCTGCTCGTGCTGGACATGGACCTCACCGCGGGCGGGCACGCCGGTGACGGCGAGCTCGAAGGCCTGCACGTCCGGCGGCGCGTGCTGAGCGAGGAGCCGGTGCCGTCGTACGAGCCGACGGCCGAGCCGGTGATCAGCGAGCCGCTGTCGGACGAGGCCGAGGTGTGGTCGGCGCTGGTCGTCGGGCTGCGGGACTACGTGCACAAGAACGGCTTCTCGTCGGTGACGTTCGGGTTCTCCGGCGGCATCGACTCGGCGGTCTGCGCGTCGCTGGCCGCGGACGCGCTGGGCGGCGACAACGTCTACGGCGTCTCGATGCCGTCGAAGTACTCGTCGGGGCACTCGAAGGACGACGCCGAAGACCTCGCGCGGCGGATCGGGGCGCACTACCGGGTCGAGCCGGTCGAGGACATGGTCCGCGTCTACGTCGACCAGCTGCACCTGACGGGCCTGGCCGAGGAGAACATCCAGGCGCGGACGCGGGGCATGCTCCTGATGGCACTGTCCAACCTGGACGGTCACTTGGTGCTGGCCACCGGCAACAAGACCGAGCTGGCCGTCGGGTACTCGACGATCTACGGCGACGCGGTCGGCGCGTTCGCCCCGATCAAGGACGTCTTCAAGACGCACGTCTGGCAGCTGGCGCGCTGGCGCAACGCCGAGGCCGCGAAGCGCGGCGAGACGCCGCCGATCCCGGAGAACTCCATCTCGAAGCCGCCGTCGGCCGAGCTGCGGCCGGGCCAGGTCGACACCGACTCGCTGCCCGACTACGCGCTCCTCGACGACATCCTCGACGACTACGTCGAGGGCGACCGCGGGTACGCGGACCTGGTGTCCGCCGGGTTCGAGCCGGAGACGATCGACCGCGTGGTGCGGATGGTCGACAAGGCCGAGTACAAGCGGCGCCAGTACCCGCCGGGCACGAAGATCACGTTCAAGGCGTTCGGGCGGGACCGGCGACTGCCGATGACCAACCTGTGGCGCGAGGGCAAGGCCTGACCTCAGCTCAGGGCGACCTGGCGGCCTTCCGGGGTGCGGAGGGCCGCGTTCAGGCCCGCCTTGTCGGCGCGGCGGACCAGGAGCTCCAGGCCGAGCGCGTCGGTCGCCGTCCGGACCGACGCCGGGTCCGGGTGGGCGCCGGTGACCATCAGCAGCGGGATCGACGGCAGGCCGCGCGTGGTCGGGTGAGGCGTGCTGCCCCAGTCGATGAGGAACGGGCGGAGCGTGCCCGGCGCGCTCGGCGGGGTCAGGCGCCACCGCAGCAGCTCGCCGTCCGCGGTCTCGCGGGACATCTCGAGCGCGTCGCCCGGGTCGAAACCGTGCGCGCGGGCCTCGGCGATCGTCGCGTCGAGGTCGGTGGTGCGGACGGCCCACGCGACCAGCGCGGGCTCGGTCAGCTCGTCGATGCCGAACGGCCGCGGCGCGTCCGGCTCGGGCTGCGCCGGATCCGGGCCGACGACCTCCAGGTACATGCCGGCGCCGAGGTCGGCGAGGTGGTTGGCGGTGCCGAGGCCGACGTGGCTGCCGCCGGGGGCGGGCGTGACGCCGGTGAGCGCGGTGACGCGGGCGACGGCCTCGGCGAGGTCCGGGCCGGCGTAGACGAGGTGATCGAGCACGGCGCCATCATCCCGCGCCGACGGCGCTCGCCGCATCGACCATCCCGTGGCCGTAGTAGGTCGTGCCGGCCTTCGTCTCCCGGCAGACCGTGTCGGGGCACGGGAGCGGAGCCGCCGTCTCGTAGAGGGCCCGCTTGACGCGCTCGGCGCTCCACCACGGGTGCTCGCTCGCGATCAGCGCGGCGACGCCGCTCGCGTGCGGCGCGGCCATCGACGTCCCGCTCGCCGACCGGTATTCGCCGTTCGGCCAGGTCGACCAGACGCGCGCGCCGGGCGCCGCGACGCTGATCCGGGACGCGGAGTAGTTGGAGAAGCCCGCCTTCAGCAGCTTTTCGTCGAGCGCGCCGGTGCCGACGACGCCGGGCAGCTCGTGCGGCAGCCGCGTGCAGGTCGGGTCGATCGTGCGTTCCACCGGGGTGCTGTCGGCCGGGCTTTCGCGGTCGACCGAACGCGTGTCGAGGTCGATGCCGGCGTTGCCCGCGGAGGCGACCACGAGGACGTTCCGGCGCTGGGCGTAGGCGACCGCGCGGCCGACGGCGAGCTTCGCCGCGGCCTGGTCCGGCTGGTCGTCGCAGTTGTAGCGCCACGGGATCGAGCGGTAGCTGTTGTTGGTGACGGCGAAGCCGTGTTCGGCGGCCCAGACGAACCCGCAGACCATGCTTTCGGCCGTCTCGGTGTCGTCGAGCTCGGCGAGCTTCACCGCGGCGATGCGGACCCCGGGCGCGACGCCGACGACGCCGGATCCGTTGCGGGCCGCGGCGATCGTGCCCGCGACGTGCGTGCCGTGACCGTCGAGGGTCGGCCGCCAGGCGCCGGGGCCGCGGTCGGCCCAGCCGGACAGGCAGGACACGGAGTTCTTGGCGTCGAACGCTTTCGTCAAGTCGGGGTGGGTGTCGTCGACGCCGACGTCGAGCACGCCGACGAGGGTGCGCTTGCTGCCTTCGGTGACTTCGTGCGCTTCGGGCAGGTGCAGCGCCGCGACGTCCCAGGCGGTGCCCTCGGGCGGCACCTGGCCGGAGTTCGGCGAGTTCGGCCCGGTGTAGCGGAGGTCCTTGCGGGGCGCGAAGAACTCCTTCGGGATCTTCGCGGTGCGCGTCGCGCCCACGGCGTCGATGCCGGGAGACTTGCGGACCTTCGCGGCGAAGTCGTCCTTCGCCGTGTACGCGACGACAACGCCGATCTGGGGGTAGCTCGCGACCACCGTGCCGCCGGCTTTACGGATGACGTGCTCCGCCCACGACGTGTGGTGCGTGACGACGACGTGCGGCATGACCAGCGGATCCGCGGCCGCGGGAGCGACGATCAGGCCGAGCAGGATCGCCGTCACCAGGAATACTCGCCGCACCCAAGCCTCCTCGAATCGCCCAAACCGAACTTAGCGATCATTCGCGGCGGCGACACCCTCTTCGGTCGTAGGCTGACGGGATGACGACGGGGCTCACGGTGTTCGACACGGCGATCGGCGTCTGCGGGCTCGCCTGGCGCGGGGACGTCGTGGCCGGGACGTCGCTGCCCGACGGGGACGCTTCCCGCACCCGCGCGTCGCTGGCCCGGCGCTTCCCGGACGCGGTCGAGGGCCCGCCGCCGGCGCCGGTGCAAGCCGCGATCGACGGGATCGTGGCGTTGCTGGCCGGGGCGCGGGTCGAGCTGGCTTCGGTCCCGTTGGACTTCTCGGGCGTGCCGGAGTTCAACCGGCGCGCGTACGAGATCGCGCGGACGATCCCGCCGGGCCGGACGCTGACCTACGGCGACATCGCGCACCGGCTCGGCGTGCCGGGCTCGGCGCAGGCCGTCGGGCAGGCGATGGGGCACAACCCGTTCCCGATCATCGTGCCGTGCCACCGGGTCCTGGCGGCCGGCGGCAAGGACGGCGGGTTCTCGGCCCGGGGCGGGGTCGGGACGAAACGCCGGATGCTGGTGATCGAGGGCGCGCTGGCCGACGAGCCGACCCTGTTCTGACCGGCCTGCTCACCACCGGGGCGAGCGGGCCGCGAACGGACGACACGCGTACCTGGACGGTCAGCTCGCGTACCTGGACGGACGACTCGCGTACCTGGATGGACGACACGCGTACCTGGACGGACGACTCACGTGGCTGGGCTCCAGGGCTTCATCCAGGGGGTCGCGGGCCAGCCCTCCGCCGCCGCCATCAGGGGGATCGCCGTGGCGCCGTCGACGTGCTCGCGGATGATGTCCGCGTGGCCCGCGTGGCGGGCCGTCTCCTCGATCAGGTGCAGCAGCACCCAGCGGACCGACCACGCCTCGACGTCCTGCGGGTACCACGGGACGCCCTTCGGCACCGGGACCGGCCGGCCGAGGTCCTCGATCCCCGCGATGACCTCCGCCGTGCGGGCCGCCACCTCGTCGTAGCGCGCCAGGACGCTCGCCAGCGTCTCCGACGGCCCCAGGCTGTAGGCCGCCTGGTAGTCCGCCATCGCCTCGTCGAACGGCTTCTGCGGCAGCCCCAGCAGGATGTCGATCCAGCCGTCTTCCGTCGACGCCACGTGCTTGACCAGGCCGCCCACCGACAGCGAGCTCTTCGTCGGCGTGAGCCGGGCCTGCTCGTCCGTCAGCCCGTGGGCCGCCACCTTCAGCACGTGCCGCTGCTGCTCCAGGTACCGCAGCAGCCCGTCACGCTCGTCGGCCACCGGGGCACGTTTCCCGCCATCGAGATCAGCTCCTTCGCGCTCGTCCCCGGAATCGTGCCACCCACCACCGACATTTCCGGCGCGACCGCTCAGCCGCCCCGGGGCGCGTGCCGCGGCGCCGGCTTGATGAAGGCGTACGCCCCGCCGACGCCGTACAGGACGGCGCGCACCACCTGCTGGAACCGGCTGACCACACCTTCGGCCGTGTCCAGCTGCCGCGCGAGCACGAGCGCGGCCCAGGTGACCAGCACGATCACGAGCCCGGCGACGGCGAGCGCGCGCCAGCCCGGCGGCCACCACAGGATCAGGCTGATCACCCCGACCGTGAGCACGACGGTCGCCAGCAACGAGAGCACGTCGCTCTGCTCCGGGTAGGCGGCCTGCAGCAGCGCGACCACCCCGAACACGCTCACCGAGATCGAGCTGAGCCGCGCCGTCCAGTGGACCGGGCCGAGCCGGTGCAGCGGGGGCCCGGCGAGCAGGAACGCGACCCCCGAGACGGCCAGCAGGACGCGGAACACCGGCGGGCCGGTCAGCAGCGCCTCGACCGGGTCGTGCACCGGCGAGACGCCCGTCGGGAGGAAGAACTCCAGGAGCCATCCCGAATACGCGAGGACGGCCAGTCCCATGAGGAGGGCCGAGGCTATCCGAGCCGTGCGCACGAGGCACACATTAAGCGACCCCGGCCACCTCGGCCGCACCACCGTGATCAGACCGACCGAGTCGTTACGCCTGCGGACGGACGAAGGGGAACAGGACCGTCTGGCGGATCGAGGCTCCGGTGAGCATCATGAGCAGCCGGTCGACGCCCAGGCCGAGCCCGCCGGTCGGCGGCATGCCGTGCTCCAGGGCCAGCAAAAAGTCTTCGTCCAGCTCCATCGCTTCGACGTCTCCGCTCGCCGCGCGCAGCGACTGGGCCTCCAGCCGACGCCGCTGCTCGATCGGGTCGGTCAGCTCGGTGTAGGCGGTGCCGACCTCGGATCCGAACGCGATGAGGTCCCAGCGCTCGGCCAGCCGCGGGTCCTCGCGGTGCTGGCGGGTGAGCGGCGAGACGTCGGTCGGGTAGTCCGTGTAGAAGGTCGGCAGCACGGTCGCGCCCTCGACGAGGTGCTCGAACGCCTTGAGCACGAGGTCGCCGTGGCTCGGCTCCTCCCCCACCGGCACGCCCGCGGCCTCGCACAGCCGCCGCAGGTCGGCGATCGACGTCCCCGAGCCGACCTGCTCGCCGAAGGCCGCCGAGACGGCGTCGTGCACCGTGATCACCGGCCAGTCGCCGGAGATGTCGTGCTCGACGACCCGGCCGTCCGCGTCGGGCCGGCGCACGACCTGGGCGCCGTACGCGGCTTCGGCCGCGTGCTGGACCAGCTCGCGCGTCAGCGTCCGCATCGTGTCGTAGTCGGCGTACGCCTGGTACGCCTCGAGCATCGTGAACTCGGGGTTGTGCGTCGCGTCGACGCCCTCGTTGCGGAAGTTCCGGTTCAGCTCGAAGACGCGCTCGACGCCGGCGACGCACAGCCGCTTCAGGTACAGCTCGGGCGCGATCCGCAGGTACATCCGCATGTCGTAGGCGTTGATGTGCGTGACGAACGGACGCGCGTTGGCGCCGCCGTGGACCGTCTGCAGCATCGGCGTCTCGACTTCGAGGTAGTCGGCGTGGTGCAGGCGCTCGCGCACCGCGCGGACCACCGTGGACCGCAGCCGCAGCATGGTCGTCGAGTCGGGGTTGACCGCGAGGTCGAGGTAGCGCTGCCGCACCCGCGTCTCCGGGTCGGTGAGGCCCTTCCGCTTGTCCGGCAACGGGTGCAGGCACTTCGCGGTGACCGTCCACTCGTCGACGAGCACCGAAAGCTCGCCCCGCTTCGACGTCACGACCTGGCCGCTGACGCCGACGTGGTCGCCGAGGTCGACGCCGGTCCGCCAGCCCGTGAGGTCGAGCTCGCCGGCCTCCAGCATCAGCTGGATCTCGCCGCTGAAGTCCTTGACGCGCGCGAAGCACAGGCCGCCGAGCGTGCGCATCGCCAGCACACGCCCGGCGATCCGGACGCGGTGGCCGGTGGCGCTGTCCGGCTGCAGCCCGGCGAACTTCCTGACGACGTCGCCGATGTGGTCGTCCCGGCGGAACCCGACCGGGTACGGGTCGATCCCGGCCTCGCGCAGCTTTTCGAGCTTGGCCATCCGGACGCGGACCTGGTCCGGCCGCCGGGCCGGCTTGGCCGCCGGGACCGCCGCGGACTCCTCGATCTCCCGGACGCGCGCGACGAAGTCGTCGCCGACCGTCTCCAGGCGCAGCGCCCGCGACCGTCCGGTCGGGACGAACCCTTCGAGCGCGCCCGCGACGATGCCGACGCGCGGGAGCCGCCGCGCCGAGGAGTAGCAGAGGAACCGCGGCTCCCATTCCGGCCCGTACTTGGCGTTGGACCGGTACAGCGACTCCAGCTGGAAGAACCGCGACGCGAGGCTGAGGACCCCGCGCCACGCCCGCAGCACCGGGCCGGCGCCGATCCGCTCGCCCTCGGAGAAGACCGCGCGGAACATCGCGAAGTTGAGCGAGATCCGCTGCGCGCCCAGGTGCTGCCCGGCCGCGACGACCTCGGCGATCATGTACTCGTTGAGGCCGTTCTCGGCGTCGCGGTCACGGCGCATGAGGTCCAGCGAAAGCCCGCGCCTGCCCCACGGCACGAACGACAGCAGGCCGCGCAGGTCGCCGCGGGCGTCGTAGGCCTCGACCATGACGCTGCGGCCGTCGCTCGGGTCGCCGAGCCGGCCCAACGCCATCGAGAACCCGCGTTCGGTCTCGGCGCCGCGCCAGGCCTGGGCGCGGGCGAGCAGCTCGGCCATCTCGTCGTCGGGGATCTCGCCGTGGCGGCGCACGCGCGAGGTGTAGCCGGCCCGCTCGATGCGCTTGACGGCCTGGCGCACCGAGCGCCGTTCCGGCCCGGCGAGGCTGAACTCGCGGATGTCGAGCACGGCTTCGTCGCCGATCTCCAGGGCGCGCAGGCCCGCGTCGGTATACGCTTTCGCGCCGCGCTCGCTCGCGCCCAGCACACCCGGCGTCCAGCCGTACGTGCGCGTCTCGTCGAGCCACGCGCGGACGGCGTCCGGCCACGCCTCGGGGTCGCCGATCGGGTCGGCACTGGCGACGCTGGTGCCGCCGAGCACGCGGTACGTCACCGCGGCGCGGCCGCTCGGCGAGAAGACGACGCTCTTGTCGCGCCGGGTGGCGAAGTAGCCGAGGGAGTCGTCCTCGCCGTGTTCGGCGAGCAGCCGGCGGACGCGAAGCTCCTCTTCGTCCGTGCGCAGGCGACGGCTGCGCACGCCGCGGAAGAGCGTGTACAGCGCGGCGGTGGCGACGGCGGTCGCGCTCAGGTCGATGAGGACGTCCAGCCAGGCCGGCCCCTCGCCGACGCCGATCCGGCGCAGCTGCAGGTTCTCACCGGTGGCGTGGTTGACGACCCACGCGAAGCGCTCCCACGAGTCGCCGAGGTGGCCGGGAAACGCCTCCGCCAGCCCCCAGCCGACCAGGACCACCGCGGCGAGCCCGCCGAGGAGCACGGTCAGGCCGTCCCGCCAGGCGCTCGGCGCGAGCCGGGCGGGGAACGCCCTGCGCAGCGTGAGCAGGAAGACGATCAGGGCGACCGACAGCACGTCGGCCGCGGTGAGGGCCCACAGCTGGACGGGGATGTGCCGGACCTGCTTCGACCCGAGCGAGAGCAGCTCGGGCGACCACAGCAGCGTCGCCTGCAGGGCGAGGGTGAGCACCAGCCCGGCGACCTGGAACAGCACCAGCGTGTACAGCGCGGCCTTCTTGCGGCGGCGCAGGGCGCCACCCAGGACCACCAGCAGCAGCACCATCACCAGGCTCGCGCTGGTCGGCACGCTCAGGCTCGAGAACGCCATGTCGATGCCGTTGAGCAGGCGCCCGTGCGGGCCGTTCGTGAACAGCAGGAGCACCGAGAAGACCGCGGCCAGCTGGACCACGGTCGCGACGATGCCGCCCGCCTTCGCCTTCCAGGCGGGGAGGCGCGTGCTCGCGAGGGTTCCCATCGTTGGTTTCGTCGCCTTTCGCGGCCGATCGGTCGTCATGCCCTCTTCTTGACGTAAGTGAACCCGGGTTGGTTGTCCACGGACATCAACCTGAAGGACGACAGCTTGTCGTCCCTTCGCACGAGGGTGTGAAGCTGGTCCCACGGGGGTGGGTCCCGGCGCGGGAGCGTGTCACGCTTCGGGACACCTCTGCTCCACGACCCGGGGACCTCGCCGAGGCCTCGAGGGAAGGACGGTCGACGACGATGTCTGCTACCGCGAACGGGCCCGAAGAACCCGCCCCCTACGGCACCGGATCGGCGCCCAAGCCGGCTTCGGGCCGGAAGGTCCGCGTCCACCACCTGCGCGAGCTCAAGGAACGCGGCGAGCCGTGGCCCATGCTCACCGCGTACGACATGTACACCGCCGCGCTGTTCGACGAGGCCGGGATCCCCGTGCTGCTCGTCGGCGACTCCGCGGCCAACAACGTCTTCGGCTACGACACGTCGCTGCCGGTGACGGTCGACGAGCTGTTGCCGCTGGTCCGGGCGGTCGCCGGCGCGGTCAAGAAGGCCCTCGTGGTCGCCGACCTGCCGTTCGGCTCCTACCAGCTTTCGCCGGAGCAAGCGCTGGCGACGTCGGTTCGGTTCATGAAGGAGGGCCGCGCCCACGCCGTGAAGCTCGAAGGCGGGCGGCGGTTCGCCGCGCACGTCGAGGCCCTCACGTCGGCCGGCGTGCCGGTGATGGGCCACATCGGCTTCACCCCGCAGAGTGAGCACAACCTCGGTGGCTACCGGGTGCAGGGGCGCGGCGAAGCGGCGGACGCGCTGCTCGCCGACGCGCTGGCGCTGCAGGAGGCCGGGGCGTTCGCGGTGGTGATGGAGATGGTGCCCGCCGAGGCCGCGAAGCGCGTCACGGCGGAGCTGAAGATCCCGACGGTCGGCATCGGCGCCGGCCCGGACTGCGACGCGCAGGTGCTCGTCTGGCAGGACATGGCCGGGCTGCGGCGCGGGAAGGCGCCGCGGTTCGTCAAGCGCTACGCCGACGTCGCGACGGTGCTGCAGAACGCGGCGACGGCGTTCGCGGAGGACGTCCGGCGCGGCGAGTTCCCGGCCCCGGAACACGCTTTCCACGACTAACCCCGCTCCCTGAACCGCTCGGCGAGCGCCGGGTCGTTCTCCCACCACAACCCCGACGTCGATGCGGCGCCCGAAGCGGCTTCTTCGTCCAGCTGGACGTCGATCTGCTTCGCGCGCCGCTCGTCGTCGCGGGCCCAGCGGACGAACAGCGCCACCACGAACGGCAGGCCGGCGACGTCGCCGCCGATCCACAGCACGCCAGCGCCGATGATCTGGTCGGTCCGCGGATCCGGGCCCCGGCCGGGGTGGGCGGCCGCGTAGTGCGCGGGCGCCAGCAGCGGCCCGAGCCAGAGCACCAGGCCGAGCGCGCCGTCGAAGATCACCTCCGTGAACGCGATCCACACCGAGACCAGGTGCGGGTCGCGCCGCGGGGTCGGGTCGAGCCCCAGGCGCGTCCAGAAGTACGTGAAGCCCGCCAGCACGAGCGCGAGCCGGACCAGGCCGTCGACGACCGGGGACCGCAGCGTGAGGTCGTAGAGCGGGGTCAGGTAGAGCACCAGCAGCGGCACGACCAGCGCGAGCGTCACGACGGGCGGGAACGTCAACGCGCGGGCGAGCGGGCCGCGGCCGTGCCGGCGCGCCCACCGAGCCGGCACGGTGTCGAGCAGGAGCCGGATCGGCGAGCCCAGGGCCAGCAGGAGCGGCGTGATCATCAGCAGCGTGATCGTCTGGACCGCGCGGACCCAGAAGAACGTCGTGTCGTAGACCGCCAGCGGCGAGCAGGTGACGACCACGATCGTCGCCAGGCCGGCGAGGAACGCCGCCGTGCGGCCAGGCGGCCAGGTGCGGCGGCGGGTGGCGCGCACGTAGAGCGTGCCGAAGACGAGCACGGCGAGCACCGCCGGGACGTCGAGGGTCAGCGGCACGTCACACCGCGAAGAAGATCAGGCTGCCGATTCCGGCGACCACGCAGTAAATGGCGAAGGGGGTCAGAGTGCGCGTTTCGAAGTAACCGGTGAGGAAACGGACAGAAATGTACGAAGCGACCCCGGCGACGACACTGCCGACGAGGGCCGGCCCCAACGAAGCGTGGTTCTCGGGGGCGAACAGCGTCGGCATCTTCAGCACGCCCGCGGCGAGGATGACGGGAGTGGCGAGCAGGAAGGCGAAGCGCGCGGCGTCCTCGTGACCGAGCCCGCGGCGCAGGCCGGCGACCATGGTGATGCCCGAGCGGCTGATGCCCGGCAGCAGCGCGAGGATCTGGGCGGCACCGATCAGCACCGCCTCGCCGATGCGCAGCTTCGCCAGCCGG
Source organism: Amycolatopsis sp. NPDC005961 (assembly GCF_040629235.1). Lineage (NCBI taxonomy): Bacteria > Bacillati > Actinomycetota > Actinomycetes > Pseudonocardiales > Pseudonocardiaceae > Amycolatopsis > Amycolatopsis sp. NPDC005961. The sequence continues at coordinate 93,013 of NZ_JBEXVF010000027.1, read as the reverse complement.
ACGTCCGTCGCCTCCTCGACCGAGACGGCCCGCATCACCATGGTGTCCTCCGCGGAGAAGTCCACAGTGTCCTCTTCCGCCGCGGCCTTGCTCGGCCGCGAGAACTTCTCGGCGGCGTAGAGGACTCCGCCGTTGAGCGTGAGGAAAATGGCCGCCGGGACCGGCTTGCCGAGGTAGTCGCGCAGCACGCTTTCGAGCAGCAGGCCGGCCAGCCCGACCGGGATCGTGGCGAGCACGAGCAGCCCCGCGAGGCGCTGGTCGGGGGTGCGGACTTCGCGGTGGCGGATCGACGTCCACAGGCCGCGGATGATCCGCACCCAGTCCTTCCGGAAGAACAGCACGAGGGCCAGCGCGGTGGCGACGTGCATCGCGACGAGCACCGCGAGGTACGGCGAATCCTTGCTGATGCTCAGGTCCCGCTGCCACTGCCCGCCGAGCCAGGCGGGCAGCAGGATGCTGTGGCCGAGACTGGACACCGGAAACAATTCCGACACCCCTTGCAAGGCGCCGACGACAATCGCCTCGACGTAGGTCACCGCGGACATTCCGGGCCTTTCCGTACTGCTTTTCGAAACTCCGACACCGGAACGTACCGGCCCATCCGTTAACACGCGGCAAGGGGCACGGCATCGCTCAGCATCCCCTCAGCCAGTGTTCACGTACATGAACTTCAATCATGTCCTTGACTGACGTTCGGACCTTGGCTTAGCGTTTAGCCCGTCGCCGCCACGACGAAGCTTCGAACCCTCGACGAGGAGGATGGGAATGCGTGTGCGGACCACCGGCCGTCGTGACCACACCGACGCCCTCGTTCCTCCTCGCTCGGACGTCACCCGCAGGACGTCCGAGCCCACGGACGGGAGCCCGCTCAGCCCGGCGGCGGGGGCGGGCTCCCACCTTTCCTGGCCGTCGTCCCGGCACCCGGCGGCGAGGCGCCGGGGCGACGGCCAGGCCCCTCCGGCAGAGTGTCGGGCATGGACGAGCTCTACCCGCCGATTCCCCCGCGTGCCGAAGGGTTCCTGGACGTAGGCGACGGGCACCGGATCCGCTGCCAGGAGGCGGGGAACCCGGCCGGGAAGCCGGTCGTGGTGCTGCACGGCGGGCCCGGTAGCGGGATCGCACCGATGGCTCGGCGGCACTTCGACCCGGCGGCCTACCGGATCGTCCTCTTCGACCAGCGTGGTTCGGGCCAGTCGACACCGGGCGCGGACGACCTGGGCGCGAACACCCTGTGGCACCTGGTTTCCGACATGGAGAAGCTGCGCGAACGGCTCGGCATCGAGCGCTGGCAGCTCTTCGGCGGATCCTGGGGCGCGACCCTCGCGCTCGCCTACGCGCAGACGCACCCTTCCCGCGTCAGCGAAATCATCCTGCGCGGCGTCTTCACCGTGCGGCGCGGCGAGCTGGACTGGATCTACCGGGGTGGCGCCGCGAACCTGTTCCCGCGCGAGTGGGAGGCCTTCCTCGCCCCGATCCCGGCTTCCCGGCGCGACGACCCCCTTTCCGCGTACGTCTCGCTGCTCGACGATCCGTCCGAAGAGGTCCGGCACCGCGCCGCCATCGCGTGGAGCACCTGGGAAGGCGCGACGGTGTCCGTGCAGCCGCAGGAGTCCTTCGTCCGCCAGTACGCGGAACCGGCGTTCGCGCTGACGTTCGCGCGGCTCGCGGTCCACTACTTCCGCCACGGCGCGTGGCTCGAAGAGGGGCAGCTGATCCGCGACGCGGGCAAGCTCGCGGACATCCCCGGCGTGATCGTGCAGGGCCGGTACGACACGGTGTGCCCGCCGGTCACCGCGTACGAGCTGCACCGGGCGTGGCCGGGTTCGCGGCTGGAGCTGCTGGAAGGCGCCGGGCACGCGGTGACGGACCCGGGCGTGCTGGCCGCCCTGCGCGCGGCGACGGATTCATTCCGCCAGTAGCACCGAGAACACCTTTTCGAGCTTCTTCACGACGACGGCTTCGTCGGCGCGGTTCAGTTCGGTACTGCCGATGAGCGTGCGCATCACCCAGAAGCCGGCGATCACCGCGAGCGCCAGCGCCGGTCCCGTCCTGCCCTGATCGGGCAGGACGTCGGCGAGGTGCTTTTCGACGTGCCGCTCGATGCCCGCGCGCAGGATCTCCGCGGCGCGCGGGTTGGGCGCCGACCGCAGCATCAGCAGGAACGGGTCGAGCTGCCCGGCGTCCGGGGCGGTCCGGCGCACCAGCGCGGCGGCGATGTCCGCGGCGAGCGTCGCGGGGTCGTCGGTGAGCACGGTCCGCTCGGCCATCGCCGCCTCGACGACCTCGGCGAAGAGGCCTTCCTTCGAGCCGAAGTAGCGGTTGACGAGCATCGCGGTGACCCCGGCGGACTCGGCGATCTCGCGCACGCCGACGGCGTCGTACCCGGCCCGGGTGAAGGCGTCGAGCGCCGAGTTCAGGATGGCTTCCCTGGTCGCGGCGGCGTTGCGAGGTCTCATGTATACGAGTGTAGACTTATCGTAAGTCTACAGGTGTATACCTCTTGGGAAGGTGCTTCATGGATCTCGAAATCGCTGGTAAGCGCGCTCTGGTCACGGGTTCCAGCGCGGGCCTCGGTGCCGCGATCGCCCGGCTCTTGGCCGCCGAAGGCGCTTCGGTGGTGGTGCACGGCCGGGACGTCTCCCGCGCTTCGCGGGTCGCTTCGTCGATCGGTGCGGCCGGGGTGGCGATCGGCGATCTGTCGACCGACGCCGGGGCGGACGCGGTGGCCGCGGCCGCCGGGGACGTCGACATCCTGGTGAACAACGCCGGCTCATACGACCACCTGGGGTGGACGGACGCGACGCCGGAGGTGTGGGCGTCGACGTACGAGGCGAACGTGGTGTCGGCGGTCCGGATGATCCAGCGGTGCGTGCCGGGCATGCGGGCGCGGGGCTGGGGCCGGGTGGTCCAGATCGGCGGCGGGCTGGCGATCCAGCCGATGGCGATGCAGCCGCACTACACGGCGACGCTGGCGGCTCGGCACAACCTGGCGGTGTCCCTGGCCCGCGACCTGGCGGGTACGGGCGTGACGTCGAACGTGGTCGCCCCGGGCGCGATCCTGGTGGACTCGGTCCGCGAGCTGCTCACGACGATCGCGCCCTCGCACGGGTGGGGTGATTCGTGGGAGGACATCGAGCCGGCGGCGGCGCGGGACCTGGTCCCGAACGACGTGGGCCGGCTGGGGCGTCCGGAGGAGATCGCGGCGGCGGTGGGCTACCTGGTGAGCCCGGCGGCGGCTTACGTCAGCGGCGCGACGATCCGGGTCGACGGTGGCACGATCCGATCAGTGCACTGACCTTGGCCGGTAGGGGTCGACGGGTGCGGACGACCGGCGTTTTCCGGCTATCGTCGGCCCTCCACGGCTTCGGGGAGGAACCATGCGGGTCAAGGCATTCCTGTGCGCGGTGCTGAGCGCCGCCGGACTGGCCGTCGCTCCGGGGGCGGCGTCGGCCGCGGCTGCCGAGTGCAGCATCGACTTCGACCACATCTGCCTGTGGTCGGACATCAATTACCACAACGGCTACGGCGCTTGGGCGGGCTCGGTGGCGAAGCTTCCGACGGCCCTGAACGGCAAGGTGTCCAGCCTCGAGAACATCATGCCCGGTGCGGTTTTCTTCTTCTCCGGCGAGAACTACGGCGGCAGCTCCTTCTGCATCGAACCAGGCGACGTGGACCACGACCTGACCGCTCGCTACGGCGGCGGCATCAGCTGGAACGACCGCATCAGGTCGTTCCGGTACTACCCGGGCGGGTTCTGCAACCTGCCGTGACTCAGAGCCGGCCGCCCGACGCCGTGTCGCCGGACAGCCTCTGGGCCAGGTACACCGGGACCGTCGACACCACGATCAGCACCGCCGCCACCACATTGACGATCGGGGCCTGGTTCGGCCGGAACAGGTTGTTGTAGATCCAGATCGGCAGCGTCTCCATGCCCGTGCCCAGGGTGAAGGTCGTCACGATGATCTCGTCGAACGAAAGCGCGAACGCCAGCAGGCCGCCCGCCAGCAGTGCCGAGCGCAGCATCGGGAACGTCACCAGGCGGAACGTCGTGAACCCGGTCGCGCCCAGGTCCATCGACGCCTCTTCGAGGTTCCCGCCCATCCGGCGCAACCGGGCCACCACGTTGTTGAACACCACCACGATGCAGAACGTCGCGTGCGCGATGATCGCCGTCAGGAGGCCGAGGTCGATGCCGAGGATCGTCCGGAACGCGTTGTTCAACGCGATGCCCGTCACGATCCCCGGCAGCGCGATCGGCAAGATGATGAGCAGCGACACCGGGTTGCGCCCGAAGAACCGGTAGCGCTGCAACGCGAACGCGGCCATCGTCCCGAGCACCAGCGCGATCGCCGTCGCCGCCAGGCCCGCCTCCACGCTCGTCCACAACGCGTGCAACGCGCCCTCGTTCGACGACGCGCGGCTCCACCACTCCAGGGTGAACCGGGACGGCGGCCAGCCGAACGTCGTGTCCGCGTTGAACGAGTTGAGCAGCACCACCAGCAACGGGAAGTAGATCACCGCCAGGCCGAGGCCCAGCGCCGTCCACAACAGCGCCCGAGACGTCCGCACCGAGCCTCCTAGAGGTTGTCCAGCGCGCCGGTGCGGCGCACCGCGGCCAGGTACACGAGCATGATCACGACCGGCACCGTCGCGACCGTCGCCGCGAACGGCAGGTTGTTGGCCGCGCCGATGTTGTCGTAGACGACGTTGCCGAGCATCTGGGACGTGCCGCCGACGATCTTCACCGCGATGTAGTCGCCCAGCGACAACGAGAACGTGAAGATCGAACCGGCCACGATCGCCGGGAACGTCAGCGGCAGGATCACCGACCGGAACGTCCGGAACGACCGCGCGCCGAGGTCGCCCGACGCGTCCACGAGCGAGTCCGGCAGCCGATCCAAGCCCGCGTAGATCGGCAGGATCATGTACGGCAGCCACAGGTACGACAGCGTGATGATCGTCGCCGTGACGCCGTAGCCGGGAGAAATCCCGCTCAGGGCGCCGTTGCCGGACAGCATCGACCGCCACGCGTACGCCTTCACCAGGTAGCTCGCCCACAACGGCGTCATCACCGCGATCACCAGGATCCGCTGCGCCCGCGGCGACGCCAGCTTGGCCATCGCGAACGCCATCGGAAACGCGATGACGGCGTCGATCACCGTCACCAGCGCCGCGATCCCGACCGTGCGGAAGGTGATCGTGCGGTAGACCGCGTCGCTGAACAACGTCGTGAAGTTGTCCAGCGACCACTCGATCGTGACCTGACCGGTGAACGCGTCCGTGTGCCAGAACGCCGTGACGAACAACGCGGCCAGCGCGCCCAGGTAGGCCAGGCCGAGCCAGAGCAGCGGGGCCGAGAGCAGGAAACCCAGGCGCAGCTTGGGCTTCCGGTAGAAGAACGCCGAGAGCGCGGTCATGTCAGCCCTTGATCTCGGTCCAGGCCTTCGTCCACTCGCCGTAGTCCTTGCACTTGACGTCCGTGCGGCCGTCGAGGCACTGCGGGATCGGCGTGGTCCAGTAGGCGATCTTCGACGCGTACCCGGCGTCACTGGCGTGGTAGGTGTCGCAGAGCGTCTTGTCCGTCATCTCCGCGCACGCCTTCGTGTTCGCCGGCGCCTCGCCGAAGTACTCGGCGACCTGGGCGTTCACCTTCGGGCTGATGATGTAGTCGAGCCACTTGTACGCGCACGTCTTGTGCGCCGACTTCGCCGCGACCATCCAGGTGTCCGACCACCCGGTCGCGCCCTCGCTCGGCACCGACGCCTCCAGCGGCGCGCCCTCGCCCTTGGTCAGGTTGACCGTGACCTGCCAGGCGGTGCCGACGACGGCGTCGGCGTTCTTCAGCGCCTGGGACTCCTTGAGGTAGTCCGACCAGTACTCGGACACCAGCGGGCGCTGCTGCTTGAGCAGGTTCACCGCGGCGGTGAACTGCTTGTCGTCGAGCGCGTACGGGTTCTTGATGCCGAGGTCCGGCTGGTGCGCCATCAGGTACAGCGCGGCGTCGGCGATGTAGATCGGCGAGTCGTAGGCGATCACCTTGCCCTTGTAGGGCGAGTTCGCGTCGAACATCACCGACCACGACGTCGGCGCCGGCGTCACCTTGTCCGTGCGCCAGGTCAGCAGGTTCGCGCCCCAGCCGTGCGGGATGCCGTAGGAGACCCCACCGACGCTGTTCCACGACTTGTCCTTGAGGAACGGCTGCACGTCGGCGTAGTTCGGCACCAGCGCGGTGTTCACCGGCTCGGCGTCCCCGGAGGCGACCAGCCGCAGCGACGCGTCGCCCGAGGCGGACACGACGTCGTACTGCCCGGTCTTCATCAGCGTCACGGCCTCGTCGGAGGTGCCGAACGGCTTGACGTTCACCTTGCAGCCGGTCTGCTGCTCGAACGGCGTGACCCAGTTGACCTTCGGGTCGTTGGAGCCGTTCTCCGCGTAGCCCGGCCAGGCCAGCACGTTCAGCTGCCCTTCCGGCTGGCCGAGCGCTTTGAGCGCCTCCAGCTTCGGCGGGGTGAAGCCCTGCGCGCCGGGCGGCGCGGCGGAGTTCGAACCCGATGTGCCACATGCAGCCAACAGCAGGCTTGCGCCGAGGAGCCCGGCCAGCCGCGTCTTCCTGTTCTTCATGGCAAACCCTTCACTGACCGGGAACCTGGAAACTGTGTTCGTGGCGCCAGCTGAGCCGGACGCGGCCCTCCGCCAAGGCGCCGTCGGTGTTCTGCCGGACGACCGAAAGCTGTCCGCCGGCGTCGAGCGCGACGGTGTACCGCACGGTCGCGCCCGCGTAGACGACGTCGGTGACCGTGCCGGTCGCGCTGGTGTCCCCCACGGCGGCGGGCTCGGACAGCTCGGCGTCGAGGCGGATCTTCTCCGGCCGGATGCTGAACAGCCCCGGCCGGCCGATGACGGACTCGGCGCCGCGCCCGCCGAGCAGGTTCGACGTGCCGACAAACCCCGCGACGAACGCGCTGGCGGGGCGTTCGTAGACCTCTTCCGGTGGCCCGACCTGCTCGATCCTGCCGTCGTTGAAGACCGCGATCCGGTCGCTCATGGTGAGCGCCTCGTCCTGGTCGTGGGTGACGAAGACGAACGTGATGCCGACGTCGCGCTGGATCTGCTTCAGCTCGAGCTGCATCGCCTGGCGCAGCTTGAGGTCCAGCGCGCCGAGCGGTTCGTCGAGCAGCAGCACCTTGGGCCGGTTGACCAGCGCGCGGGCGAGCGCGACGCGCTGGCGCTGGCCGCCGGACAGCTGCGAGGGCTTGCGCGAGCCGTAGTCGTCCAGCCGCACGGTCTTCAGCGCTTCGAGCGCGCGCTCGCGGCGTTGCTGCTTCGGGACGCGCTTGACGCGCAGGCCGTATTCGACGTTCTGCTGCACGGACATGTGCGGGAAGAGCGCGTAGTCCTGGAACACCGTGTTGACGTCGCGCTCGAACGGCGGGAGCTGACTCACGTCCCGGCCGTCCAGCTCGATCGTGCCCTCGGTGGGCAGCTCGAAGCCGGCGATCATGCGCAGCACGGTCGTCTTGCCGGAGCCGGACGGCCCGAGCATCGAGAAGAACTCGCCGGGCGGGATGTCGAGGTCGAGGCCGTCGACCGCGTGGACGTCGCCGAAGTGCTTGCGCAGCCCGGAAAGCCGGATGGCCGGGCCGTCGGTCGCGCTCGGCGGCGGGGCGTCCTCCCGCGTCTCGGTGGGTGCTTGGTTGGGCATCGTGACCCTCACAGTGCGCTCATCACGTGCTTGACGCGGGTGTAGTCCTCCAGTCCATAGAGCGAGAGGTCCTTGCCGTAGCCGGACTTCTTGAACCCGCCGTGCGGCATCTCGGCGACCAGCGGGATGTGGGTGTTGATCCAGACGCAGCCGAAGTCGAGCTTCGCGGCCAGCCGCATCGCGCGCTGGTGGTCGCGGGTCCAGACCGAGGACGCGAGGGCGTACTGGACGCCGTTCGCGGACTTCAGGGCCTCGGCTTCGTCCTGGAAGCGCTGGACGGTGATCACCGGGCCGAAGATCTCGTTCTGGCTCATTTCGTCGTCCTGCTTCAGCCCGGAGACGACGGTGGCCTCGTAGAAGTAGCCCTCGTCACCGACCCGATTCCCTCCACAGTGGACGGTCGCGTGGGCCGGGAGCCGCTCGATGAAGCCCGAGACCTTCGCCAGCTGGGCCGCGTTGTTGAGCGGACCGTACGCGACGTCTTCGTCGTCGGGCTTGCCGGTCTTCGTGGTTTCGGCCTGCCGCCTGAGCGCCGCGACAAACGTGTCGTGCACCTCGTCGGCGACCAGCACGCGCGTGGCCGCCGTGCAGTCCTGACCCGCGTTGAAGTAGCCCGCGACGGCGATGGCCTCGGCGGCGGCTTCGAGGTCGGCGTCGCCGAAGACGATGACCGGCGCCTTGCCGCCCAGCTCCAGGTGCACGCGCTTGACGTCGTTCGCCGCGCTGCGCGCGACCTCGATGCCGGCCCGGACCGAGCCGGTGATCGACACCATCGCCGGGATGTCGTGCTCGACCAGCGCGCGGCCGGTGTCGCGGTCGCCGCAGACGACGTTGAACACGCCCGGCGGCAGGAACTCCCCCGCGATCTCGGCGAGCAGCAGCGACGACGCCGGCGTGGTGTCGGACGGCTTGAGCACGACCGTGTTGCCGGCGGCGAGCGCGGGCGCGATCTTCCAGATGGCCATCAGCAGCGGGTAGTTCCACGGCGTGACCTGCGCGCAGACGCCGACGGGCTCGCGGCGGACGAAGGACGTGTGGCCTTCCATGTACTCGCCGGCCGAGCGGCCTTCCAGTACGCGCGCGGCCCCCGCGAAGAACCGGATCTGGTCGAGGACCATCGGCATCTCTTCGGCCAGGGTCAGCGCGATCGGCTTGCCGGTGTTCGCGGACTCGACGGCCACGACCTCCTCGGCGCGGGCTTCGAGGGCGTCGGCGATCTTCAGCAGGGCGAGCTGGCGCTGGGCCGGGGTCGTCGCGCGCCAGGTCTCGAACGCGGTCGCGGCGACCTGCAGCGCGTTGTCGACGTCCTCCGGTCCGGCGATCGGCGCGGTGCAGTAGGGGCGTCCGGTGACCGGGTCGACGATCTCCGCCGTCCGGCCCGACTTCGAGTCGACGTACGCGCCGCCGACGTAGTGCTTCAGCTCCTGCACGGTGGACTCCTCCAGCGATCGGGGCTAAAACATATAAGTCCATATGTAATAGGACAAGAGGATCAGGCAAGATTGGTGCGAACGGGTACTCGGGCGGACGAAGGGTCACGATGCGCAAGGGCATGTCGCACAGCGCGCGATCCGCCATGTTCGCGCCGCTCGGCCAGGTCGGCCGGGCGGAAGCGGTGGCGGCGCGGCTGGTCGACGCCATCACGCTCGGCCTGCTCGCCGATGAGGAGCAGCTGCCCAGCGAAGCCGACCTGGCCGCGCAGTTCGGCGTCTCGACCGTGACGGTCCGGGAAGCGCTCGTGGCGTTGCGGCAGCAGGGGCTGGTCGAGACGCGGCGGGGGCGCAGCGGCGGCAGCTTCGTCCGCGCGCCGGCCAACCCGCCCCCGGACGAGTGGCGCTCGCGGCTGCGCGAGGTGTCCTTGTCCGACCTGCGCGACGTCGGCGACCACTACCTGGCGATCGCCGGCGCCGCCGCGAAGCTCGCCGCCGAGCGCAGCTCACCCGAGGACGTCGCCCGGTTGCGGCTGGCGACCGACGACCTCCGCACGGCGCACGGCATCGACTTCACGCGGGCGGAGCGGCAGTTCCACCTCGAGGTCGCGGCGGCGGCGCAGTCGCCGCGGCTGACGCACGAAGAGCTCCAGCTGCAGACCGAACGCGGCGGGCTGCTGTGGCTCCCGCTCGGCGCGGGGTCGCCTGCCTGCGAGGAGCACGCGGCGATCACGGCGGCGATCGCGTCCGCGGACGGCGAGCTGGCCCGCAAGCTCACCGAGGAGCACATCCTCGGCGCGCTCGACCGGCTCGCGGACGTGCACCTGGACCTGCTCGCCCCCTAAACTCCGATTTACTCCCGCGCATCGAGGTGAGCACCGTGAACGACACCCGCACGCTGGCCGGCGACGAGGTCGTCGAGCAGGTCTCGGCGTTGGTGGAAGGGGTCTTCGAGCGGCTGAAGCCCCTGCTGGCGGCGGCCGAGTCGGTGCTGGCGGACGCCCCGGCCGCGGCCGCGCTGCACCGGATCCGGCCGCCGGTCACCGAGGCACTGGGCGGGTTGATCGTCGGCGCGGGCTTCGTCAGCGCGCCGCACGTGCTGTCCGACTCCGAGTTCGGTTTCGAGTGGTGGACGGGCTCTGCCGACGAGCCGTCGCAGCTGTTCATCAGCTTGGACCCGGCCGCGGAGAACTTCCTGGACTACACGCGCCAGTCGTGGTTCACGGTCCCCCGCGACACCGGGCGGCGGCACATCAACGGCCCGTACGTGGATTACCTGTGCACCGACGAGTACACGCTGACGTTCACGATCCCGGTGGTCCTGGGCGGCGCTTTCGCCGGAGTGGTGGGCGCGGACGTGTACGTGCGCGAGTTCGAGCGCGCGGTCCGTCCCCGGCTGCGGTCGTTGGGCCGCGGCGCGGCACTGCTGAACGCACAGGGGCGGGTGATCGTGTCGAACAGCGTCCGGCAGCCGACGGGGTCCTTGGTGCGTTCGGCGGACGTCCCGGCGTGGTGGTCGGCGGGCGCGGAGCCGAACCCGGTGCTGCGGCGGTGCGGGGATTCGCCGATCGTCCTGGTCACCGGGGACTAGGGCCCGCCCATCATGGAGTACCCGACGTAGCAGTCCGGCCCGGCTCGCACGACCACGGACATCGGCGCCCCGTCGGGCGCCGGCCCGGCGACGAACACCGGGTGCGCGGCACCGAACCACGTGTCCACCTCGTCGACCTGGGCCAGTGCCACCTCGCCGCCGAGCCGGGCCGACGGCACGCAGTACGGCTCGTCGTGGCACCAGCCGGCCCCGGCGCACGTCGTGTAGCTGCGGTAATCCCGGCCGGCGTGGTGAATGCGGTACGGCAGCCCGCGGTCGCCGGGCAGCGCGTACCCGAAGTGGTTGGCCGTCCACGGCAGGAAAGCGAACCCGCCCGCGGCAAGCACCAGCAGCACCATCACGAGAGCAACCAGTGCCGCGCGTCTCTTGACCACGAGGGGTGGACGTCCGACGCGGCCGGCGAGTTGCTCACGCTTGCAGCGCGACCCACAGCTCCGCACGTACCCCCGGTGAGTCGAGGTCGCGCCCCAGCAGCTCCTCGGCTTTGCGGATCCGGTTCCGCAGCGTGTGCCGGTGCACTCCGAGCCGTGCGGCGGCGGTGTCCCAGTGGCCGTGGTGTTCCAGCCAGCAGCGCAGCGACGTCTCCAGGTCGCCGCGGCCCGTCTCGTCGTGCGCGCGCACCGGGGTGAGCATGCCGCGCGCAAACGCTTGCGCCACCGTGGGCTCGATCAGGGACAGCAGACCTCGGCCCGTGTGTTCCGCCGCCGACACCAGCGGTTTGTCCTCCGCGGACGCCACCTGGGCGGCCAGCTCCGCCTGCTCCAGACCGGCCGCGAAGTCCGTTGTGGACACCGGGCCCGCCAGCCCGCCGTGCAGGCCCCCGATCCGCGTCGCGGCCTCCGCCGCCGGGTCGGCCGGGCCGATCGCGACCACGGACGACCCGCGCCGCGCGGCGAACACCGGCTCGCTCTCCAGCGCCCCCAGCAGCTTGCGCCGCGCGGCGGGCGCACCGACGAACACCAGCACCGACCACGGCGCGTGCGGCGGCTCGCCGCCGGTCTCGGCCAGGACCCGCAACGCCAGCTCCGCCTGGCCGGCCACCAGCAGCTCCAGCAGCCCGGACCGCAGCGCCTGCCGGGCCGCCGCCTGCGCGCGATCCTGTTCCAACGCCAGGGAAAGCACCGAGACCGCGGTGTTGACGATGTGCCGCCCCGCCGTGTCGAGCGACGCGCCGACCGCGAGCACCCGCCGCGCGCTCGTGTCGAGGGTCTGCAGCACGACTTCCTGCCCGTCGAGCGTGACCACCCGGGTGCCGGCGCGAAGCCGCTCCAGCTCTTCGCGCAGCGAAGCGCCGTACGCGCGTGCGCTCGCCGGAGCTGCTTCGGTGACGGTGGTGCGGTCGAAGAGCAGCACCCAGCCGTCGACGAGCTTCGCCAGCTTCCGCAGCACCCCCGGCGGACCGCCGCGACCCACCGCTGTGCGCGTCAGCTCCTGCTGCGCCTTACCGATCCGGACGGTCATCGCGTACTCGTCGGCCGCCACCGCCCGTGACACCGCGCGGGTGATCGCGATGAACGGCGTCTCGCGCGGCACCTCCAGCACCGGCAGTCCCACTTCGGCCGCGGTTTCGACCAGCGCTCGCGGAACCTCGTCGTGACTCAGCCCGACACCGAAGCCGAGCCCGGCCACCCCCGCCTCGACCAGCCGGCGCACGTACGCGGGTGACGTCTCCTCGTCCAATGCCAAGCCAGTGGTCAGCAGCAGCTCGCCGCCTTCGAGGAACGCCTGCGGGTCGGTCAGCTCCGTCGGGTGCACCCACCCGATCGGGCGGTCCAGGAGGTCGTCGCCGGTCAGCACCCGCAACCCGAGCGGCCGGTCGGCGGCCAGTGCGGCCAGCGTGAGTGCCATAACGGCCAATTCTACGCACCTTCTTGTACGGAAAGGCCAGCTGACGGGGGTCGCGCGCGGACTCATCCTGAGGACGTCGACCGCCTTTCCCCAGGGAGCACGCCGTGACCGCAAGCACCACCGCCGAACCGCAGGCCCCGGCGCCCCGGCAGCGCAGGCTGCGCACCGAGATCCCCGGGCCCGTCTCGCGCGAGCTGCAGGAACGCCGCGCGAACGCCGTCGCCGCCGGGGTCAGCTCGGTGCTGCCCGTCTACGTCACGTCCGCGAGCGGCGGGCTCCTCACCGACGTCGACGGCAACGTCCTGATCGACTTCGGCTCGGGCATCGCGGTGACCAACGTCGGGCACTCCGCGCCGGCCGTCGTCGACCGCGTCCGCGAGCAGGCCGGCCGGTTCACCCACACCTGTTTCATGGTCGCGCCGTACGAGGGCTACGTCGAGGTCTGCGAAGCGCTGGCCGAGCTGACGCCGGGCGACCACGCGAAGAAGTCCGTGCTGTTCAACTCCGGCGCCGAAGCCGTCGAGAACGCCGTGAAGATCGCGCGGGTGGCGACCGGCCGCCAGGCCGTCGTCGTGTTCGACCACGCGTACCACGGGCGCACCAACCTCACCATGGGCATGACCGCGAAGTCGGTGCCCTACAAGCACGGTTTCGGGCCGTTCGCGCCCGAGGTCTACCGCGTGCCGGGCTCGTACCCGTACCGCGACGGCCTGTCCGGTGACGCGGCGGCGGCGCTGGCCATCGACCGGATCGAGAAGCAGATCGGCGGCGACCAGGTGGCCGCGGTCGTCCTCGAGCCGATCCAGGGCGAGGGCGGGTTCATCGAGCCCGCGCGCGGCTTCCTGCCCGCGATTTCCGCGTGGTGCCGCGAAAACGGCGTCGTGTTCGTCGCCGACGAGGTCCAGACGGGCTTCTGCCGCACCGGATCCTGGTTCGCGTCCACCGACGAGGACGTCGTCCCCGACCTGATCGCGACGGCCAAGGGCATCGCGGGCGGGCTGCCGCTGTCCGCGGTCACCGGCCGCGCTTCCCTGCTGGACTCCGTCGGCGCCGGTGGCCTCGGCGGCACGTACGGCGGCAACCCGATCGCCTGCGCCGCCGCGCTCGGCTCGATCGAGACGATGAAGACGGAGGACCTGGCCGCGTCGGCGAAACGCATCGAAGGCGTTGTCCTGCCGCGTTTGCGGGCGCTGGCTGCCGAAACCGGCGTCATCGGCGACGTCCGCGGGCGCGGCGCGATGCTGGCCGCGGAGTTCGTGCGTCCCGGGACGAACGAACCCGACGCCGACCTGACCAAGCGCGTCGCGGCGGCCTGCCACCGGGCCGGCGTCGTCGTGCTGACCTGCGGCACCTACGGCAACGTCGTCCGGCTGCTGCCGCCGCTGTCCCTGCCCACTGAGCTGCTCGACGAGGGCCTCGCGGTCCTCGAGCACGCTGTCCGCACGGAGGCTCGCGCATGACTTTCCCCTTCTGGGTCGCCGGCAAGCCGGTGACCGGCGGCGCGACGGCCGTCGTCCACCACTCCTACGACGGTTCTTCCGCCGGCTCGCACTTCGTGCCGTCCGCCGAGGACGTCGAAGCCGCGGTGCGGGCCGCGCACGACGTCGCCGACGAGTTCGCGACGCTGCCCGCGCACGTCCGGGCCGGGGCGTTGGACCACGTGTCCCGAGCCTTGGGTGAGCGGTCCGAGGAGATCGCTCAGCTGATCACGGCCGAGTCCGGCAAGCCGCTGAAGTGGGCGCGCGGCGAGGTCGGGCGGGCGGTCTCGACGTTCCGCTGGGCTGCCGAGGAGGCGCGGCGCTTCTCGGGCGAGCTGCAGCGGCTCGACACCGACCCGGGCGGCACCGGCCGGTTGGCGCTGGTCCGGCGCGTCCCGCGGGGGCCCGTTCTGGGCATCACGCCGTTCAACTTCCCGCTCAACCTGGTGGCGCACAAGGTGGCCCCGGCGATCGCGGTGGGCGCGCCGATCGTGCTCAAGCCCGCGCCGACGACGCCGCTGACGGCGTTGCTGCTGGGCGAAATCCTGGCCGAGACCGACCTCCCGGCGGGGTCGTGGTCGATCCTGCCGGTGGACAACGAGACGTCGTCGCGGCTGGTCGAGGACCCGCGGCTGCCGGTGGTGTCGTTCACCGGCTCGGTCCCGGTCGGCTGGGCGATCCGCGACCGCGTGCCGCGCAAGCACGTGGCACTGGAGCTGGGCGGCAACGGCGCGGTGCTCGTCTGTCCGGATTGGACGGACCTCGACTTCGCGGCGCAGCGGATCGCGACGTTCGCGATGTACCAGGCGGGGCAGTCGTGCATTTCGGTGCAGCGGGTGTACGTGCACTCTTCCGTTTACGACGCTCTTGCCGAGAAGGTCCTCGCGCAGGTCCAGACGCTGCGCACGGGCGACCCGCGCGCAGACGGCGTCGACGTCGGCCCGATGATCAACGAGGACGCGGCTTCCCGGGTTTCTTCGTGGGTCGCCGACGCGGTTTCGGGCGGCGCGCGGCTGCTGACCGGCGGCGGGCGTTCAGGGGCCACCTTCGAGCCGACGGTGCTGGCGGACGTCCCGGAGGACGCGTCGGTGATGGCCGACGAGGTCTTCGGCCCGGTGGTCTCGCTGATCCGGGTTTCGTCGGTGGCCGACGGGGTGGCGCGGATCAACGCCTCCCGCTTCGGGCTGCAGGCGGGCGTGTTCACCCGCGACCTCCCGACGGCGTTCGAGGTGTCGGCGGCGTTGAAGGTCGGCGGCGTGCTGGTGGGTGACGTGCCGAGCTTCCGCGCGGACCAGATGCCCTACGGCGGCGTGAAGGACTCGGGCGTCGGCCGCGAGGGCCCGGCGTCGGCGATGGCGGACTTCACCGAGGAGCGCGTCACGGTCCTGACGGGATTGACGCTGTAATCGTTCGCCCCCCGCCCGGCGCCGGCGTAGGTTCGGGGCCGGGTGAGGAGGGCGCATGACGCTGGCACGCAAGGGTTCACGGCTCATCACGGTCGAGGGCACGGACTACCGCTGGACGGTCCGCGCCAAGCCGACCTACTCGCAGGGGCTCGGCGCGACGATGACCTTCGCGGTCGAACTCGCCGAGCGGCCGGGCGCCACCCTGGTGGTCGACACCGGACGGCCGCGGCCGGACAACTGGCTGCACCTGGCGACCGAGCCGGTCCGGCCGGCCGAAGTCACCGAAGCCGTCCGCGCCGCACTCGCCCGGGGCTTCGACTTCACAGCGACGCCAGCGTCTCCGTAAGCGCGGCGTGCGCCTCGACGAGTGAAGGTCCGTACCACGTGAGATGGCGGCCGGAGACCAGGACGTACCGCGCGTCCAGGAAGTGGTCCGGGCCGTCGTCCTCCGTGAACACGTACGGCTCGTCCGGCAGGACCAGCAGGTCCGCATCCGCCGTGAAGTGCGCGCGCAGCTCGTCGACGTCCGGCCGCGGGTACCGCTCCGCCGACCCCGCGTAGACGTTCGCCACCCCGACCCGGCGCAGGACGTCGCCGCCGAAGGTGTCGCGGCCCAGGACGATCCACGGCTTGCGCCACACCGGGACCACCGCGTGGAACCGCACCGGCCGGACCTCGCGCCAGACCTCCTCCGCCGCCACCAGCCATTCGGGTTCGGCGAGGTCGTACGCCTGGGTCAGGATCCGCCGGAGCGACCCCAAAGCGGCCGGGACCGTGGCCGACGCCGTCATCACCCACACCGGGATCCCGTTGGCGCGCAAGCGTTCCACGTCCTCCGGGCGGTTCTCCTCGGAGTTGGCCAGCACGAGATCCGGCGCCAGGTCCAGCACGGCGTCGATCTTCGGGTACTTCGAGCCGCCCACCCGCGGGACGTCCAGGTCGGCCGGGTGCGTGCAGTAGTCGGTCGCCCCGGCGAGCCGGCCGGGCGCGCTGACCTCGACCGCTTCGGTCAGCGACGGCACCAGGGACACCACGCGGGAAGCCGGGCCGGTCAGCGGCACCGGCTCCCCGAGATCGTCGACGAGGTTCATGCGCGTTCGAACGACACCTTCCGCTTCTCGACGTCGACCGCGGTCAGCCGGACGTCGATCCGCTCCCCCGCGGTCAGCTTCTCCCCCGCGCACTTCGCCATCACCGTCGGGTCCTCGACCAGGATCTCCGCCTTGTTCTCGTCCGCGCGCAGCACCACCGCGCTGAACTCGCCGCCGATGTGCTCGGCCAGCACCCACGCCTCGACCTGGTCGATGCATGCCCGCTCGACCTTCGCGGCGAGCGTGTCCGACGCCGTCATGCGCTCCGGGACGTCCGCGAGCGCCGCCCGCACCCACTCCGGCACCTCGCGCCCGGCCGAGACGGCCAGGCAGATCTCCGTCGCGAACCGGTCGACCAGCCGCCGGATCGGCGCCGTGACGTGCGCGTACGCGCCGCCGATGCCCGCGTGCGTCGTCAACGACGGCAGTTCGCCGTCGAACGCCGTGTACCCCGCGCCGCGCAACAGGCGCGTCGTGTCGGCGTAGAGCGCCATCGACGCCGGCTGCCCGGGGTCCAACCGGGACAGGAACTCCGAGACCGTCGTCTTCGGCGCCCAGGCGATGCCCAGCGCTTCGGCCGAGCGCCGCAGCCAGTCGACGGCTTCGGGCTCCGGGTCGGGCAACGTGCGCAGGACGCCGACCCGCGCGTCGATCATGATCCGCGCCGCGGCCATCCCGGTGAGCAGCGAGATCTCGGCGTTCCAGGCGTCGACGGCGGTGCGCGGCCGGCGCGCCAGCACCCAGCCGCCGTCCGGGTCGCCGCTGATCTCCTGCTCCGGCAGCTGCAGCTCGACGGCGCCGCGCCGGACGGCCAGCTCGCGCCGTCGCCGTCCCAGCTCGGGCAACGCGGCCACGGACGGGTGCGGGTTTCCGGCTTCCAGGGCGGCTTGCACTGTCTCGTAGTCGAACTGCTCGGTGGACCGGACCAGTGCGCGCCGGACGCGGGTCGCCGTCGGTTCGCCCGATTCGTCGGTCTCGATGGTCCAGAGCACCGCGGGCCGGATCTCGCCGGGCAGCAGGCTCGCCGCGCCTTCGGAGAGCACCGGCGGGTGCAGCGGGACGTTCCCGTCGGGCAGGTAGAGCGTCTGCCCGCGCGAGCGCGACTCGCGGTCGAGCGCGCCGCCGGGCGGGACGAACGCGGCGAGGTCGGCGATCGCGTAGTGCACGCGGAAGCCGTGCGCGGTCCGTTCGACGACCATCGCCTGGTCGAGGTCCTTCGAGCCCGGTGGGTCGATGGTGACGAACGGCAGGTCCGTCGCGTCCTCGCGCGGGCCGGCGCTCGCCAGTGGGTCGAGCACCGCGGCTTCCGCCTCGGCCAGCACCTCGGGCCCGAACGACTCCGGCAGCGAAAACTCGGCACGCAGGGGCCCGAAGTCCCCGCCCGCCGAGTGTGTCCTGATCACGAGGGGAGGCACCCCCCAACCCTAACCCTCGAAGGGCCCGATGATCGCCCGATCGGGCGCGGGCCGGTCGGGTGTACGTTGACTTCGCAATAATGAAAACCGTCTTCATTTCCAGAAGGGGCTCCGATCGTGAAGATCGCGTTCGTCGGCAAGGGCGGCAGCGGGAAGACCACGCTGTCATCGCTGTTCGTCGCGTACCTCGCCGACGCCGGGCTGCCGGTGCTGGCCATCGACGCCGACATCAACCAGCACCTCGCCGTGGCACTCGGCGCGCCCGAGGAGGAAGCGCTCGCCTGGCCGACGCTTGGCGACAACATGGCCCTGATCAAGGACTACCTGCGCGGCGACAACCCGCGGATCGCCGACGCGGCGTCGATGATCAAGACGACGCCGCCGGGGCGGGGGTCGCGCCTGGTCCGGCCGTTCGAGGACAACCCGGTGTTCTCGGCGTGTTTCCGGCAGCTGGGCGGCGTGCGGCTCGGCGTCACCGGGCAGTTCGACGAGGACGACCTGGGCGTCAAGTGCTACCACTCGAAGGTGGGGGCCGCGGAACTGCTGCTGAACCACATGGTCGACGTCGAAGGCGAGTACGTGGTCATGGACATGACCGCGGGGGCGGACGCGTTCGCGTCGGGGCTGTTCACGCGGTTCGACGTGACGTTCCTGGTGTGCGAGCCGACGGTCCGCAGCGTGGGCGTCTACCGGCAGTACGCGGACTACGCGCGCGACTTCGGCGTGCGGCTCGTGGTGGTGGGCAACAAGGTGACCGACGCCGAGGACGTCGAGTTCCTGCAGGAGCAGGTCGGCGACGCGCTGCTGGGGTGGATGTCGGCATCCCGCCACGTCCGCGCGGCGGAGCGCGGCACGGCCCGGCCGATCGCCGAGCTGGAGCCACGAAACCTGTCGACCCTCCGCACGATGCAGACGACGGTCGACGCGGAGCAGCGCGACTGGGCGCGCTACCAGCGTCAGGCCGTCGAGTTCCACCTGCGCAACGCGGCCGCGTGGGCGGGCGACAGCCTGGCCGCGCAGGTGGACCCGGAGTTCGTGCTGGGCCCGGGGTTGTCGGTCTAGTCGTCGGCCTCCTCGGCATCGGCCCGCCGGGTCCGTTCCCGCGCGATGTCGAGGGCCCGCCGGGCGGTGGCTTCGTCGGGGTACGGGCCGAGGAGGTCGATGCTGCGGCTGCGCTCGAGGTGCTCGACCTGGTGGGTGCGGGTGTTGTAGTACCACCCCTGGTCCGGGTTCGGATCTTTGGACATGGTCCTAGGTTCGCACCACCGGGCCGGGTTGTCAGCGCTTGTACCGGTAGGGGATCTCGGTCGGCGTCCCGGTGGGACCGAAGTCCTGGTTTTCCTCCGGCTCGGCGGGCTGGTCACTGAACTCGTCGAACCAGCCGCGCGGGGTACCGCGAGGCGGAGTGGGCGGTTCCTGCCGCGAGGGCTGCGGGAGGGCGGTGTCACGCCCGGGAAAAACGGGCGGCGCCGAGTTCGGGGGAACGGGGGGCATCGTCCCGGGCCCGGGGAAGACGGGCCGCGCCGGGGCGGCGTGGCGGGCCGGGAAGGGCTGGGGGGTCGACTCCGGGCCGGGGAAGACGGGCTTGGAGCGGGTAGGTGGGGCGGGGTTGGCGGGCGGTGCCCAGGGCGGGGTGGCTGTCGCCGGGGGGTTGGGGTGCTGGGGGCTGGTGGGGTGCGGCTGGGGTGCGGGCGGTTGGTGCTGAGTAGGCGCCTGCGGTGACTGCTGCGCGGCGGGCAGTTGCTGCTGGGCCGGTGACTGCGGCGCAGCCGCCGGCTGCGCGCTCGACGGTTGCTGTGCGGCCGGTGGTTGCTGTGCGGCCGGTTGTCGCTGCGGCTCCCGGGCTGCGGGCGGTTGTTGCGGAAGTGGTGAAAGCGGCGCGGCGGACGGCGGCTGCTGGACCGACGGCCGCGGCTGCTCGGCCGGCGGCTGCTGAACTGACTGCTGTACCGCAGACGCTTGCTGTTGAGTCGCCTGCGGTGCCACAGGCGACTGGTGAGCGGGCTGCTGCACCGCAGTCGTTTGCTGCTGATTCGGTTCTTGCGAACCAGCAGGTCGCTGCACAGCAGACACCTGCTCCGGAGCCGGCGCCTGCGGCTCCTGCTGCTGCGCTGCAGCCGGTTGCGCGGCCGACGCCTGCGGCGACTGCTGCTGCACTGCAGCCGGTTGCTGCTCTACCGCGGGCGATTGCTGCTGGTCGGGCGACGGAGCGGCAGGTTGCTGCTGGCTCGGTGGCTGCGGACCGTCACCGGGCTGCGGCGAGGTCGGCGATTGCCGGCCGGAAGGCTGCTCGGCCGTTGCCTGCGGCTGCTCGGCAGACTCCTGACCGGTCGCCGCGGGACTGGCGGGTTCCTGCCCAGCGGAAGATCGCTGCTGCGCGGCAGGCGAGTGTTGGGCCGACGCCTGCGGCTGCTTCAGTTCCTGCGAATCAACAGGCTGCTGTACCGCGAACGGCTGTTGCTGCTGCGGATCCGCCGACTGTTGCGCGGCAGGCGACTGGTTCGGCAGTCGTGAATCAGCAGGTTGCTGCTGGTCCAGCGGCTGCGAACCGGCAGTGGGCTGCTGCGAGGCCGGCGATTGAGGGCCGGAAGCCAACTGCTGAGCCGCTGCCTGCGGCTGCCCGGCAAGCTGCGGTTCGCCGGACACCGGCGAACCGGCGGCCGTGTGTTGCTGAGCTGCGGTCTGCGGGACCTGCGACTGCTGCCCGGCTGGCGTCGGCTCCGCCGCCGGCGCTTGCGGCGTAGCCCACGGCTGTTGCTGGCTCGGCGACTGCGGCACGGCAGGCGGCTGCGCAGCGATCACAGGCGACTCCGGCGCGGCAGCCTGCTGATCCGCCGCCGATTCCGGCTCGGGCGCAACGAACGGCTGCTGCCCCTCAGCCGGTGACTCCGGCGCAGCAACCCGCTGATCCGCCGCCGCCGATTCCGACTCCTGTGCAAGGAACGGCTGCCGCCCCTCGGCAGGCGGCTCTTGCGCTGAAGGCGGCTGATGCATCTCCGATGCAACCGGTGCGCCCAGTTGCGGCTGCGGCTCACCAGCCGACTGCGGTTCCGCCGGGGGTTCCGCTGGTTGCTCCGGCGCTTGCGCGGCTGGGACCGCTGCCTCAGCCCCGGACTCCGCGCCATCCCGCGGCTCAGGCTCAGCAACATCCCGCGGCTCAGGCCCAGCGCCGTCCTGCAGCCCTGACCCAGCACCCTCCCGCGACTCGGGCACAGCACTACCCTGCGGCCCTGACTCGGGGCTCTCCCGCAGCTCGGGCCCAGCGCCGTCCCGCGACTCAAGCCCGGCATCGTCCCGCAGCTCAGGCCCAGCACCGTCCCGCGACTCGCTCGCAGCGCTGCCCTGCAGCTCGGGCCCAGCACCAACCTGCCGCTCAGGCTCAGCGGAACCCTGCAACTCAGGCTCTGCCGATGAAGACTCAGCTTCGGGCCGAACGACATCCCGTCGCTCGTCTTCGGCAGACACGGATTCAGCCGCCTCCCCCGGCCTCACCTCCACCGCCGCCTCAGGCTGGGTGGTCTCACCCCGCTCCGGCGCGGACTCGACCGGCTCCGACGGCTCAGCCCGCGACACAGACTCGGCCTGCGACACCTCAGCAGCGGCCGTCTCCGACGGCAGCGGCGTCGCTTCCGGCTCGGCCGGCTGCCAGCCAGTCTCCACCGGCTGACCGACGTCGATCGACGGCTCCCCCGGCGCAAGCGTCTCCTCGACAGAAGGCGCAGGAACAGCAGGTGAAACGCCGGCCTCCGGAGCCGCATGGCGGGGCGCTCGCTCCTCCGCCGGCCGGCGCCCCCGGTCCGGCGCACCGGGCTCCTGGCTCCAACCCGCCCCTGACGCCGACTGCCCCCACCCGGGTGGCTGAGCCGGCTGCTGCACCGTCCGCCACACCGGGGCCGGCCCGATGTTCATCGGTGCCGGGGCCTGATCCGGGCGGGCTCCCGGAGGCGGGGGCGTCGGACGGGCCGCCGGCCGCGGGATCGGGTCCAGCGACGACACCAAGACCGACGTGTTCTCCGGGTCCTCGACCTTCCGGCCGCTGCGCTCGCGGTAGACCATCTCGCCGTCGGCGTCCATCTCCACCAGGTAGCCCGCCTCCGCGAGCTGCTCCTCGTCGAGGTCCGCCAGCCTCTCGTAGCGCGATGGCACGACGCGGTAGATCGGCCAGGCCAGCGACGCGTGCTCGGCGTGGAACTGGGCCAGCAGCGCCGCCATCTGCTGCTGCCACGGCAGCGACATCCCCTCCGCCAGCGACCTGGGCAGCACCACGTACCCCGCGTCGACGCCCGGGTAGCCCTGGCTCAGCTGGTCGGACAGGGGCGTGCTGGACGCGGGGCGCGCCGACTGCCGGGGCGGCTGGGGCGCGCCGAACAGCCCCGCCGGGTCCTGGCCGGCCCCGGCTTTGCCTCGCTTGCCGAACTTGCGTCCCACGTGCTCATCCTCTGCCAGTACGCGGCCACCTGCTCGTGGAAGCGCCGCGACGTCGGGTGAATCGGCCGATTCGTGTCAAGGCCCTCGAGACCCATGCTAAACGCCGGGGCGGACGGCCTGCGGCACCACTTCGGCCTCGTCGAACGAGAACGGCCTCGTGTGCACCGGGACGCCGGTCTGCTGCGCCTCGACGACCTTGCCGTCGCCCAGGTACATCATCACGTGGTGGATCGTGTCCGGGTTCGAGGGATCCGTGGCGAGGAACAGCAGGTCACCGGGCTGCGCCTCGCGCACCGGCAGCAGCGCGCCCGCGTGGTACTGGTCGCGCGAAACCCGCGGCAGGATGATCCCGGCCGACTCGTACGCGCGCAGCATCAGGCCCGAACAGTCGTACGAGTTCGGGCCCGTGGCGCCCCACACATACGGCTTACCCTGCTCGCCGAGAGCGAAACTGATCGCCTTCCCGGCGGCCTCGCTCGGCGGCAGCAGCTGACCCAGCCCGGTACCGCAGGCGACGACGTCGACGACCTGGCCGACGTTCTCCACCAGCGTCGCCGCCATCGGCTCCCACTTGTGGTAGCGGTCCGGGAACCCCGAGCGCTCGACCTTCTGCGCCGCGTCGCCCGGGCGCATGTTCTCCCAGTCCGGGACCGCGAGCAGCACGTCGTAGAACTTGTTGACCGCGTACGTCGGGTTGGTGACCTCGGCGATCGAGCCCCAGCCCATCGACGGGCGCATCTGGAAGATGCCCTGGGAGTCGCGGTCACCGTAGGTGAGGTTGTGCAGCCCGGACTCGGTCATCCCGGCCTGGATCGCGACCTGCCACCCGCGCGGCGCCAGGGACCGCTGCTTGCCGATCGTGATGATCAGCGCGACGATCCCCTTCTGCTCGTCGTCGAGCTTGGACGCGTCGACCGTGCCGCGCTCGCCCTCGCCGGGCTGGGTCGGCCCGACCGAGGCGTCGCAGCTCATCAGCGACACGCCCCGGGCCTGCGCCTGCTGGTTGTCGACGACGACCTTGGCGGCGACGGCGGTGACGATCAGGGCACCGATCGCGACGAACACGATCAGCCCCAGCCACAACCCCAGCCGCCGCACGCTCAGCTCGCCTGGTCGTAGTCGGCGACGCGCCAGCCCGCGTTGGTGTTGACGACCGTGATGGCGAGCTTGGGCCCGTCGGTCGGGATCGTCAGCTGCACCGAGCTGGTGTAGGACGTCCCGACGACCGGCTCACCGGTGACCTTCGTCGCCGGGATGTTCGCCGGGTCGACCGACGACATCACCGGCAGGTACTCCTCGGTGGTGAAGGGTTTCAGCTTGGCGAGCCACTGGTCCGAGGTGATCCCGGCCGGGTGGTCGACCCAGGCCGCGGCCCACTCCTTGGCGACGCGGACGGCGTCCCCGTTCGGCGCCGCCGTGGTCGGGGTGGCCAGCGGCGCGGACAGCCGCGTCGGCAGGTTCGCCGTCGGCACCGGCGCCGCGACCCCGGGCGGCGGGGTCGCCGTCACCGACGTCGTGGTGCCGGTGGTGGGCGAGGCCTTGGCCTGCGGCTTGCCGACCACCTTCGGCAGCACGATGCCGAGCGCGGTGACCAGGATGGCCAGGAAGACCAGCGTCCCCATCAGGTGGCGGGGCGAGCGCAGCGGCCAGCCCCACAGGCGGCGGTAGACCGCGGCGCGGCCGCGGTTGGTGCGGATCGGCATCGGTCACCGCCCCATGGCTTGGTCGGTGTCCCGCTCTTCGCGGACCTCGATGCCGCGGGACGGCCGGTACAGCACGAAGACCGGCTTGCCCGCGACGACTTCGGGGTCGACGCGGCGGGGCTGGGTCCGCACGCCCGGCGTCCGCGGCACGTCCTGCGGCGTGTAGTCGCTGAAGCCGGACTCGGGGGTGCGCAGGTCGGACGGCACGACGACGGGCTCGGGCTCGTCGTTCCAGCGGCGGTCGGCCACCGGGGAGGTGTCGACGCGCCGGCTCTCCTCGCGGCGGAGCGTGGGACGACCACCGGCGCCGACGACGACGTAGTCGCCGGGGTCGCCGTTGGCCGGGTTGTACTGGCCGTAGACCGGGGAGCCGGGGCGTCCACCGGCGGGCAGCGCGCCCGCCGCACCGCCGCCGATCGCCCCCGGCCAGGCCCCGGACCAGGCGGCGGCCGGGCGGCCGGCGCCCGAGGTGTGGTCGAGCCGCTGGGAGTTGGCGAAGATCGTGGCCTCCGGCCGGAAGCGGCCACCACCGGCGGTGGCGCCGAGCGGACCGCGCTGCTCGCCGTCGACGACGTCGTCGGTGTCGCGCACGTTCTGCCAGAACTCGTCCTGCGGCGTCGGGCCGCTGCGGTTGCGCTTGAAGCGGGAGAAGATCCCGCCCCCGGGCGACGGCACGGCGGCGCCGACCATGCTGACCGACATCTCGACCATCTGCCACAGGCGCCGGACGGGCCGCCCGACCATGAACAGCAGCACGGTGATGAGCCCGGCGAGGACCATCTGCGTGAGCATGTTCAGCGAGTTCCCGGCGTCGAAGATGGCCTGCAGCAGCAGCGCGTGCACCCCGGCGAGCACCGAGAGCACCACGAGGTTGAACGCGACCCCGCCGGCGACCTTGAGCACGCGGCGCAGGATCTCGGGGTGCAGCAGGGCGACGAGCCCGATCAGCGGCGCGGTGAGCGCGAAGAGGCGGATCAGGACCTGGGCGAGGAGTACGGACGCCTTCGCGAGCAGCTGGAAGAGCGAGTAGACGAGGGCCTGGCCGAGGGAGAGGAAGCCGGCGCCGGTGCGGCCGCCCGCTTCGCCGGTGAAGTAGCCGGTGGCGGGGCCGAGCTTGGTGGAGATGTCCTTGTAGGCGTTCTTCTTGCCGTCGATGACACCTTGGTTGGCGTCGTCGCCGTTGCGCAGCTGCCCCCACGTGAACGCCTGCGCGTCCAGGAGCGGGCGGCCGAACTGGTCGGCCTGCGGCGCCGTCGGGGTGCCGAACTCGCCGCGCAGCCAGTTCTTGTAGACGATCTCGTTGTGCAGGTTCGTCGGCAGGATGTGCCGGATGACGCGGTCGTTCGAGTCGTCGACGAACCCGGCTTGGATGTTCGTCGTGGTCTGGACGATCGCTTTGTCGATCGGGTCGAAGTAGCGCAGCATCGCCAGCGACGACGCCGCCAGCCAGATCCCGGCCATCGCGTAGAGCGCGCGTTTGCTGACCGCGGCCAGGTCGCCGCGCCAGATGTTGCGGAACATCATGATCGACAAGATCAGCGCGACCAGCCCGAACAGCTGGGCGTAGATGTTGTTGTAGACCTTCTCCGCGCCGGACTTCACCGCGCTGTACAGCGGGTTGAGGAGCCCGCCCTCGAGCACGGTGTAGTGCAGCGAGTTCGTCGCGCCGACGATGTTCTTGCCCAGGTTGAACAGCTGGTTGCCGCCCCAGGTGTCCAAAGTGGACCCGGCCGGGGTGAGGTTCAGCGAGGTGCAGTTCGTCTCGAAGGTGTTCCAGACGAACCCGGCGTAGCTGTAGTCGACGTACGGGCTGCCGGCCTCGCCGTGGCCCTCGGCGGGGTCGATCGCGCCCACCATGCCCGCGCCGGGGCGTTCGGGGTTCGGTGCCTCACCGCAGGCCGCCGCGCTCGCCGCCGGGGCGGTCGCGATCGCCTGCAGCCCGAGCACGAGCATGACGGCGAACATCGTCGCCCGGCGGGACGGCGTGCGCCGCCCGGGCCGCGGGCCTTCCTTGATCCGCCGCTTGAGCGAGTGCCACCCGGCGGCCAACGTCAGCAGGACCGCCAGCGTCAGCACGGTGTTCATGCGGCGTCCCGGCCGGTGCCGCCCTTTCCACCCGTGCGGGCGTGCTGCTGCCCGCCATTGCCGTTCGGGGAAACACCGCCGTTCGGCGAGACACTGCCGTTCGGGGAAACGCCGCCCTCGACCTCGCCGGTTTCGGAGGCCAACGGATCGGGCGCGCCCAGGAGGTTCTCGTCGGCCAGGCCGACCTCCAGCTCCGCCGCCAGCTCGAAGTCCTGCTCCAGCTCGATGTCGTCCTCCGGTGGGGACGCCACGAACGGCCTCTTCTCCTCCGATGGGAGCGCCAGCTCGTTGCCCGGGCGGCGCGGGGGTGATGCCGCGTCCTTCGAGCCCGGGGTCGTGTCCATGACCGCGCGGAGGTGGTCCAGGTGCGGCCCGGAGAAGTCGACGCGGATGCGCTCGACCCCGCCCGCGCCGTCGCCGAAGATGAACTGGCGGGGCTCGACGTCGCGCTCCAGACCGCGCTGCTGTGACCCCGGACGACGGCCCAGGGCCGCCACCACCTGCTCGTACCCGACCCCGACCGGGACCTTCAGCAGCCGCAACGCGTCCGCCTGGGCGTCGTCGTCGTCCAACCGACCCACGAACACCGAGTCCAGCAGGGTCACGAAACCCTGGATCTTCAGGAAGTCCGCCGGGATCTGGGACGACAGCAGGACACGGACGTTCCACTTGCGCGAGTCACGCGCGAAGCGGTTCATCAGCACCCGGCCGGTCGGGACCTCGGACAGGAAGAACGCCTCGTCGATCCAGACGCCCTTGCGCATCTCCTTCGGCTTCTCGTACACCGACCGCTGGGTCAGCCACGCCGCCAGGTTCAGCATCTCGACGCCCAGGGACTCCGCGTCCGTCCAGTACTCGCGCGGGACGCCGTCCTTGGGCAGGGTCAGCCCGGCCATCGTCAGGACCGTCAGGCGGTCGTCGCGGGTCTCCGCGTACGGGTCCGCGTCCGTCTCCGGGATGAGCAGCGCCATCCGCTCGCGCATCTCGTCGAGGAAGTCCGCGACGACACCCGCGTGCTCGTGGTGTTCCGAAGAATCCCGCCGGAGCGCATCGATTACCTGGCCCGGATCCGCGTCGAAGCGGCCGCCGACCGTGCGGACCGCGCGCAGCAGCACGATCCGGGTCTGGGCCATCCGCGAGACCTCGTACGGCAGGACACCGGTCAGGACGTCGAGCACGAGACGTCGTCGCGTCGCACCCGCGAGGGCCTTCTCGCGGCGCCAGGAACGCTCCGGGTCTTCCTCGTCCATGAAGTGCTCGATCAGCGGCTCGGCGACCACCCGGTACGGGTTCAGGATGCCGGGCTGGGCGTTGAGCAGGTTGATCGGCCGCGCGTACGGGCGCAGCTCCGGCAGGTCGCACAGCCGCGACAGCGGGCCGGACGGGTCGAGAATCGTCCAGTTCGCGCCGGCGCGCAGCGTCTTGTAGACGATGCCGCCGCCGAGGAACGACTTACCACCACCCAGGCCGGCGACCATCGCGGTCAGGCCGGAGCCGTCGCGGATCTCCTGGGCCATCCACGGGTCCCAGGCCACCGGGCGCCGCGTGGCGGTGCACGTCTCGCCGAGCAGGATGCCGCGGCGGTCGCCGACCTCCGCGGTCGCCGTCGGGACCGCCGAGGACGCCCAGACCACCGACCCGCGGCGCATGTACGCCGCCGAGGCCAGCGGCTCGCCCGGGATGAACTCCCGGGCCATCGCGTACTGGGCCTCGGGGTGCTCGATGGCGATCTTCGGCTTGTAGAGGTCGAGCAGCTGCTGGGCCAGGCGCAGCGCGTCGCGCTCGGTCGGGCCGGACACCGCCAGCCGCCACCACGACCGCACGCGGGTGGCGAGCGCGGTGAAGCCCGACGTCATTTCGTCGTCGATCTCCAGCACGCGACCGGCCTGGCGCGACAGCGACTGCGGCGGCTCCAGCTCGTGCTCGTCGGTGTAGTGCTTGACCTGCGAGCGCACCTTGTTCATCTGGCGCTGCAGCTCGCTGGCGACCTCCTCGGGCCGCCGGACGTAGATCCGCGCCGACACCTCGACGGCGGCGGGCAGCCGGTCGGCGTGCTGGATCCACGGGTCGTCGACCTCGGGGATCTGCAGGCCGTGCATCTGCCCGACGGTGAGCACGGCCAAGTGCCGCGACACCCCGGCGTTGGAGCCGGTGCGGCCGCGGACGGTGACCGTCGGCGCGTACGGGTCGGCGTAGTAGTCGGCGGCGTCGGTGAAGCTGGCCAGGTCCTCGGGCTCCCAGGCCGCGCCCGGCACGGCGGGCATGTTCCGCGGCGCGGGCAGGCCGAGTGAGCACGAGCGGTGCATCAGCCAGGACATCTCCTCGGCGTGCACCGGACGGCCTTCCAGCCCGGCGCTGCCGATGACCTGGTCGAGGTGCTCGACCTCGGAGTCGAGCGCGCTCAGCTCGGCGTCGACGGCCTCGGGCAGGATCTTGCGAAGCACGGGCGCGGCGCGTTCGACCGCGCGGTCGACCATGCGCCGGGTCTGCACCTGGACGCCGATGTAGACCTCTTTTTCGGCCATCGAGCGGCCCATGAGCTGCTGCTGCTCGCCGATCAGGTAGTCGTCGAACGACAGCGCGCCGGGGACGTCGCTGGGGCGGCCGTGTGCGTTGTAGACGTGCGCCTCGGCCCACATCCGGATCGGGTACGGCCGGTTCGTCACGCGCAGGTGCAGCCAGCGGCCCTGCAGCTCGGCGTACTGGCCGGCGATGGCCGCGACGAGGTCGCGCCGCTGCGAGTCCGAGCGGAACGACCAGCGCTGCGGCGCCAGCCGGTACCACGCGTAGACCTCGTAGCCCGTGCGGACCAGGTGCCCGTCGATGCTGCGCACCGCGATCGAGGGGGTGTACGCGGGGATCGCCTGCTCGCCGGTCAGGCGACGGCCGTTGCCGCCTCCCGAGCCGTTCCGCGCCGCGCGGACCTGCTCGGGCGGCTGCCACGCGCCCGAGTGCGCGTCCCGACCCCGTTTTCCTCGGCTACCGCCGCGACCGAACAACGACTACCTCCCGGCCCGAGCCGCGTTGCCGCGGCTCCGGCGCGCTCGTGGTGTTCCCTGGACCCCGGCACCCGGCGGCCCGCCGTGGTGCTGGTACTGCCGCTTCCGGCGATGCTTCGGCAGCGGGCGCTCGGCCCGTACCCGGACGCGGCTGGCGCTGACCGCGCCGCCCGTGCCCGTGGTCACCTCGCGGGGGGTGTTGAGCTCGCGCCCGGCCATCGAGACCACGGTGCCCAGGGGCCGCTCGTGGCTGATCTTGGCCGTCAGCAGCCGGGTGATCGCGATCGTGGCGATGAACGCCCACGCCGTCGAGAAGAACCCGAAGCTCCACCCCGCCCAGCGTTCGACGCCGAGGACGACGAAGAACGCCGGGATGCCGATGAGCCACGCGACGTAGCGGGCTCTCCAGGGAAAAGTCGCTTTCGGCGGGCCGAGCCACACGGCGTCGACCCGGTAGACCTCGTCATCAGTCCTGATCCGCACGCCGCCGCCTCAGCCGGTGAACAGGCCGGCGATCCACTGGCCCACGTTCACGCCCGCGCCACTGACCGCGAGACCGATGATGGCGAGCGCGATGACCACGCCGGCGAGCCGCCGCATGACACCGGCGTTGTCGCCCTTTCCGCCACCCAGCCAGAGAAGCAGGAGGGCGACGGCCAGCAGCACCAGGGGGATGACGTTGTCGAGCAGCCACTGGCGCACGTTTCCCGTGCCCAGCTCGCCGGCGGCCAGCGTGTCGAGGGTGGTCAAGGTCATCATCGCGTTACTCCCGGTGCGCGGTGGGGCCCGCGCGGCTCTGGCTCAGGCGGTGCTTCGAACAACATCATGGCGGCTACGAGGGGTAGTGGTCAAAGCGCGCTGCGTAGACGACGGCTGGGTTGTCAACCGGTGTGGCGCGCACGGCGCACGAAAACTCCACGCCCACCATCATCGCGGCAAGGGCCCTCGGGTTAAAGCCCGGGCACCCATACTTCTCAGTGTGCTGACGAACTCACCCCATTGCTCGGGATTTGCTCACTGTGGGTACTTGCACCGAGGCCGTTGTGCGGCCTGGGACAGTGTGACATGACCCGAACGGCCCCGTCGCGCGAGTCCGCTCCGTTACCGTGGTTCGGCCGGTGGGCACCCATGTCGATCTTGACGGCTCGCGCTGTCCGTCACACGGCGCTCAAAACCTCACACGCTTTTCACTACATAGCGTGATCTTGGGCTTCACGCGCGGCGCTGGGCGAAAACGCCCTTCGGGAACGCACCGGCCGCGACCACGCGGCGGGTGAGGTCCCGGCCGAGCTCCTCCAGCCGGGCCAGCTTCTCGGCTCCGAGGTGGTCCCACGGGCCCCTCGCGGCGGCTTCGGTGGCCGCCTCGACGCGGTCACGCACCGCGACGCCTTCGTCGGTGAGCGCGCCGTCGCCGTCGAGGATCCCGCGGTCGCGCAGGCGCTGCTCGGCGGCGGTCCACTGCTCGTCGCTCCAGCCCCGCGTCAGCTTGGCCGCGTCGACGGTGAACCCGGCGCCGGTGGCCACGTGGGTGACGAGGGCTTCCACGCCGCTCAGGCCGTTGAGGAGGAGGGCGGCGATGTGGCCGTCGCCGCGGTGCTCGCGCAGCAGGGTGATGGCGTGCCAGAGCGCGAGGTGCGGCGGCTCGGGCCAGTCCAGGCCGGCGTGCGCGGCGTAGAGGGGGCGTCCTTCGGTCGTGCAGCCGGCGGTGGCCTCGCGGGCGAGGTCGGCGGCCTCGACGACCTCGTCGCTCTTCAGCTCGCCTTCGCCGAGGAGCCGGGTGAGGGCCCCGTCGACGCCGTCGAGCCGCGCTTCGAGGACCTGCTCCGGCGTCGCGAGGGTCCAGGCGCGCGGGATCACGCGGGCGACGACCTCGGGGTTGAAGTTGTAGAAGGTGGCGGCGACGACCTCGGGCCCGACCGGTCCCATCGCGGCCGAGCGGCCGGCGAAGTAGGGCATCCGCCCCGGCCGCAGCCCGATGCCGGTGAGCGCCTGGTCCACTTCGGGCGCGAAGTACGCCAGAGCGTGAAGGGAATCGAAGGCCGACTTGAACCGCTTCTCGTCACCCGCCATAGCGGCACCCTACTACCGGGTAACCACCCGCGGAACCTTCGGCCGTGACCGGTCGTGAGTGAGAAACAGGGTTGGAACACGGTTTCTCACTCACGACGGCCGCGGCAGAAGAGAGGCGGACGAGCCGGCATGTAAGCCGGATCCTGTTCCCGGGTCGCCTCGCGGCTCGCCGGGCGGCGGCCATCCATCTCGGCCTGCCGTCGCCGGCAGGCTCCAGCGGCCTACCCGCAGGCTCGGACGGGCCGTCCTCGAACGCCTGCGCAGGAGCTCGCGCTCCCTCTTGGCCTTGCTCCGGGTGGGGTTTACCCAGCCGCCCCGGTCACCCGGGACGCTGGTGGTCTCTTACACCACCGTTTCACCCTTACCCCGGCCCTCGTGAAGCACGCGGGCCGTGGCGGTCTGTTTTCTGTGGCACTTTCCCGCGGGTCACCCCGGGTTGCCGTTAGCAACCACCCTGCCCTGTGGAGTCCGGACTTTCCTCGGACCGGGTCGCCCCGGCCCGCGACCGCCCTGCCAGCTCGTCCGCGGCACAAATGGTAGCCCAGCGCCCGAGCCATGCTCGCGGGGACGAGCACCCGGCCATCGCGGGGCCGCGTGGCAGGCCGGATTCCCGCACCCGCTCGCCGCCGCCCCGTGGCACCCGCCGCACCACGGCCGCGGAACCGAGCAGCCGGGGGCCCGGGACTCAGTAGCCGGCCGCGGCGCGGCTGTGGTGACGGGGCCGCTCGGGTTCCGGGGGCCGCTGCGGCGGGACGATCGACGGCGCCGAGCGGCGGGCCAGCTCGGCCGTCCAGTGCAGCACCGCGGCGGGGCTGTCGAGGCCGATGAGCCCGACCAGCTCGCCGCCCGAGACGAAGCCGGTGATCGGGCGGGTTCCGGCCACCGGCGACTCCAGCAGCACCGTGTCCGTCCCGAGCATGGGCCGCCCGGCGACCTGGATCCGGACGCCGTGCTGCTCGGACCAGTAGCGCGGCACCGGCGTGTACGCCGGCGAACCCGACGGCCCGGCGAGCAGGTTCTCGGCCGCCGCGCGGCTCATCTCCACGGCGTTGAGCCAGTGCTCGTCCCGCCGCGGCGTCGCGTCGTAGCGGACGTTGGGCCAGCGGGCGACGTCGCCGGCCGCGACGATCGTGTCCGAGCCGACGACGTGGCAGGTGGGCCCGCAGACGACGCCGTCGTCGAGCGGCAGCTTCGCGCCGCGCAGCCAGGACACCGCGGGCACGCTCCCGACGGCGACCACGACGCAGCCGACGTCGATGGCGCGGCCGTCGGCGAACTCCAGGCCGACCGACGTCGTCCCCGGGTGCCACCGGCGGATGGTGGTCCCGAGCTCCAGCCGGACGCCGCGGGCGGCGTGCAACGCCGTGAGCCAGTCGCCGATCTCCGGGCCGAGGACGTCGGCCAGCAATGCCCGCGACCGGCCGATGAGGACGACGTCGCGGTCCATCTCCCGCAGGCTCGAAGCGACTTCGCAGCCGATGAAGCCGTCCCCGATGACGGCGACCGGGCCGGAGCTGGTGGCGAGGGCGCGCTGGAGGGCCGTGGTGTCGGACAGGGTCCGGACGACGACGACCCGCGGGTGGCCGTGCGGCGCGCCGGGCATCCGGCGGGGTTCGACGCCGGTGGCGATGATCAGGCCGTCGTAGCGGAGCTCCTCGCCGTCGAGGTGGACGACCTGCCGGTTCGGCGACAGCGCGGTGACCGGCGTGTCGAAGTACCACTCGGCGTCGACCTCGAGCGGGTCGGCGAGCAGGGTCTGGGCCCGGCTGACCGCGCCGGTCAGCAGGCTCTTGGACAGCGCCGGGCGGTGGTAGGCGATGTCCGGCTCGGCGCCGAAGACGACGACCTCGCCCTCGAACCCGAGCTCGCGCAGCCGTTCGGCGGCCCGCAGGCCGGCGAGACCGGCTCCGGCGATGACGATGCGTTCGCTCACGAGGTGGCTCCCAACAGGTGGATGGCTCGCATGGGACAGGCGCGCGCGGCCGCGCGGACGTTCGGCGTTTCCCGGGCTCCCGGCCGTTTCTCGTACTCCAGCTGCCCGTCGTGGCCGAGCTGGAAGACCCCCGGCGCCTCGGACTGGCAGACGCCGTAGGCGTGGCAGCGGTGGCTGTCGACGTCGATGCGCAGCGACGCGAGCTCGGGTTCTTCGGGCGCGGGCTCGATCAGCCCGGCCCGGACGAGGGCCGACGTGGGCAGCACCCGCAGCGCGGACAGCACCACCGGCGGCACGAGCAGCGTGATCCCGGCGAGCCAGACGACCGAAAGGTGCCCGCTCGAGATCGCGCCGAGCCAGGCGTGCACGGCCAGCAGCCCGATGGCGAGGTAGCCGAGCTGGTGGAAGCGCAGCCAGCGGCCTTCGCGCTTGCCGCGCCGCAGGCCCGCGGTGATCGACACGGCGATGACGAGCTCGAGGCCCGCGATGCCGAGCGCGTGCCGGGGCGTGCCGTCGTAGAACGGGAGCAGCAGGTCGGCGACGCCGAACGGGTCGTCCTCGAGGAAGAGGAACGTCAGCCCGTGCAGGGTGCCGGTGGCGAGGGTGAACACGGCGAGCAGGACGTGCCCGGCGCGCAGCGCGTCCTGGCCGCTGAACCGGCGGACCCAGCCGGTGGCGGCCAGCACGCCCCAGCACAGGGTGAGGCACATGCAGAGGTAGGTGAGGCGGCCGGACAGCGCGGCGGCCTGGGCGATCCCGGTGTCGTGCGGCGACACCGGGAACAGCGCGGCGGACGGGGACATGGACGGGCTTACCTCCGGGTGCGCGGCTGGGTCCTGCCGGGGGTTCCGAGCAGGCGGAGCAGGCCGAACGTGGCGACGGCGGCGAACGCCACGAAAGCGGCCCCGAGGGCGAGGTCTCCGCCACCGAGGGTGTCGTCCTCAGTGGCGGAGACGAGCAAAGAAGTGGTCTCGGCGAGCCCGGTGCTTTCGAGGAGCGTCAGGTGCCCGAGCGAGGTGTCGACGGCGGTCTGGGCGAACGCGCGGACGTCGTCGTCGCGGGTGCCGGCGCGGACGTCGGAGGCGAGCCCGAAGAGGGAGCCGTACTCGGCGCGCAGGCGGTTGACGTAGGCGCGGTCGAACGCGTCGCCGGAGTCGCCGGACAGCTCGCCGGCCCAGCGGCGTTCCTGCTCGGTCGGCACGGCGGGGAGCGTGATGGCGAGCCGGTCGGCGACCGCGCGCAGGGCGACGTCGAGGCGGGCCTGGTCGTCGGCGATGCGGACGGCGACCGCGCGCACGCGCCGGTTGGTGGCGCGCTCGGCGGCGAGCCTGCTCGCCGGCGTGGCCCACAGCGTGTGCTGCTTCAGGCGCGCCAGCAAGGTGCGGTCGGTCTGCTGCAGCTCACCGGCGGACGCGGGCAGGGCGCAGCCGAGCACGAGCGCGGTCGTGGCGGCGAACAAGGCCACGAATCGGAACGGCATCCCCGTTGTCCCTTCGTGAAGAACGTCTCACCGGGGGTTACGGAAGAACGGCGTTCACCGGTTCTCTTCGTCACCTTTTAGTGACTGTGATGTACATCACAAGACACAATTTGAACCCCCTCTGCGACGCACCTGGCCTAATGGGGCACGGAAACTAATGCATATGGCCTATTAAGTGCTTTTGCGCTACGCTCCGATGGCCCCACGGTCCGCCAGTCAGGTGAGGTTGCGAGCTTTATGGAAGCACTGGGCAGAGAAAGTCTCGGTCACGTCGGCCGCACTTCGTCCGCAACGGCGGTCGAGGCACGCCCCGACACGGGAGACGACCTCGTCCCGCTGCTGTACAAGGACTTCCGCGCCACCCTGTTTTCGCAGGTACTGGCCCTGACGAACCACGACCGGCAGTGGACCGAAGACGTCGTGCAGGAGACCATGATCCGCGCGTGGCAGCACTCCGGCACGCTCGAACGCGAGCCCGGAATGCTGCGCGGCTGGCTCCTCACGGTGGCGCGCCGGATCGTCATCGACGGCTGGCGAAATCGCCGGGTCCGCCCGCAGGAGGTCGCTCTGGAGATCCCGGAAAACGCCGAGTCCACCGATCGCGCGGACAGTTCGTTAGCCGCACTAACGATTAGCCGGGCAATGTCGGCACTGGACGAGAAATATCAGTCCGTCATCGCCGAGACATATCTCGCCGGAAACACCGTCCGGCAGGCGGCGACAATTCTGGGAATTCCCGAGGGAACCGTCAAATCGCGGTTGTACACGGCGATGCGGCAATTGCGTAAAGCGCTCGGGGAAGTGACGGTGCGATGAGGGCGAAGCACCGCGACGCCGCGGCTTACGAACTCGGCGTCCTCGACGATGCGGGAGAGTTCGAAACCCACCTCGCGGAGTGTCCCCGGTGCCGCGAACTGCTCACCGGCTTCCACCCGGTGTCCGCGGCGCTGGCGGAGGCGGCCCGGCTCGGGTACCTGCCGGGCGGCGGTTCCCCTCCCGGTGGTTCCCCGGTCTCCGGCGGGCCGGTCGGTGCTGGTGCCCCGGCTTCCGGTGGTTCCCCCGGTGCCGGTGCCCCGGCCCTCGGTGGTCCCGCCGACCACGGTTCGCCCGCCTCCGGTGGCTCCGCCGATGCCGGTGCCCCGGCCTTCGGTGGTCCCGCTGGTGCCGGTGCCCCGGCTCCCGATGGTGCTCCTGGTGCCGGCGTCCCAGCCTTCGGTGGTTCTCCCGGTACCGGTGCCCCGGCCCTCGGTGGTCCCGCTGGTGCCGGTGCCCCGGCTCCCGATGGTTCCCCCGGCCCCGGCTCCCCGGCCTCCGGCAGCGTCTCCGCCTCCGGTGGCCCACCCGCTACCGGCGACCCGGTCCCCGGCTCCACCCAGCGGCGGCCCGACGCGGCCGGCGTCGGCTACCCGCCGCCGAGCGAGGGGTCCGCCCGGCGGCGAAAGCCGTGGGTGTTCTCCCGCCGGCGGGGGATGGTCGCCGGCGTGCTCCTGCTGGGCGGGACGATCGTCTGCGCGGCCCGGCCGGCCGTCGCGAGGACCTGGTCCGCTTTCGCTGCGTCCATCGTCTCCCCTGCTCAGGTTGTGGCCGGTACCGGCCATGACCTGCGGGATCTCCCGTGGTCAGCCGGTTTCCAGTAGTCTGCCCCAACCCAACATGAAAGTCCTTACGGTGGATACCGAAGTAAATCCCGAGCATCCCGTCCGCGGGGCTTCGGTACCGAAGCGCCCCGCTCCGCGGCTCCCCGGCCGCGAGCCCGAGCTCAGCCGCCTGACCAGCCTGTTCCCCCTCGCGCTGGACGGCACGGCCGCGAGCGCGGTGCTGGTCGGCGAGTTCGGCATGGGCAAGACCGCCACGCTCCACACCGCCGCGGCGCTCGCCGCGGACGCCGGATTCACCGTCGCGGTCGCCACCGGGTCGCGGCTGGAGAGCCACCTGCCCGGCGGGGTCGCCCGCCAGCTGGCCGACGCGCTCGACGATCCCGGCGCCCCGCGCCCGCCCGTCGCCGACCTCTGCGGGCCGGCCGGCGAGAGCGAAGCGCTCGACCTCTTCTTCCGGATCATCCGGGACGCGACCGAGCGGGGCCCGCTGTTCCTCGGCATCGACAACGTGCACCTCGCCGACGCCTGGTCGATGCGGTGCCTCGCCTACATCCGGCACCGCGTGCTCGACCTGCCGGTGTTGATCATACTCACCTCCCTGATCGGCCACCCGCCGCACCGCGAGGTCGCGCTGCTGGAGATGGCCGGCTGCACGCCGGCGACGATCACCCTCAACGGCCTCGGCGACGCGGGTGCGGCGGAGATCCTCGGCCTCGCGCCGGGCGAGCTCGCGACCGCCTGCCGCGAAGCGACCGGCGGCAACCCGTACCTGCTGCAGGCGCTGCGGCCGCGGCTGCTGCCCGGCGCGGACCCGCACGAGCTCGGCTCGTCGCTGATCGGGCAGGTGCTCCACACGCGGATGGCGGAGTTCCCGGACGCGCCGGCGATCCTGCACGCGGCCGCGATCCTCGGCGAGGACGCCGGCTTCGACCTGCTGGCCCAGCTCGCCGGCGTCGACGAGCTCGACGCGCTGCAGGCGATCGACACGATGGTCCGGCTGCACGTGCTGAACAACAGCAACGCACCGACGCTGACCTACCCGTTCGTCCGCAACTCCGTGCTGCGGGACATGCCGAAGACGACGCGCGCGGTCAACCACGCGCGGGCGGCGAAGCTGCTGTCGGAGACCGGCGCGCCGGTCGAGCGCGTCGCCGCGCACCTGCTCGAAGCGACGTCGATCCGGATCCCGTGGGGTGTGGACGTCCTGCGGCTGAGCGCGCGCAACGCCGTGTTCTCCGGCCGGCCCGAGCTCGCCTCGCGGCACCTGCGACGGGCACTGGAGGAGCGGCTGACGTCGGGGCGGCGGGTGGCCGTGCTGCTGCAGCTGGCCCACGCGGAGTTCCAGGTCGACCCGCCCGCCGCGGCGCAGCGGGTGCGGGAGGCCGTCGACACCATCGGCAACCGCGACACAGCCGCGTTCATCGCCTCGGCGATGCTGCTGTCGCTCTGCGGCGGCCAGGACGCGCGGCTCGCGATCAGCGCGGCCGGCCAGATCGCCGCCCGGCTCGACGCGGGCGGCCCGGACGCCGTCTGGCCGCTGCTGTGCATGACCTACCTGGCCGAGGCCGGCAGCCGGCTCGGCCCGCCGCCGGAGTTCCGCGACTTCGAGGAGCAGTGGGCGCCGCTGACCGACCCGGCGGCGCAGCGCAGCCGCTCGGCGCTGCTGGCGCTGGACGCCGTCCGCAGCGGCGAGTCGGCACCGGACGCCGTCGGGC
The DNA here is from genome assembly GCF_040629235.1 of Amycolatopsis sp. NPDC005961. Classification (NCBI taxonomy): domain Bacteria; kingdom Bacillati; phylum Actinomycetota; class Actinomycetes; order Pseudonocardiales; family Pseudonocardiaceae; genus Amycolatopsis; species Amycolatopsis sp. NPDC005961. Next base: position 55,020 of record NZ_JBEXVF010000027.1, on the reverse strand, counting down.
ACTTCGCGGACGCGCTGAGCCTCACCGCGGGCGCCGCCGCCCCGGACCCGGCCGGCGACGAGCCCGAGCTGTTCGAGCAGCACTACTTCTTCACGCTGGCCACCGCGGTGCTCGCGGACGAGCCGACGCTCGTCGACCGGCTGTGCCGCGTCCTCGACGTCGAGCGCGAGCCGTGGGACGTGCACATCCCGCACGGCGCGCTGCCCACCCTGGCTCGCGGGATCGCGCTGCAGGCCAGCGGCGACCTGCAGCGGGCGAGCGTGCACTTCGAGTCGCTGCTGCGCCGCTTCGACGAGCGCGGCGGGACGACGACGTGCCCGGTCGGCGTGCTGTGCGCGGCGAAGCTCGTCGAATGCTGGGTGGACCTGGGCCGGTTCGAGGCGGCGACGTCGCTGCTGGACCGGATGGACTTCGTCGCGAGCCAGGGCCTGTTCACCCACACCTACCTCCTCTACGCGCGCGGCCGCCTGCGCGTCGCGACCGGGTACACCCGCTTCGGGTTCGAAGACCTGCTCAGCTGCGGCCGGAGGCTCGCCCACCACGGCATGCGGTTCCCGGGTTTCGTGCCGTGGCGCGCGCACGCGGCGCGGGCCGCGCTGGCGCTGGGCCAGGCCGACGACGCGGCCCGCTTGGCCGAAGAGGACATGAACGCGTCCGCCCGCTGGGGCGCGGCGCGGCCGCTGGGCACGGCCCTGACGACGATGGGCCTCGTCCGCGAGGACGACGAAGCCGAGCGGGCGCTGAACAAGGCGATCACGACGCTCGGCTCGTCCCCGGCCCGCCTCCAGCTGGCGACGGCGCTGACCGAGCTCGGCACCCTGCAGGCGCGCCACGGTCAGTCCGAGAAGGCCATCGAGACCCTGCGGCAGGCAGTGGAGCTGAGCGAGCACTGCGGCGCCCGTCCGCTCGCCCGGCGCGCGGCGGAGGAGCTGCGGTCGGCGCGGCGGACGTTGACGCCGGCCAAGGACAACGAGCACGGCTTGACGCGGCAGGAGAACCGGATCGCCGTCATGGCCGCGCAGGGGCTGACGAACCGGGAGATCGCGACCGCGCTGCACCTCACGCGGCGGACGGTGGAGCTGCACCTGTCCGGCGCGTACCGCAAGCTCGGCATCCCCGGCCGCGCGGAACTCGGTGGCGCACTGGCGAAGTCCCAGCGCGGCGGGTGAGTTCCCACCGCGTGGACGCGCGTTGACCGGCTCCGGCGTCATTGCTCTACTCGGGCCATGTCGCTCGAAGAGCCGTTGAAATTCGCCTACTGGGTCCCGAACGTGAGTGGTGGCCTCGTCACGTCCGACATCGAACAGCGGACGGACTGGGGCTACGAGTACAACAGAGACCTGGCCGTCCTGGCCGAGAACAGCGGGTTCGAGTACGCGCTTTCGCAGGTGCGCTACACGGCCAGCTACGGCGCCTCGTACCAGCACGAGTCCACCGGGTTCAGCCTGGCGCTGCTGCTCGCGACGCAGCGGCTCAAGGTGATCGCGGCCGTCCACCCCGGACTGTGGCACCCCGGTGTGCTGGCGAAGTTCATCGCCAGCGCCGACGTCATTTCCGGCGGGCGCGCGGCGGTCAACGTGGTGAGCGGCTGGTTCAAGGGCGAGTTCACCGGCCTCGGCGAGCCGTGGCTGGAGCACGACGAGCGCTACCGGCGGTCCGAGGAGTTCATCCGCGTGCTGCGCGAGCTGTGGACGAACGACCACGCCGAGTTCCGCGGCGACTTCTACCGGATCCACGACTTCGACATCAAGCCGAAGCCGGTGGCGGCCCCGCACCCCGAGATCTTCCAGGGCGGCAACTCGACGGCGGCGCGCAAGCTCGCCGGGAGCGTGTCGGACTGGTACTTCAGCAACGGCAAGGACTTCGACGGCTTCAGCGAGCAGGTCGCGGAAGTGCGGGGGTACGCGGCGTCGAACGCGCGCACTGTCCGATTCGGACTCAACGGGTTCGTCATCGCCCGTGAGTCGGAGAGTGAAGCTCGCGCGGTCCTGCAGGAGATCGTCGCGAAGGCCAACGTCGAGGCGGTGGAGGGGTTCCGGTCGGCGGTGGCGCAGGCGGGAAAGTCCACTTCGGACGCGAAAGGCATGTGGGCCGACTCGGAGTTCGAGGACCTGGTGCAGTACAACGACGGCTTCCGCACGAAGCTGATCGGCACGCCGGAGCAGATCGCCGACCGGGCGATCGAGTACAAGAAGCGCGGCGCTTCGCTGTTGCTGCTCGGGTTCCTGCACTACCTGGAGGACGTCGAGCACTTCGGCAAGCACGTGCTGCCGGTGATCCGGGCGAAGGAGCAGGACCTGGCGCGCGGCGCGGCCACCCCGGAGCCGCTCGGCGTCTGACCCGGGGCCGCCGGGGCGCCCCCCCGTTCTCGACGCTACCCGAGAGCACCGACAAAACCGGGGGGCGAAACCGTCGGCTAGCGTGAGCCGGTGAACTTCTGGGCAGGCGCGGGAAGCCTGATACTGCTGGCCGCCGTGCTGGTCTTCGCGATCGTGCGGCCGCGTGGCTGGCCCGAAGCGGTCGCCGCGGTGCCGGCGGCCGGCCTCGTGCTGCTGCTGGGGCTCGTGCGGCCGGAAGCGGCCGGGCAGCGCGCTGTCGAGATCCTCCCGACGCTGGGCTTCCTGGCCGCGATCCTGCTTTTGTCCTTTTTGGCCAGTGTCGACGGTGTCTTCACCTGGCTCGGCAACCGCCTGGCCGAGGCCTGCCACGGCAAGCCGCGGCGGCTGCTCGTGCTCACCTTCGCGGCGGCATCCGGAGTGACCGCCGTCCTCAGCCTGGACGCCACGGTCGTCCTGCTCACCCCGGTGGTTCTGGCGACGGCGACGAGCCTGCGTCTCCCACCCCGCCCGCACGTCTACGCCTGCGCGCACCTGGCGAACTCGGCGTCGACGCTGCTGCCGGTGTCCAACCTGACGAACCTGCTCGCGTTCGGCGCCTCGGGGCTGACGTTCGCCGGGTTCACCGCGGCGATGGCGTTGCCGTGGCTGGTCACCATCGCCATCGAGCTGCTGGTGTTCCTGCGGTTCTTCGCCGCCGACCTCCGTCCGCGCGAGACCGCCGAGCCGAAGCAGCACCTGGAGACGCCGACGTTCGCGCTGGTCATCCTGGGCCTGACCCTGGCCGGCTTCGCGCTGGGCCCGCTGGGCCACGTCGAGCCCGTGTGGATCGCGGCGCTGGCCGCGCTGATCCTCGGCACCCGCGCCCTGGCGCGGGGCACGATCAAGCCGTGGCAGCTGGTGACCGAAGCGGCGCCGCAGCTGTGCCTGTTCGTGCTGGGCCTGGCGGTCGTGGTCGAGGCGGTCTCGGAGCACCTGCTCGGCGGCCTGCTGCGCGACGTCCTGCCGTCGTCGGCGGGCCTGGTGGACCTGCTGCTCGCGGCCGGGGTGGCGGCGCTGCTGGCCAACCTGGTCAACAACCTCCCGGCGACGCTGATCCTGCTGTCCGTCCTGGGCCCGCACCCGGCGCCGGGGGTGCTGCTGGCGGTGCTCCTGGGGGTCAACATCGGCCCGAACGCGAGCTACCTGGGCTCACTGGCGACGCTGCTGTGGCGCCGCACGCTGCCGGAGCACCCGTCGGCGAAGACGTTCCACGCACTGGGGGCGATCACGACGCCCCTGTGCCTGGTGGCGGCGACCGGGGCGTTGTGGCTGAGCTTGGGCCTGCTGACCTGAGTCAGCCGGGCATCGCCACAGGTGCATGGGATACCTGGTGCGTGCTCGATTTCACGGAGCTGTCTCCAGATGGGGAAGATCTCGAACAACTCACCCGCGAACTCTGCCTCGCTCTCGACTACCGAATCCGGTGGTCGGACCACGGCGCGGACGGCGGCCGTGACCTCCTCCTCGAGGAGCCGGGAGACCCCGTGCTCGGCAAGAAGGTTCGCATTTGGCTGGTTTCCTGCGCACACACTGCCCATGCGAAGAGTGGTGCCGGACGCGCAGTAAACGGTGAGGATCTCGGATCGGACCAAGCTTCCTCATCAGCTGCGCAGCATTGACGAGTGGCTGGACGCGGCCGAAGCCTTGAAGCTGCCCGAAGGCCACGAGATCCGCCCGCGAGGTGTCTTCCACGATGACAAGCATGGTGGTCACCTGGTACTTCGGCTACCTCCACGACGTCTGTTCAGGCGGGCTGAGTCAGCCGGGCATCGTGATCGTCTGGCCCGGCTTCATCGTCGCGCCGCAGTCGTCGAGCGGGCCGCCGAAGCGGTCCGCTGCCACGGCCGGGATCGTCTTCGCCGCGTAGTCCTGCGCTGCCTTGAGCTTCGCCGGGTCCGTCGCCGCGTCCTTGCGCACCCAGTCGCCGTTGCGCAGGCCCTCGATCGGCGAGCTGTAGATCAGCACGTAGTCGCGGTCCAGGCGCGGGTCGAGCGCGATGCCGTTGCCCGCGGCCCACGGGCCCCAGGAGTGGATGAACGTCGGCTTCACCGTGTCGAACACGTAGTTCCGCAGACCCGCCAGGTCGTTGTCGTGCACCAGGTCGGCGATCGGCTTGTTGACCAGGCCGGCCATGTCGACGAGCTCGAGCCGGCTGGTCATCGACGAGCCGCCGAGGTCCGGCAGCAGCAGGGACGCCTTCTGGATGCCCAGGATGTCCGCGTACGTGTTGAAGCCGCGGCCGAAGCGGTCCGCCACCAGGCACGCCGTGATGTTCGGGCTCTTCGCGAACTTGTCCGCGGCCTGCGCGAACCCGATGGCCGACGGGACGAACGCCCCCACCAGCACCACGACGATCCCGATCCGCAGCAGCGCCCGGCGGTGCTTGAGCAGCTCGCCCGCCGAGAGCGTGCCGGCGATGACGGCCAGCGGCCAGATCGGGCTGGCGAACCGGTGCTGGTACATCCAGTCGGCGACCATCACGCCGTACGCGATGATGCCCAGCGCCAGCGGCACCAGCAGCGCGATCAGCGGACGCCGCCACGGCGCCTTGACCAGCGCGAACGCGATCACCAGCGCGAGCAGGACCACGCCGGCCCAGCCCGCGTAGCCGGCCAGCTCGAAGGGCCGCTTCAAGGCGTCGAAGCCGGGCAGCCCCTGCTGCTTGGCGACCGACGGGTTGGCCAGCAGCCGCCCGAACTCCGAGTGCCGCCAGACGACGTACGCGCCGAACGGCACGGCGAACGCCGCCACCGACAGCAAAGCCAGGCGGAAGCTCTTCCAGAACAGGCCGCCGCGCAGCAGGAGCAGCGCCGCCAGCGGGTACGCGCCCGCGTAGATCAGGCCTTCCGGCCGGGTCAGCGCGGCGAACGCGACCAGGACGCCCGCCCAGAGCGCGACCTTCGGCGTCAGCAGCTTGTCGCGCTTGACCGAGACGAACAGCGTCACGGCGAGCGTGACGACCACGAAGGCGAACAACGAGTTCTCCAGGCCGGACACGACCCAGATGACGAACGACGGGATCGTCGCCAGCGTCAGGCCCACGACCAGCGTGACCAGCCAGGCGAAGCGCGTGAAGATCTGCTTCGCGGCGATGTGGCACGCCGTCAGGATGCCGCCGGTGAAGAGCAGGCCCAGCGCCTTCGGGAACAGCACGTAGTCCGGGAGGCCGAACAGCAGGCCGTGGTCGAACAGGCCGACGAGCTTGCCGACGCCGAGCAGCACCATCCACGTCGGGTCGGAGAAGCCCTCGACCGGCGGGGCGCCCGGCTGCAGCACCGGGCCGAGGCCGTCGGCGAAGCTGCGGGCGTAGGAGAACGTGATGGCGGCGTCGTCGACGATCCAGTGGCCGTAGCGGGTCGCGTGCACCGCCACGGCGGCCATTCCCGCCAGGACGGCCAGCACCGGCGCCAGCCGCGAGCCCCAGCCCCGCGTGGTCGTCACGGGCGTGGGCTCCTCGGGGACGTCGCTCGGGGAGGTCTCGGTGAGTGCGCTAGCCGTCATTTCCTCGTCACTGTTCCGCCCGCAGGCCTCTGCCGGTGGGATACGCACGAGCTGGCGCCCCATGAAGCGCGCCCGAGGCCGGACCCGCCACCGCGGCGACGCGGTCGAGACACTGTAGCCAATACCCCATCGGGGGTCCGGCACGCGTCGGCATTGAGCGTGATCCACCCCACATTTCAGGTGGTCAGGTCAGGTGCGAGGTGTCGTTGACCAGCCGCACCGAAGCGTTCCCGTCCGGGTAGAACTCGACGATCGACAGCGACGCCAGATCGAGGTGCAGCCGGAACAGCAGCTGCGGGCCGGCGTCGAGCCCCATCCGGAGCAGCGTCTTGATCGGCGTCACGTGGCTGACCAGCACCAACGTCTTCCCGCCGTGCTCGGCGATCAGCTCGTCGCGGGCCTTGCGGACGCGTCGGTGGACGACGTCGAAGCTCTCCCCTCCGGGCGGCGGCACCGCGCTGTCGCCCAGCCACGCACCGTGGAGCTCGGGGTCGCGCTCGGCCGCTTCGGCGAACGTCAGGCCTTCCCAGTCGCCGAAGTCGGTCTCGATGAGGCCGGGGTGGGTCTCGACGCGCCCGCCGAGCGCGTCGGCGACGGCCTGCGCGGTCTGCTTGGTGCGGGTCAGCGGCGAGGAGATGATCGCGACGCTCTCGCCGTCGACGACCAGGCCCTCGGTCGCGGCCAGCCGCTTCGCCGCCGCGGCGGCCTGCGATCGGCCCAGCTCGGTCAGCGGGACGTCACCGCGGCCGGAGTAGCGGCGCAGCGCCGACATCTCCGTCTGGCCGTGGCGCAGCAGGAGCAGCCGGGTCGGGGTGCCCTTCGCACCGGTCCAGGCCACCGTCGCGCGGTCGGGCCGTCGGGTCGGGAGCTTCGGGGCGGGCTTCCCGGCGGCGGGCTTGCCGGTGGCCGCGTCCATCGCTTCGTTGGCGAGCCGGTCGGCGTGGGAGTTCTGGGCCCGCGGGATCCACTCGTACTCGACCCGGGAGAAGCCGGCGGCCAGCTCCTTGGCCCGTTCGGCCAGCGGCTGCATGTCCGGGTGCTTGATCTTCCAGCGCCCGGACATCTGCTCGACGACGAGCTTCGAGTCCATCCGGACGTCCACAGTGGACGCGCCGAGCTCGGCCGCGGCGGCCAGCCCGGCGATCAGGCCGTTGTACTCGGCGACGTTGTTGGTGACGACGCCGAGGCTTTCCTTGCGCTCGGCCAGGACCTCGTCGGTGGCGGCGTCCTTGACGACCGCGCCGTAGCCGGCCGGGCCCGGGTTGCCCCGGGAGCCCCCGTCCGCCTCGACGACCACATGCGACGTCACAGACCCGACTCCATGGTCCGGACCAGCACCGCGCCGCAGTTCTCGCACTGGATGACGTCGTCCTCCGGCGCGACCTTGATCTCGGCGATCGTGTTGCGGTCCATCTCCAGCTGGCAAGCGCCGCAGCGGCGGGCCCGCAGCAGCGCGGCGCCGATGCCCTTCTGCTCACGGACGCGCTCGTACAGCTTGAGCAGCGGCTCCGGGAAGCGCGGCAGCAGCTTCGCGCGGTCTTCTTCGCGGCGCGCGCGGGTGGTGTCGAGGTCCTTGAACGCCTCGTCGCGGCGGGCGACCGCGGCGGCGACCTCGGCCTCGGCCTTGTCGACCTCGGCGCCGGTGCGCTGCGCGTCCAGGCCGAGGGCCTCGCGCTGCTCCATCAGCTCCAGCAGGTCGTCTTCGAGCGCGCTCTGCCGGCGCTGCAGGGTCTGCAGCTCGTGCTCGATGTCGGTCATCTGCTTCGAGTTCACCGAGCCGGACGCGAGGAGCTTGCGGTCGCGGTCCTCGCGGGCGCGGACCGACTCGATCTCCTTCTCCTGCCGGGCCACCTCCCGGTCGAGGTCGGACGCGGCGGTCTCCACCGACACGAGCGCGTCACGGCGCTCGCGGGCCGTCTTCTCCCCCGCGTCGATCTCGGCCAGCTCGGGCAGGGTGCGGCGGCGGTGTGCGGTGCGCGAGAGCTCGGCGTCCACCTTGGCGAGCTCGAGCAACTGGCGCTGCACGGCGGGATCGGCCTTCACGGTGCTCCTCTAAATAGATGTGCGCTCGGCGCGGACGTTCCACGGGTCGGTGCACCGCGTGGAGACGTAGGTGTCGACGTTACCCGCAAACGCCTGCGCCACGACCAGCGAGGCTTGCCCGCACCAGGGCCATTCGCTGGCCCAGTGGGTCAGCCCGACCAGCGCGGGCACCGCGCCCGGGTTCGCGAGGTGCTCACCGGCGGGGTGATGCCGCAGGTCGGCGGTGACGAAGGCGTCGACGCCGGCCGCGGTGGCCTGCTTCAGGTAGGAGTCCCCGGCGCCGCCGGAGACGGCGACGGTGCGGATCGGGCGGTCCGGGTCGCCCGCGCCGAGCACGCCCGGCACGGTCGCGGGCAGGGCCTCGGCGACGCGCTGGACGAACGTCGCGAACGGCTCGGCCTCGGGCAGCTCGCCGATCCGGCCGATGCCGGTGACGCCGTCTTCGTTGGGCGCCAGCGGGCCGGTCACGCGCAGCCCGATCGCCTGCGCGAGCGCATCGGAGACGCCGGGGTCGGCGGAGTCGGCGTTGGTGTGCGCGCAGTAGAGCGCGATGCCGGTGCGGATCATCCGGTGCACCAGCGAGCCCTTGGCGGTGTCGGCGGCGACGCCGTGCACGCCGCGCAGCAGCAGCGGGTGGTGCGCGACGATCAGCTGCGCGCCGAGGTCGGCGGCCTCGTCGACGGTCTCGGCGACCGGGTCGACGCAGAACAGCACCCGCGTGACGGGCTCGGCGGGGTCGCCGCAGACGAGGCCGACGGCGTCCCACGACTCGGCGAGCGCGGGCGGGTAGGCCTGCTCCAGGACGGTGATGATTTCGGAAAGCGCGGGCACCGGGGGATCTTCGCATGTACGCGTGCGAGCCCCGCGAGTGCTGGCTGTGCGCTACGCGGTGATCTCCGGCTTAGGTCCCAGCTTCGGTCCCGCGGCGACGTGCATCACCCGTTAGTGGCGCCCCGGCGGCGGGTCCACCACCGCCGCCGTGAGCGCCGGGGCGGAGCGTCAGTTGCAGTTGCCGCAGCAGCCGCAGCCCTGACCGGTGCACTTCGAGCAGCATCCGTGCATGATCGCTCTCCTTCCGGTTCGCGTCCTCGCGGGAACGACGCTAAGTGGCGGCGCGGGGCAGCGGGTACCGCCGAGCGAGCGGGTGACCGGGTGAACCGGCCGGTTACGCTCGCGAAATGACGCACCTCGTCTTCGTCTGCTCCGGCAACATCTGCCGCTCCCCGATGGCGGAACTCGTCTTCCGCGCGCACCTCGAGGACGCCGGCCTCGGCGACGTCGTGCGCGTGTCCAGTTCCGGTACCGGGGGCTGGCACGCCGGAGAGCCCGCCGACAAGCGCGCCCGCGCGACGCTCGAAGCGCACGGCTACCCCACCGCGCACGTCGCCTCCGAGGTGTCGGACGAAGACCTCGCCGCCGATCTGCTGCTGGCCGCCGATGACGGGCACGCGGAGTTCCTGCGCGCCCGCGTCGACGATCCCTCGAAGGTGCGGCTGCTGCGGTCGTTCGACCCGTCCGCCCCCGGCGGCGCCGAAGTCCCGGACCCCTACTACGGCGGTGACGACGGCTTCGAAGACGTCCTCGGCATGATCGAACGCTCGGTGCCCGGTTTGCTGGATTGGGTGCGTTCGCGCGGGTAGAAGTCACAGGTGACGGAGGTCGGCGGGCGCCACGGGCGGGGCACCGCCTACCGTGGTGGGGTGCGGTTGCGGTTCCTGCTCAAGCCCGGGTGGCTGGCGCTGACGGTGGTGGTGTTCACCTTCGCCATCTGCTGCTTCACGCTGCTTTCACCCTGGCAGTTCAGCCGCAACGCCGAGCGCGAGCAGCAGAACTCCGCGCTGGAGGCCTCGTTCACCGCGCCGCCCCTGCCGCTGACGCAGCTCCTGCCGCCGGGGAGCGCGCCCGACCAGCACACGGAGTGGCACCTCGTCTCGATCACCGGCCAGTACCTCGCGGACAAGGAAGTCGTCGCGCGGCTGCGGACGGTCCAGGGCGAGGGCGCCTTCGAGGTGCTGACGCCGATGCGGACCACCGACGGCACGGTCGTCCTGGTCGACCGCGGGTACGTCCGGCTCGACAGCAAGTCCGGCGTGCTGCCGTACGCGCCGCCGCCGGCCGGGATCGTGTCCGTGACGGCCCGGGCGCGGGCGGACGAGACCGACCCGAAGAACCGGGACGCGTTCGCCGACGCGTCGACCGGCGGGCAGCTGCAGAGCTACGTCGTCGACTCGCGGGTGGTCGCGCGGGCGGGGAAGCTCGACATCCGGCCGGGGTACTTCCAGCTCGACACCGATCAGCCCGGCGTGCTGGGTGCGCTGCCGCTGCCGCAGACCGACTCGGGGCCGTTCCTGTCGTACGCGCTGCAGTGGATCGCGTTCGGCGCGATGGCTCTCCTGGGCTGGCTCTACTTCACGGTGCGGGAGCTGAAGCCGGGTGGGGCCTTGGTCTCCGGGGAGGCTCCTGCGCGGCGGAAGTCCGTCGCGGAGATCCTGGCCGAGGACGAGCTGGCCGAAAGTGGCCATCAGAAGTAGCTCGAAATTGGCCCTTCTTCGGGGCCACTTCCCGGCGTGACACTGGGCTCATGCTGATCCACCCCTGGGACGCCGCTTCGGACGCGGAGTGGCGCGAATGGCTGTCCACGCACGACTTCGGCCAGCTGATCGCCGGCGGCACGGGCCGCGACCTGCCGGTGGTGACCCCGGCGCACTTCGCGTTCGACGGCGACCGCACGGTGGTGACGCACCTGGCGCGCCCGAACCCGATCTGGCCGCTGCTGGAGGAACACCCGCGAGCGCTGCTGACGGTGGTCGACGACTACACGTACATCCGCGCGGACTGGAACACGGACGCGGACCCGGCGTTCGGGGTGCCGACGTCGTACTACGCGACGGTCCAGCTCGAGGGCGACGTGCGGCTGGTCGACGACCCGGACTCGAAGGCTTCGTTGCTGGAGAAGCAGCTGCGGCACTTCGAGCCGGACGGCGCGCGGGCGCCGGTGAGCGCGGCTTCGGACTCGCCGGACCGGCGGTTGCTGCCGGGGATCCGCGGGATCGAGTTCACGATCACGGGTGTGCGGGCGAAGTTCAAGTTCGGCGGGAACAAGACGGAGGAAGACCGGGACCGCATCGGGGGTCGACTGGCCGAGCGCGGCGGCCGGCTCGACGCGGAGGCGTTGACCCAGCTGCGCCGGCGCGGCTGAAGCCGCCGCACCGGCGGTCCGCGTCAGCCGCCGCAGGCCGGGACCGGGAGCACGTCCAGGAACCCGTGGATGGTTTCGCCCGTGGTGTGGTTGAGCGCGTCGGCGGTCATGTGCTGGGTGACGCCGGGTTGGTTGGCCGTCGCGTGCTGCTCCCGGATCCCCATGGTCGTCGAGACGTCGTCGCCGGTGAAGAAGACCAGGCCGTTGTCGGCGAAGGTGATGGTCCAGGTCTGGCCGGCGACGTTCGTGTGGATCTCGAACTCCTCCCCCACGACGAACGACCCGCCGGGGCCGTCGTCGTCGTGCTTGGACTTCAGCGTGAACGGCGTGCCCAGGCTGCCGGACTTGTCCTGCTCGTAGGTGGGACCGCAGCGCCGCTTGGCCTCGGCGGTGCCGCCGGTGACGACGAGGGTGACCAGGCTCGCGGCGACCACGCCCGCCGCAATGTGCTTGTACCGCACGAAATCCTCCCGTATCTCTGCGAAGCGTTGCCTACGCCTGTCGATACGCGGAGGAGTTACAGCGTCAGCGCGAGCGGCGCCGGAAACCCGCCACCACGGCCAAAACCACCGACGTCACCGCGGCCAGCCACCCGACGACCCGGGACAGCTCCACCGCCCGCGTCACGTGCCCCGCGTCCGGGTTCCGCCCGACCCCGAGCACCGGCAGCTCCGCCACCCCGTGCGGGTACACCGTCCGCCCGCCGACGCGGACCTCCAGCGCCCCCGCGAACGCCGCCTCCACCCGGCCCGCGTTGGGGCTCGGGTGGGCGATCGTGTCGCGGCGCCAGGCCCGCCACGCGCCGCCCGCCGAGCCGCCGACCACCGGGGCCGCCAGGACCGTCAGGGCCGCCGCCATGCGGGTCGGGACCAGGTGGACCAGCTCGTCGAGGCGGTCGATCGCCCAGTGGCCCTGCCGTCCGACGCGTGACCGGCGGAGCAGGCTCACCGCCCGCGCGCCGAGCAGGCCCGGGACCCCCGCCACCGCGCCCCAGACCAGGGGCGCCACGACCGCGTCCGACGTGTTCTCCGCCAGCGTCTCCACCGAGGCCCGGGACAGCCCGACCAGGTCCAGGCCGTCAGCCACGCGCGGGTCCAGCTCGGACAGCGTGGACCGCGCCGGGGCGAAGCGGGACTCCTCGAGGTCGCGCGCCAGCTCCGTGCCCTGCAGGGCCAGGCCGGCCGCGCCGAGCACCGCCCACGTCGTCACCGCCGTCGCCGACGCCTGCACCAGCGGACGGCCGCGGCCGGCGCGCTCGAGCAGGAGACCGCCGGCCACCGCGGCGCCCGCGACCGCGAGGCCCGGGCCCTGCGCGAGCCGCCGGAACGCCGTCACCGGGGGCCGGCGACGCGGGTCACCGAGGGCGCCGTCGGCCGCCACGCCCAACACCAGTCCGATCGCGCGCGCCGCGCTCACCCGTGCCCCCCGGCAGAAGAAAGTCCAGTTCCCGAGGGAGGCTACTCGCCTCCGCGGCACCGGCTTATTCGACCAGCGCCGCGATCTCCTCGCGCGCCTGGACGACGATGTCGCGCATCGCCCGCTCCGCCCGGTCCGCGTCGCCGGCCGCCACCGCCGCGGCCACCTCCAGGTGGAGTGCCACGGCCTCGGGCTGCGGCTCCGGCGGCATCAGCCCGTGCCCGGTCCGCCCGGTGAGCACCTCCGCGACGACCTCGGACAGCTGCGCGAACATCGGGTTCCGGGACGCGCCGAGCAGCAGGTCGTGGAACGCGATGTCGAACTCGAGGAACGTCGTGAGGTCGCGCGCCCGGGCCGTCCGCGCCAGCCGCTCCCCCAGCGCGCCGAGCCGGCCGCGCTCCTCCGGCGTCGCGCGCAGGGCCGCGTACCGCGCCGCGCACGGCTCGATCGCCGACCGCAGCTCGTTGAGCGTAGCGAGGGCCGTCGGCCGCGCGGGACCGTCGAGCTGCCAGCGGATCAGCCGCGGGTCGTAGTGATTCCACTCGGCCGGCTCCCGGACGATCACCCCGACCCGGCGCTTGCTGGTGGTCAACCGCATCGTCTCCAGCACTCGGACGACTTCGCGCGCGACAGTCCGCGAAGCGCCGAAGCGCTCCTGGAGCTCTTCGGAGCGCAGGACGGTGCCTGGTGGCAGCGCTCCGTTGGCGATCGACGCGCCGAGGGCGTCCAATACCTGCTCGTGTCCCACTCGGCCAACCTAGCCGTCTGATTCGATTAAGTAGTACTTCATCTTGAATAAGTAGTACTTTTGAGTTTGACTCACCCGAGCACAACGACGTGGGAGGTGCGGATGACCGTCATCGTGGTGATGGGCGTGTCAGGCTCCGGCAAGACGACGATCGGCACGGCGCTCGCGAACGCGCTGGACGTCGAGTACGCCGAAGCGGACACGTTCCACCCGCAGGCCAACATCGACAAGATGACCGCGGGGCACCCGCTGACCGACGAGGACCGCGCCCCCTGGCTCGAAGCCATCGCCGGCTGGATCCGCGAGCACCAGGCGTCCGGCGGCGTCGTGACGTCGTCCGCGCTCAAGCGCCGGTACCGCGACGTGCTGAGAACCGGCGGGAAGGTCTGGTTCGCCCACCTGAACGGTGACCACGACACCCTCGCCGAGCGGATGAAGTCCCGCTCCGGCCACTTCATGCCGGTGTCGCTGCTGGACTCCCAGCTCGCCGACCTGGAACCCCTCGAGCCGGACGAGCCCGGCGCCGTCTTCGACATCCGCGAGACGCCCGACGAGATCACCACCGCCGCCCTCACCGCCTTCCGGGAGCGTTCATGACCACCCTCGCCGCCGCCTGGACCGGCCACGACACCCGGCTGATCGCCGCGACGGTCGTCGCGATAGCCGTCATCGTCGTGCTGATCACCAAGGTGAAGCTGCACCCGTTCCTGTCGCTGGTGCTCGGCTCGCTCGTGCTCGGCCTGACCGCCGGGATGCCGGTCGACAAGCTGCTGAAGAGCTTCAGCAGCGGCGTCGGCAGCACGGTCGCGTCCGTCGGCATCCTCATCGCCCTCGGCGCGATGCTCGGCAAGCTGCTGGCCGACTCCGGTGGCGCCGACCAGATCGTCGACACGGTGCTCGGCAAGGCCCGCGGCGCCGCGCTGCCCTGGGCGATGGCGCTGGTCGCGGCGCTGATCGGGCTGCCGATGTTCTTCGAGATCGGCCTCGTCATGCTCATCCCGGTGGTGCTGCTCGCGGCCAAGCGCACCGGGAAACCGCTGATGCTGCTGGGAATCCCGGCGGTGGCCGGCCTTTCGGTGCTGCACGGCCTGGTCCCGCCGCACCCGGGCCCGCTCGCCGCGGCGGGCGCGCTGAACGCGAACGTCGGGATCACGCTGGCGTTCGGCCTGCTCGTCGGCATCCCGACGCTGGTCATCGCGGGGCCGCTGTTCGGCAAGCTGGCCGCGCGGCTGGTGCCGGACGCGACACCGCCCGAGCGGCTGATCCCCGAGCGGGCGGACCCGGACAAGCCGCGTCCCAGCTTCGCGGCGACGTTGACGACGGTCCTGCTGCCGGTCGTGCTCATGCTGGCGAAAGCGCTCTCGGACATCCTGCTGGCCAAGGACAACGGCGCCCGGCGCGTGCTGGACTTCATCGGCGACCCGCTGATCGCGCTGCTGGCGGCGGTGCTGGTGGGCATGGTGCTGCTGGGCCGCCCGGCGGGTCTCGACCGCTCCCGGCTGTCCACTGTGGTCGGTGACTCGCTGGGCCCGATCGCGGGCATCATGCTGATCGTCGGCGCGGGCGGCGGCTTCAAGCAGACCCTGGTCGACGCGGGGGTCGGCGACGTCATCACGGGCCTGGCCAAGGACGCGCACCTGTCGCCGCTGCTGCTGGGCTGGCTGGTGGCGGTGGCGATCCGCTTGGCGACGGGCTCGGCCACGGTGGCGACCGTCTCGGCGGCGGGCATCGTGGCGCCGTTGGCGGCGGGGATGGACCCGTCGCACAGTGCGCTGCTGGTGCTCGCGATCGGGGCGGGGTCGTTGTTCTTCTCGCACGTGAACGACGCGGGGTTCTGGCTGGTGAAGGAGTACTTCGGGCTGTCGGTCGGGCAGACGCTGAAGAGCTGGTCGGTGATGGAGACGCTGATCTCGGTGGTGGCGATCGCGCTGATCCTGCCGCTGTCGCTGGTCGTCTAGCGCTTGGTCCGAAGAAGGCCGCCACCCTGGCGAGGGTGGCGGCCTTCTTCATACGTTGACATGTGACCTTTTGGTCACCTATTCTCGCTCACGTGCCCGACGACGACCTGGTGTTCAAGGCGCTGGCGGATCCGACCCGCCGGTTCCTGCTCGACCTGCTCTTCGAGCGCGACGGCCGCACGCTCACCGAGCTGGAGACCCAGGTCGACATGACCCGCTTCGGCGTCATGAAGCACCTGAAGCTCCTCGAGGAGGCCGGGCTCGTCGTCGCGCGGAAGGAAGGCCGGGAGAAACGGCACTTCCTGAACCCCGTGCCCATCCGGCAGATCCACGACCGGTGGATCGACAAGTACACCGAACGTCACGTCACCGCGCTGCTCGATCTCAAGGACGAACTGGAAGGCGAAGAACCATGACGACCACCGTGCAGGTCCACCGCGTCTACATCAAGGCCACCCCGGAGCGCATCTGGGAAGCCATCACCAAGCCCGAGTGGACCCGGAAGTACGGCTACACCGGCCTCGCCGACTTCGACCTCAAGGTCGGCGGCAAGCACCGCACCCGCCCCACGCAGGAGTTCATCGACGCCGGCTTCACCGGTGACCTCGTCGACGGCGAAGTCCTCGAAGTCGACCCGCCGCGCAAGCTCGTCGTCACCTGGAAGCTGCTCATGGGTCCCGACGAGATGTCCGCCGAGCCGTACACCACGCTCACCTACGACATCGAGGCGACGAAGACCGCCGGCACCAGACTGACCGTCACCCACGACGTCACCGGCGCGCCGCTCACCGGCGAGATGGTCAGCGGGATCCACGAAGACGTCAACGCCGGCCCCGGCGAGAACGCGGGTGGCGGCTGGGACTGGATCCTGTCGGACCTCAAGTCCCTGCTCGAAACCGGCGAGATCCTGGTCCCCGCGCCGTGAAGGGTCTGGTGGCCTGCCTCGCGCCGCTTCGAGGCAGGCCACCAGGTCTATGCGCGCTGGGTCGCCGCCTTCAGGGACGCCTTCGCGGCGTCCGACGCGCCCAGCGTGTCCAGTCCGAACAAAGCCGCTCCCACCACCGGGTTCACGTCCACGACGCGGACCACCGCGCGCGGCGCGACCTTCAGGCAGCGCCGCTCGATCTCCGCGATCACCGGCGCGCCGACCCCGGTCAGCACCCCGCCGCCGAGGACGATCTCCGGTGCTTCCCCGGTCAGGTCCAGGTTCCGCAGGATCACCGCCGCGAACACGCTGACCTCTTCGACGAACCGGGTGACGATGTCCGACGCCACCTCGTCGCCCGCCGCCGCGACCTCGAACAGCAGCGGGCACAGGCCGTGGATCGAGGCCGGGTCGATCTCCTCGAAGTGCAGGCCCTGCACGACGTCCAGCAGCCTCCGCTTGCCGAAGAAGGACGCCACGGCAGCCTGCAACGCGGTCCGCGGACCGCGGCCGTCCTCGGCGCGCACGGCCCACCACAGGGCCTCCTCGCCGAGCCGGTAGCCGCCGCCCCAGTCGCCGGAGATCTTGCCCAGCGCGGGAAAGCGGTGCACGCGGCCGTCGGGACCGACGCCGGCGCCGTTGATCCCGGCGCCGCAGACCACCGCGACACCCACCCCCGCGCTGCCCGCCCGGAGCAGCGCGAGGGTGTCGTTGCCGACCGTCAGGGTGTCGCTCCACCCGCGCGCGGACAGCGCCGCGTGCAGCGCTTCTTCCTCACGTGGGAAGTCGAGACCGGCGAGGTACGCCGACGTGTGCACCGCGAACGGCTTCTCCCCGAAATCGGGAAAAGCCTCCAGGACCAGGCCTTCCAGCGCCGTGACGCAGGCCGCCACGCCGATGTTCTGCGGCGACGCGCCGGGTCCACGCGACTTGCCCAGCACGACGCCGTCTTCCGAGATCACCAGGACCTCGGTCTTGCTGTTGCCGCCGTCGATCGCGATGACAGCGGGCCTCATCCGCGCGCCCAGGGCAAGTACTCGCGGTTGATCTGCACCAGCGAATCGGCCAGCGTGTCGGCCTTCGTGTACTGGCCGACCAGCGGGTGCGCCAGCAGCGCGTCGGCCACGCGGTCGCGGCCGCCCTTGATCGCCGCCTCCAGCGCGAGGAACTCGTACGCCGTCGTCGCCGCGATGAGGCCCGAGAACTGCGGCTCCACCGGCGTCTGCGCGATCGGCGTCGCACCGTTGGAGTCCACAGTGGACCGCGCTTCGATGACGGCGTCGTCCGGCAGGAACGGGAACGTGCCGTCGTTGCGGACGTTCACCACGTGTTCCTCGGCCGGTCCGCCCGCGGTCAGCGCGTGCACCAGCTGCACCGCGGCTTCCGAGTAGTACGCGCCGCCGCGCTTCTCCAGCGACTCGGGCTTCGTGTTCTGCTCCGGGTCGAGGTAGATCTTCAGCAGCTCTTCCTCGACGTCGGAGACGACGTCCGCGCGCGGCCGCTCAGTGCGCTGCTTCGTGACCTGCTCGTCGTGCGCGTAGAAGTACTTCAGGTAGTACGACGGCACGACGTTCATGCGCCGCAACCACTTCTCCGGCACGCTGACCTCGTTCGAGAGGTAGTCCAGATGCTGGTCCAGCAGCTCCGGCAGCCGGTCGACGCCGTCGACGAGCGCGCCGCGCTCCCAGCTCAGGTGGTTCAGTCCGGTGTGGACGAGCTTGACGTCGTCCGCGCCGACGCCGAGCAGCTTTCCGAACTGGCGCTGCAGGTTGATCGCGACGTTGCACAGCCCGACCGCGCGGTGGCCCTCGTTGAGCAGCGCGCGGGTCACGATGCCGACCGGGTTGGTGAAGTTGACGATCCACGTGTCGTCGCCGGCGATCTTGCGGACGCGGTCGGCGATGTCGAGCACCACCGGCACCGTGCGCAACGCCTTCGCGAGCCCGCCCGCGCCGGTCGTCTCCTGACCGACGCAGCCGCAGGCGTGCGGGAACGTCTCGTCCGACCGCCGCGCCCGCTGGCCGCCGACGCGCAGCTGGATCAGCACCGCCGACGCGCCGTCGACGCCCTCTTCCAGCGACTGCGTGGTCCGCACCCGCGCCGGGTGCCCGGCGTGGTCGAGGATGCGCTGGCTGAACCCGCCGACGGCCTCCACGCGGTAGGCGTCCGGGTCGACCAGCACGATCTCGTCGACGTCCAAAGTGGAGCGGCGGCCGGCGATCCCGTCGATCAGCTCCGGCGTGTAGGTGGACCCGCCACCGACGACTGCCAGCTTCATCCCTTGACTCCCGTGAATGTGATGCCCTTGACGAACGACTTCTGCGCGAAGATGAACAGCACGATCACCGGCGCCATGATCAGCGCGGTGGCGGCCATCGTCATGTTCCACTCGACGTGGTGCATGCCGCGGAAGGACGCGATCGCCAGCGAAAGCGGCCAGTGGTCCTGGTTCTCGCCCGTGTAGAGCAGCGGCCCGAAGTAGTCGTTCCAGGTGAACAGGAAGCAGAACATCGCGGTGGCCGCGATCCCGGGCTTCGCCATCGGGATGAGCACCCGGTACATCGCCTGGAACTCGTTGCAGCCGTCGATCTTCGCCGCTTCGAGGTAGTCCTTCGGAATGGTGAGGAAGAACTGGCGGAGCAGGAAGATCGAGAACGCGTCGAAGAAGAAGTACGGCACGATCAGCGGGACCAGCGTGCCGGTGAGGCCCATCCGGACCCACAGGTCGTACAGCGGCACGATGGTGACCTGGGGCGGCAGCATCATCGCGGCGACCGTGAGCATGAAGAACAGGTTCTGCCCGCGCCACCGCAGTTTCGCCAGCGCGTACGCCGCCGGGATCGCCGAAAGCAGCGCGCCGACGGTCGCCAGCGCCGAATACAGCAGGCTGTTGCCGAAGTACTCCAGCAGCGGCGCCTTCTTGAACACCGTGACGAAGTTTTCGAAGTGCCATTCGGTCGGCCACAGGCTCGCCGTCATCGCCTGGTCGCTCTTCATCACGGCGGTGAGGAACACGAACAGCAGCGGCAGCATGAAGATCACGCCGAGGGCGATCCCGGTCGCGTGCAGCGCGATCCAGGACAGCCGCTTGTCCCAGGTCCGCTTGAACCGCACCCGCGGCGGCACGCCCGCCGGTTTCTGCGGCGCTTCGGCCAGTGCGGTCATGCCCCCTCCTCCTGGTGCTGGGACTTGCGCAGCTGCCGCACGAGAATCCACGTGAAGCCCGCGCTCACGATGAACAGCAGCACCGCCATCGCCGCCGCGTAACCCATGTTGAAGTAGCGGAAGCCCTGGACGTAAAGCCAGATCGGGTACGTCAGCGTCGAGTTCTGCGGCGCACCGATGAGCTTCGAGTTGCCGGCGACGTCGGCGGTGCCCGCGGACGCGGAGGCCGCCACGATCGCCTGCGTGAAGAACTGCAGCGCGTAGATGATCGAGTTGACCACGCCGAACAGCAGCACCGGCGAGATCGACGGCAGCGTGACGTGCCAGAACCGCCGGACCGGGCCGGCGCCGTCGAGCTCGGCGGCCTCGTACTGCTCGGTCGGGACGTCAAGCAGCGCGGCCAGGATGATGATCATCAGCTCGCCGGAGCCCCACAGCGCGAGCAGCGTCAGCGCGGGCTTCGACATGGCCGGGCTGTTGAACCACAGCCCGCCGTCGATGCCGATGAGCCGCAGGAACCGGTTCACCGGCCCGAATTCGGGGTTGAACACGAAGACGAACGCCAGCGTCGCCGCCGCGGGCGGGGCCAGGGTCGGCAGGTAGCAGAGCGTCCGGACCAGGCCCACGCCCGACTTGAGGCGGGAGATCACCGACGCGATGCCGAGCGAGAACAGCACCCGGCACGTCGTCAGGATGACCACCAGCCACAGCGTGTTGTACGCCGCGACGCCGACCAGCGGCTCGGTGGTGAACATCCGGACGTAGTTGTCGAACCCGATGAACTGCGGCGGGTTGATCAGGTCGTACTTGGTGAAGGAGTAGTAGACCGTGGCGATCAGCGGGTAGCCGAAGAAGACCAGGAACCCGATGAGCGCCGGGGCCATGAAGAAGAAGACGGTCCGGCGGCGCTTGGCCCGGCGGGCCCCCGCCCGCGCCTTGGCAGGCGCGGACGGGGAACCCTGGGCTTTTTCCGCGAGCGTGGACGTCATCCGCCCGCGCCCTTCTGCTTCAGTTCGTCGTTGATCTGCGCATCCACCTTCTTCAGGCCTTCGGTCAGATCGGGGATCGAGCCGGCCTGCCACTTCTCGGCGAAGTCGTTGACCGCCTTGAGGTGCGCGTCACCGATCGGCGTGGTCTGGTTCGAGACGAGCTTGCCGCTGTCGTACATGTCGAGGAACGTCTTGAACTGCGGCTGCAGGTCGAGGCGCGGCGACGTCAGCGAGGCCTTCGTGCTGGGCACGTTCTTCAGGCCGTTGGCCATGTCCACCAGGGTGTCGGTGTCCAGGGTGACCTGCTTGATCAGCTCCCACGCGGCGCCGGGGTTCTTGGCGCCCTTGGGGATCGCGATGATCGTGCCGGTGGTGAAGGCACTGCCGTACTTGTCCGCCATGGTGGTGAGCACCGGGGCGGGCGCGGTGGCGTAGTTCAGGGTCGGCGCCTGGTCCTTGATGAACGCGGTGCGGAACTCACCGTCGTAGATCATCGCCAGCTTGCCCTTCTGGAAGCCGTTGTCGGCGGAGTACTCGTCACCGAGACCGGCCTTGAACTTCTCGACCTTGTCGTGGCCGCCGAGCGCGTCGATCAGCTTCTTCTGGAACTCGAACATCGCCGTCCAGCCGGGGTTGGTGGCGAGGTCCGACTTGCCGTCCGGGCCGATGAACGGCGCGCCGAAGTTCGGCGCCCAGTACTGGGCCTGGTTGGCGTAGAACGGCATCGACGGCAGGAAGCCGGCGACCTTGATCGAGCCGTCCGCGTTGTACTCGGTCAGCTTCTTGGCGTCTTCGAGCAGCTCGTCCGTGGTCTTCGGCGGCGAGGTGACGCCCTTCGCCGCGAACATGTCCTTGTTGTAGTAGAAGCCGTAGACGTCGGCGAGCATCGGCATCGCGCACCGCTTGCCCTGGTACTCGGTGTAGTTGCGGACCGCCTCGGGGATTTGGTTCAGGTCGATCTTGTCGCGGTCGATGTAGGGCTTCAGGTCCTGGAAGCTGCCGTTGGAGCACCAGGCGCCGAGGTTGTCGGTGTAGAAGGAGATCGCGACGTCGGGTGGGTTGCCACCGCGGATCGACTGCGTGAGCTTGTCGTCGTCCTGGTTGCCCTCGTGCTTGATCTCGATGTTCGGGTACTTCGCCTTGAGCTTGTTGAGGCCCGCGGTGACCACGCCGTACTCGCGGTCGGTGAACTTGCTGTAGACCGTGATCGTGAGCTTGTCGTCCTTGCCGGGCGCGGCGGCCGCGTCACCGCCGCCGCTCGGCGCGGCGGCGCCGGAACAGGCGCTCGTCAGCAGGACGGACGCCGCGGCGGCGGCCACTAACAGGGCGCCTCGGCGGGTCCGGGTGGTAGGGGGCATGGCCCTCCTCCTCATCGGTTGGGGCTGCTACTCGGTTGGGGACGGGGCGGAACGGGTGTTCGGGAGGGCCTCCGGGTTCTTGCCGAGTGGCTCTCCGACCGCGGGCCTGCGCGACCCGAGGAGTGTGGGGGTGACGACGCCGAAGACGTCCTCACGGGCGGTGGCCAGCGCGGACTGCAGCGCGCCGGCGCGGACGGCGTTGCCCTGCACCGAAGCGCAGCCGACGGGCGTGCGCGGCAGGACCAGGTCGTGCAGCTTTTCCTGCACCAGCGCGGCGAGGTTCTCGCCGCCGGCGCGGCTGGTGTCGCCGCAGAGGAGCACGAGCTGCGGGTCGGCGACCGCGACGAGGTTGGCGATGCCGCCGGCGACGCGGCGGGCGAGGTCGTGTCGGAAGGGGTGGTCCGGCTCGGTTTTCGCGACGGCGTCCCAGGCGGTTTCGGCTTCGACGCCGTGCGCGGCGGCGAGGCGGCAGAGGGCGGGCGAGTCGACCAGGTTGCCGAACCGGGCGCCGGCCTCGGGCCAGACGTCGCCGGTGTCCACGGTGGCCGGGTCGGGCACGCGCATCCAGTCGATCTCGCCGCCGCCACCGGTGGCGCCGCGCAGCAGCCGGCGGCCGATGACGACCGCGCCGCCGACGCCTTCGGACAGCCAGACCATGACGAAGTCGTCGACGTCCTGAGCCTGCCCGACGCTCATCTCCTCGACGGCGACGAGGTTGACGTCGTTCTCGATGAGGACGTCGACGCCGAGGTCGTCGCTGAGTCGCTGGGGAACGTCGAAGCCGAGCCAGCCGGGGATGTGCGGGGCGGAGGACAGCAGGCCGGTCCGCGGGTCGAACGCGCCCTGCGCGCCGATCACGACGTGGGCGAGCTGAGTCCTGGTCAGTCCGGCTTGCCGGGCGACGTGTTCGAGGGCCTCGCCGAAGGTCCCGACGACGTCGGCGCCTTCGTGGACGGGCAACGGCGTCCGGTACTCGGCGAGCACGATCCCGGCGACGTCGGCGACGACGAAGTCGGCGAGGTGCGGGGTGAGGTCCACGGCGGCGACGAAGGCGAGGCTGCCGTTGGCCGCCCAGAGCTGGGCGCGGGGACCCCGCCCACCGCCGCGGACGCCGGCCTTGATGACGAGGTTGTCCTGCTCGAGCCGGGTGATGAGCTGCGCGGTGGCGGGCTTGGAGAGCCCGATGGCGAGCTCGAGCTCGGCACGCGTCAGCGGGCCCTCCCGCAGGAGGACCTCGATGGCGGCGCGATCGTTGATCTCGCGCAGCATCCGCGGGCTACCGGCTCGCACTCGTCCCTCCGGACTTAATTAGGATACTTTACAGACGGTTTCGCAGGACTGTAGTGAGCCGGGGCACAGCCGTCAACGGTCTCGTGAAACGAGCAGGTAACGCCTCGACGGCGCAGGGCCACGTGGCGGAAACACCGGTGAACGAGTTGCGCCGGGCGGGCGGGTCCTGGTCAGCGGATTTCCGGTTGCTTCGCCGAGGATGCTGGACTTCGTGGACATTGTGGCGCAGCGGGTGCGGACCACCTGGACCAAGCGGTCCCGGGGTGGTCCGGCGGCTGCCGCGCGCAACCGCGTGCCGGTGGCCTTCCCCCTGCTCGCCGGTGCCCCGATCCACGAGGTGACGGTCGACGAGTCGACCGGCTTCGAGCCGCGGTTCACGGCGCTCGACGTGCTGGACGACGTGACGCTCCGTTTCGCCGGCGGAGCGCTGGCGGTGCGGGTGGAGCTGGCGCGGATGAGCCGGCCGACCCGGGAATGGCGGCCGGCGCCGGTCGTCTTGCGGCCGGGCGAGTGGCTGCGGTGGCAGATCAACTACCGCTTCGGCTCGACGTGCGCGTGCGACGCCCAGTGGCGGTACCGGCTGGAGACGCTGAACCTGGCTTACGGCACCGAGTTCACCGGCGAGCCGGCTCGCACGGTGATCGAGCGCGGTGATCTGCGATGACGCCGCCGGAGGATGTGCTCGGCTGCCCGGTGCCGATCGCCCGGTTCGTCGCGCGGACGGAGCTGGCGGTGGTCGCGCTGCAGCACGTGGTCGCGTACCCGGGTGGCTGTTCGCTTCACCTGCACCTGAGCGTCCGGCGGGGGTCGCTCGACGCTGTCACGTGGGAGGGCATCGCCGCGAGCCACGCGGGCGGGTTCCCCGGACCGGCGGACGACGGGCTGCAGTTCCGGGTCAGCGAGGGGTCGCTGGTGGAGGTCGGTGGCGGCGCGAGCTACGACGACCGGCGCTACCGCGGTGACCGGCAGCTTTGGCTTTCACCACTCCCGGCCGGGCCGTTCGAGTTCAGTGTGGAGTGGCGGAAGGTCGGCCTCGCCCGCACCGCGACCACGATCGACGGACAAGCCATCGTCGAGGCGGCGGCGCGGGCCGAGCCGTACTGGCCGTGAGGAGGGAGAAGGCGGATGTCCGAGCAGTTCGAGGCAGGCCGGGACCGGGTGGTGGCGACCCTGCGCACCTTGGTCGCCGAAGGGGCGGACGGCCCGCCGGACTGGGAGAACGACACCCTCCCGCGCTATCTGGAAGCGCTGGCCGGGTGGTTGCGGGACTGCGAGGGCTACTACGCGAACCAGGGCATCCCGCTCCCCGCCGATGGCTGGCAGGTCTTCCGGGACGCCCTGGTAGCGGCGACGGTGTACGAGTAGCGGCTACTCCTCCGCGTCCGCCCAGGCCTGGAGCATCACGCGGGCGATCGACGAGTTCCCCGGCAGGATGATCTCCGCCGCCCCGTCCGCGATCGGCGTCGGCTTCGAACCCTCGCCCCGCACCGAACTGTTCTCGAACGCCTCACGCACCTCCGCCCGCGACACCCACAGCGCCTCTTCGATCTCTCCGTCCGCGGGGACCAACGGCAACGATCGATCCGCCCGGGCCGTGAACCCCAGCATGATCGACCGCGGGAACGGCCACGGCTGGCTCCCGAGGTAGCGGACGTCCGACACCACCGCCCCCACCTCCTCGCGGATCTCGCGCAGGACGCACGCCTCCAGCGACTCGCCCGCCTCCACGAACCCCGCCAGCACCGAATACCGCCCCGCCGGCCAGATCGGCTGACGCGCCAGCAGCACGTGGGAGCCGTTCACCCCCTCCGAGGAATGCACCAGGCAGATCACCGCCGGGTCCGTGCGCGGGTACTCCTCGCGGCCGTCGTTGGTGCACTTGCTCGCCCAGCCGAACTGGATCAGCTCCGTCGGATGACCGCAGCGCGTGCAGAACTTCGCCTGGCGACGCCAGTTCCGCAACGCCTGTGCCGTCGTGAACAGGCCCGCCGACGTGTCGTCCAGCAGGTCTCCGTACCCGCGCAGCTCGACCCAGATCTCGCCGTCGGCGCGCGGGACCTCCTCGACGAACCCCCAGCTGCCCGCCATCTTCACCGTGTCGGCGTCGCCCGACGGGCCGCCCGGCAGCGACCAATAATCCGTGTCCTGCCACTCGCCGAGGAACACCGCGTCCGCCGGCGGTGAAGCGCCGAAGTCGACGGCTTTGCGGAAGGCCAGCACCGAAGAGCCTTCGACCACCGGGGTGCGCCCGGTGTCGTCCAGCAGGACGACCCGGGCGTCGGCCCAGCGCGACAGCAGCCGCGAAGGGTTGGTGCGCAAGCCCTCCTGACGGTCCACAGTGGACCGTGACAGGGTGGGCAGGTCACCGAGGGCGAACGGGACGGACATCAGGCGGGCTCGCCCACTACGACGTCGCCCAGCGCGAGGAGCTTGTGTTCCAGCACCGCCGCGTCGCCGACCACCACGCCGGTGAACCGCTGGGGTGCGAAGTACTTCAGCGCCGCTTCCGCGACCTCCGAAGCCGTCACCGCCGCCACCCGCGCCGGGTGCTCGTTCAGCCACTCCAGGCCCAGCCCGGTCGAGGCCAGCGCCAGCACCTGGCCGGCCAGCCCGGACTGCGACGACGTCGAGGTCAGCAGCGAGCCGATCGCGTACTGCCGCACCGACTCCAGCTCGTCGCCCACCGGCGGGACCTGGCCGAGGCGGCCCAGCTCGTAGCGGGTCTCCAGCAGCGCCGGCGCGGTCGCCTCGGTCGCGGTGTCCGCGTCGACGTTGACCACCGCGGTGCCGTCGGTGAACTCGAACCCGGAGTGCGCGGAGTACGTGTACCCCTTGTTCTCGCGGATGTTCTCCACCAGCCGCGACGAGAAGTACCCGCCGTAGGCCAGGTTCGCCAGCTGCAGCGCCGCGTAACCCGGGTCGGTGCGCGGCACGGTCTGCGCCGACAGCCGGATCTGCGACTGCACGGCGCCGGCGCGCGGCACCAGCAGCACGTTCGGCCCGGTCAGCTCCGGCAGCGCCGGCAGCCGGACCGCGGAACGGTCGGAAGCCCAGCCGCCCAGCACCTTCTCCAGCTCGCCGACGACGGCGGCCGGATCGATGTCGCCGACCAGCACCAGCACCGCGCCGCGCGGCAGCACGGACGCCTGGTGCAGCGCCCGGACCTGCTCGGGCGTCACGACGGCGACGTCTTCGGCGCGCGGGACCTCTCGCGTCGCCGGGTGGTCGCCGTACCGGTGCTTCTGCAGCGCCTCCCGCGCGATCGTGCGCGGCTGCGTGCGCGAGACCGCGATCCGCTCGACCAGCCGCTCCTTCTCGCGCGCGATCTCGTCGTCGGCGTAGGTCGCCCCGGTGAGGACGTCACCGAGCACGTCGAGGAACGTGGGGAGCTTCTCCGCGAGCGCCGATCCGGTCAGCACCAGGCGTTCCGGGTCGACGCCGGCGCCGATGTCGCCGCCGATCAGCGCCAGCTCGGCGTCGATCTCGATGCGGTTGCGGCGCGCCGTGCCGGTCAGGATCGTCTCGGCGAGGACCTCGGACGTCGCCGCGTGCAGCGCGTCGTCGCCCGCGAACGGGATCCACAGCCGCGCCTCGACCATCGGCACGGTCGCCTTGCGCACGGCCAGCACGCGCAGGCCGTTCGAGAGCTCGGTGTCCACATGGGACAGATCGCCGGCGGCGCGCTGCTCGCCGAGGGGCGGCAGCGGGCGCGGCCCCCGCGCGGTGCGGCCGATCTCCTCGGCCGTGCGGTGCGTTGCAGAAGTCACTGCTCGTTGTTCCCTTCCGAAGCGGGCTTGACCACCAGCACGGCGCGCGCGTCCGGGCGCAGCGCCTTCGCCGCGGCCGACACGGCTTCCGACGTGACGGCGGACATCCGGTCCGCGAGCTTGTACACCAGCGACGCGTCGCCGTAGAGCAGCTCGAACGAGCCGAGCGCGAGGGTCCGGGACACCAGCCTGTCGTGCTCGGAGTGCAGGCTCGCCGTCCAGCGGGCGGTGACCTTCCGCAGCTCGTGGGCGTCCGGCGGGTTCTCGGCGATCTTCTCGAGCTCGTCGTCCAGCGCGGCGAGCACGCGCTCGCGCGGCACCTCGTGCGGGTGGATCAGGGTGATGGTGAACGTGTCCGGGTCGCGCGCCTCGAACGGGCCGAACAGCCCGGCGCCGGCGCCGATGTCGACGACCAGCGGCTCCTTGTGCACGAGCCGCTGCTGCAGGCGGGAACCGTCGCCGTCGGTCAGGACGCCGGCGAGCACGAGGTAGGCCAGGTAGCCGTCGACGTCGTTGATCGGGTCGGGCATCCGGTAGCCGATGCCGAGCGCGGGCAACGGCGCGTGCGGGTCTTCGACCTCGCCGCGCAGCTCGGTGGTCGGCAGCGGCTCGGCGAACGACGGCCGCTGCGGCGCGGGCCGGAACGGGACGTCGCCGAAGTGCTGCTCGATCAGCTCCTTGGCGGTCCCGATCTCGAAGTCGCCCGCCACGGTGAGCACGGCGTTCGCCGGCGCGTAGTAGGTGTCGAAGAACGCGGCGCAGTCTTCGACCGTGGCGCTCTCGAGGTCCTCGAAGCCGCCGTAGCCGTTGTGCGCGTTGGGGAACGTCGAGTACAGGACCGGCGGCAGGGTGATCCAGGGGAACCCGCCGTAGGGCCGGTTCAGCACGTTGAGCCGGATCTCTTCCTTGACGACGTCGATCTGGTTCGCCAGGTTCTCGGCGGTCAGCTTCGGCGCTCGCATCCGATCGGCTTCGAGGAACAGCGCGCGCTCCAGCGCGGCGCTCGGGAGCACCTCGAAGTAGTCGGTGTAGTCCGGGTGGGTGGACCCGTTGAAGGTGCCACCGCTGGACTGCACGTGCCGGAAGTGGGCGAGTTTCTCCAAGCTCTCGCTGCCCTGGAACATCAGGTGCTCGAAGAGGTGCGCGAAACCGGTGCGCCCCTCCGGCTCGGAGCGGAAACCCACGTCGTAGTGCACGCTGACGCCGACCACCGGCGCGGTCGCGTCGGGTGCGAGGACCACCCGCAGACCATTGTCGAGGGTGTATCGGACGAGCTCGGGATCGGCCATGGCCCCACCCTACGACGGCTCGGGGCCTCCTGGCTTCCCGGCTGGCGGGTGAGAACCGGTGTCCGCGGCCACGGTGGCGAGCAGCCGCCCGCGGTGCGCGCCGGCGAAGGTGCCGGCGAGCGCCGTCGCGAACGATCCGGCCTGGTCAGGGGTGATGTCGCCGTCGTGCCAGTACACCTTCGGCGGGTGGTCGAGGCCGGCGAACGCGGCCACCCACGGGCCGGTTTCGCCCAGAGCTGACGCGTACGGCAGGCCGCGGGAGAACACCACCTCCCGCTGCGGCTCGTCGAAGTCCTCCGGCCGCACCGCGGAGACCCCTCGCAGGCGGCGCGCGACTTCCGCGCCCGCGCGGCGGCGCGCGGGCAGCGCGGCCGAGACGGCGACGGCGGCGGCCCCGGCCAGCGCGAGGATGACGCCGAGCTGGGCGTACCCCGCGGTCAGCGCGAGCAGGATGGTCAGGAACACGCCGTAGAAGACGGCCCGGATCCCTGCGCGCCGAAGCCGCCCGGTCGCGAGCCAGCCGCGGCCGGCGAGGTCGGCGCGCAGCTCGGCCCGGGGAAGTTCGACGTGCCGCAGCCGCAGTTCGGCGAATGTCACCGACTCGTCCGGCAGGACGGCTTCGTACACCGCACGTTCGAAGGACGTCAGGTGGTCGTCGGGCGGGTTGCGGCGGGTCAGTGTGGGGCCGTCGCTCACCCAGACGTAGTTGCGGACGACCAGGTCGAGCACGGTCGCGGCCAGGTCCGCCGGCCCGGCCCGGCCGTGCAGCAACACACCGGCGTGCCCCGGCAGCACACCCTCCGGAGACGCGAACTCACCATTCCTCGCGATCAGCCCGGCCTTCGGCGGGTCGCCGGTGTCACGGCGGCGGGCGAAACCGACGAAGGCGACCGCGGCCAGGAGGAGCGCGGCGAAGACGGCCCAGGCCCAGCCGACGGGGGCGGTGAGCACGAACGCGCCGGCGATCGTCTTGGCCGGGACCAGGACCTCGTTGCCGGGGACGGTGCCCGCGGGCAGCTCGACGGTCGCCGTCATCCGGTCACCCGCGGCCAGGTTCTGCTGGCTGAACCGCGTGAGCCCGGCGTGGTCGATCTGCGCGGCGGCGCACGGGAAGCCGCCGATAGCGCAGTCGACGGCGACCGGGATCTTCGGCGCCGCGAAGGAGGCGCGGACGAACTTCAGGTCGGCGCTCCAGCCACCGGCCAGTTCCCAGGTGACCTGGTTCCCGGCGACGACACCGTCCACTGTGTACCGGACGATCGACGTGCCCGAGGTGAGGTGGACGGTGAAGGTGCCGTCGTCGACCTGGGCCGTACCGCTGCCTTCGAGGACGACGTCGCGGACGCCGTAGACGCGGTCGCGGTCGTGCGGCGCCGCGACCCGCAGCGGGACGCGGCGGTCCATCGTGACGCCGTCGGGCACGGAGATCGCTTCGGCTACCGAAAGCGAGCCGTCGCGCTCGACCTTGAGCTGGATCTCGGCGCTCTGCGGCACGGTGGGCAGCGGCGGCTCGTCCACCGGTGCCGCGGTCAGGAGGAGCGCCAGCACCGCTTCCGCGAGCACGGTCAGCGGGACGCGCGCACGGACGCGGTGAGCAGCCCGTCGAGCGCCGTCAGGAAGGACGGGAAGTGCGTGCCGAAGCGGCGCAGGTCGTGATCGGACTCCATGCCGCCGTACCAGTAGAGCCCGGCCGAACCGTCCGAGGCGGGGTTGAGCGCGGCGAAGGTGCCGAGCCAGCGTTCGGTGTCGCCCAGCACGACCGCGTACGGAAGCGAGCGTGAGAACACCATCTCGCGATCGGCCGGCGGGATGTCCTCGGCCTTCGCGGTGCGCAGGTAGTCGAGCAGGCCGCGGACCTGGCCGACGAGCACCCGGCCGCGCGCGGTGCGCGAGGGCAGCAGCGCGGCCGCCGCGGCGACGGCGAGCCCGGCCAGCGCGACCGCGACGCCGAGCAGCGCGTCGCCGATCGTGAAGGTGAGGACCGCGGTGGCGACCGCGCCGAGCGCGAAGATCCCGGCGCCGAGCCAGGTCAGCCGGCCGCGGGCGGTGTCGGGCCGGCGGGAGAACCAGCGCTTGGTGACGACGTCGGCGTACATCGCGTCGCTGATCTTGCGCAGGTCGAGCCGGCCGTGGGCGCGCAGCCGGGACACGAGCACGGCGTCGGTGCCGGCCGGCAGGAGCGTCTCGTAGACGGCGCGTTCGAAGTCGTGCAGGTGCTCGTCCGGCGGGTTGCGGCGGGCGATCTGCCAGTCGGGCCCCGGTACCTCGGCCAGCCAGAGGTAGTTGCGGACGGCGAGGTCGACGACGGTGGCACTGATGTCGACGACGTCGACGGTCTCGTCCACGACGGTGCCGACCTGGCCGGGCAGGACGCCGTCCGGGCTGGCGAAGAAGAGGCGGTCGCCGTCGCGGAGCAGGACTTCGACCGGGCCGGTGGCGGTGGTGAGCGCGCCGGCGTCTTCCTTGCGGCGGCGCTGGACGAAGAGGCCGCCGGCCACGAGGAAGACGAGCAGGAGCGCGAAGACGACGCCGGTCAGCGGGGTGAAGGCGAAGGCGGTGGCGAAGAGCCCGACCTCGGCGAACTTCGCGTTGGCCGGGACGGTGTTCGCGGGCAGTCCGACGAGCAGGTCGACCCGGTCGCCGGGCTGGACGTCGTTCTGTTCGAGCCGGACGACGCCGGTGTGGTCGAGCTCCGCGAGGGTGCAGCGCTGGTTCGAGCCGATCGGGCCGGCGAAGCAGTCCACAGGGGACAGTCGCGGCGACGGCGCGAGGAAGGAGGCGGTGAGCTTGTCCAGGGGCGCGTCGAAGCCGCTCGCGACCTGCCAGCGGGCTTGCTGGCGGCCGCTCTGGTCGGCGATGGCGCCGTCGACGGTGTAGGTGACGGTGGAGGTGCCGCCGGTGAAGGTGAGGACGAGCTGGTCACCGGTCAGCCGGCTGGTGGCGGCGCCTTCGGTCTTGACGTTCCCGGCTTCGAAGACGCGGTCCTGGTCGTCACCGGCCGAGACGCGGAGGGGGACGCGCGAGATGAGCTGACGGCCACCGGGGACCGTGACCTTCTCGGTGACTTCGAGGGAGCCGTCGCGCAGAACCTTGAGGGCGACATCGGCGGTGGCGCCTTCGGGCGGCTGGACGTTTTGGCCGTTTTCGCCGTTGAGCTGCTGGGGCTTCTTGACCTGTTCGGACGGAGCGTTCGGCAGGACGGGCCCGGCGGAGGGCCCTTGCGCGGCGGCCGGCCCGGCGCTCAGCACGACCCAGGCGGCGACCGCGGCCGCTGCCCCCCATTTGCTCGACACAGCACCACACCCTAGAGCACCCGCTCTATGCTGACGCCCGGAACGGCGAGATCTCCGCAGGTACGCCGCTTCCGACGGGGAAATCGCACGGGGGGTTCCGCTTTCATGACGCAAGGCCCACAGGGACCTGGCTCCGGTCCTGGCCCGCACGACCCTCGGCGGCCGTTGCCACCGCCGGGGGCCCGGCCGTTGCCACCACCCGGGGCTCGGCCGCTGCCACCGCCGGGGACTCGGCCGTTGCCGCCGGGGCCGGGGCCGGTCGGACAGCCGCAGCAAGGTCCGCAGTTTCCCGGCCACCCTCCCCGAGGCCCGCAAGGCACCCAGGGCTTCCCCGCTCACGGCCCACCGACCGGCCCCTACCCGCGCCCCGGCTTCCCTCCGGCCGGCGCGCCCCTCCCGCCGCCGGCCGCCGCTGTCCCGCCCGCCTTCGCCCCTTCCTACGCCGGCCCGCCGCCCGGTGCGCCCTACGGCCCGCGGTTCGCGCCCGGCTACCGCCCCTACGTCGCCAAGAAGTCCAACACCGGGGTCATCGTCGCCGTCGCGATCATCGGGATCGTCGCCGTCGTCGGGGGGCTCGTCGCGGCCGTCGCGCTGATCGGGGGCAACACGCGGCACGTCGCCGACGCGGGGTACTCCAGCACCTACCCCTCGGACACCGACGAAACGACCTCCGCCGCCGAGACCACCGAAACCACGTCGTCCACCGAAGACACGACCAGCAGCGAGACCACCGAGCGCACGACCCGCACGTCCGAGCCCCCGCGCGGGCCGCGCCCGGTCGCCGCGACCGGGGACAACCCGATGTTCGCCAGTGCCGACTACGGCCTGCAGAACGTCTCCTGCTCGCTGAGCCGCTGGGCGACCGACCAGGGCAGCGCCACCCGCTTCTTCCAGTCCGGGATCGCCTGCCTCGACGCGATGTGGTCGCGCATGCTCGGCGGCGCGAACCTGCCGTTCCGGTCGCCGAACCTGTCGGTGCCGCGGTCGCTGTCGGAGTCGTCGACGCCGTGCGGCAGCGGCGGCACGACGACCGGTGTGACGCCGTTCTACTGCCCGTCGAACGACACGATCTACATGCCGCTGGACCGCATCGAGATCGACGTGTGGGGCAACCACCCCGGTCCCTACCTCTCGATGCTCGCCCACGAATACGGCCACCACGTGCAGAACCTGGCCGGCATCTCCGAGGCGTACGGCAACCAGCGCTACGACGCGGGCGCCGACTCGGCGGTCGGGCTGGAGCTGTCCCGGCGGATGGAGCTCGAGGCGCAGTGCTTCTCGGGCATGTTCCTCGGCTCGGCGTCGGTCTCGGGCGGCTCGGTCGACAAGAACATCTACAACGAGGCCTGGAACGCCCAGGACCGCGGCGACGACTACGCCCGCAACGGCAAGCGCGACCACGGCAGCGCCAAGCACAACATCTCCTGGTGGCAGCACGGCGCGACCAAGAACCGCAACCAGCAGTGCAACACGTGGCTGGCCGCGTCGGGAGACGTCTCCTAGCCCGGCGGGGCGAACGGGTTTTCGGCGGGAGGCACCGGGGTTCCGGACGGCGGGGTCGGCGTGTCCGCGTCGGCCGCCCGCCAGGGCGAGGCCACGGCGGGCTGCCCGCCCGTGGCGGTCGACCCGAGCTGAGCGCTCGCCGGGTACCCGGCCTGCGGGAACCCCGGCCGATCCGGCCCCGGCGTGGCGGGGAGCTGCCCGCGCGCCGCCGCGACCTGCGCCGCGTAAGCCCGGACCGCCCGCGCGTGGTCGCGGTTGCGCCGTTCCGCCAGCACCGCCGCCAGGAACGCCCACGGCGGCACGCCCGGCGGCACCGGCGTCCCCAGTGCGTTGCCGACCTGCTGCGCCAGCTTCCAGCCCAGCGCGTGCGACGCTTCCGGCGCCAGCTGGCCGAACCGCGCCAGGAACTGACGGCTCGCCAGCGCGAGGTCGTCCGGGAGCCGCGTCAGGTCGAGCTGGGCCGCCCAGCCCTCGAGGCCCGGCGGCATGCCGATCGCCGGGTAGCCCACGCTTTCCGGCACGCGGTCGCGGACCACCAGCGTGCCGGCGAGGAAGTCGCCGACGCGGCGGCCGTCGGACGAGCACAGCGACACGATCACCGCCACCGCCCCGAACACGCCGAGCGCCCAGAAGTCGATGACGAACCCGGCGAGGCCGCGCGTCAGGGCGTGGCGGAAACGGATCGGCCCGCCGTCGACGCGCACCACGCGCAGCCCGACCGCCATCTTGCCCAGCGAACGGCCCCGCGACAGCGTCTCGAACAGCACCGGGTAGCCGACCATGATCAGCACCACGAACACCAGGAGGAGGGTCAGCGCGAGCGATCCGTCGTCGCCCGGCACGGTGAGCATGAGCACGACGAACGCGCCGATGAACAGCGCGAACTGCACGAGGACGTCCAGCACCATCGCCAGCGCCCGGCTGGCGAGCTTGGCGACGTGCAGGTCCAGGACGACGGCTTCGCCGGTGACCAGCTCGGATTCCTCGTGCACACGGCCCAGCGTAGCGACGGATAGGCTGACCTCGTGGATGTGGACGTCTTCGTCGCGACGCACTCGGCGGAGTGGTCCCGGCTCGGCGAGCTGACCCACCGCGGCGGCAAGCTGACGGGGGCGGAGGCCGACGAGCTGGTGACGCTCTACCAGCGGACCGCGACCCACCTGTCGATCGTCCGGTCGGTCGCGCCCGACCCGGCCCTGGTGAGCCGCCTGTCCGGGCTGGTCGCCCGCGGCCGGAGCGCGATCTCGGGGTCGCACAACCCCGCGTGGCGCGAGGTCGCCCTGTTCTTCACGCGCCGCTTCCCCGCCGCCGTGTACCTCTCGCGGCGCTGGTGGATCCCGGCCGCGCTGGTGTCGATCGCGGTGATGGTCGTGATCGCGGTCTGGGTCGCCGGCGACCCGAACGTGCGCGCGTCGATCGGCAGCGCGGACGAGCTCAACCAGCTGACCAAGCCCGGCGGCGAGGCGGAGAGCTACTACTCGACGGGCCCGGCGACGTCGTTCGCGGCGCGCGTGTGGACGAACAACGCCTGGGTGGCCGCGACCTGCCTGTTCCTCGGCATCGCGCTGGGCATGCCGGTGATCGGCGCGCTGTGGCTGAACTCGCTCAACGCGGGCGTGATCATCGGCGCGATGAGCGCGGCCGGCCGCGGCGACGTGATGATCGGCCTCCTGCTCCCCCACGGCCTCCTGGAGCTGACGGCGGTGTTCATCGCGGCGGGCACCGGGCTGAAGCTCGGCTGGACGGTGGTCGACCCCGGCCGCCGTTCCCGGACGAAAGCGCTGGCCGAGCAAGGCCGTTCGGTCGTGGTGATGGCGCTGGGGCTGGCGTGCGTGCTGTTCGTGTCCGGGCTGATCGAAGCGTTCGTGACGCCGTCCGGCTGGCCGACGTGGGTCCGGGTGGGGATCGGCGTCGCGGTCGAAATCGCTTTCCTGGTCTACGTTTTCACGCTCGGCCGACGGGCGGCGAAGGAAGGCGAAGTGGGCGACCTCGACGCGCGCGACGCCGGGGACGCCCTGCCCGAGTCAGCATAGGCACGAGCCCTCGAAGGCGATCGACGATCCGTCCTCCAGCCCGGCCGTCCCGACGAACCGCGCCTCGAACTCGCCCACCTCGGTCAGCACCAGCTTCGGGCTCGACGCCGTTCCGTCCGCGCCCGTCTTGACCGTCACCGTCTCGCCGCCGCCTTCGAACACCAAAGCGTTCTTCGGGCGGGCCGCGCGGACGAAGAACGTCACCGGCACGTCCGCCGCCGGCTGGCCGTTTTCGCCGATCACCCGGACCACGAACGGCGTTCCCGGGTCCTTCGACGCCAGGCGCTGGCCGTTGCCGGACAGGATCGCCAGCGTCCGGCCGCCCGCCGCCCACGTGTTCGCGATGCCCGTCAGGGAACAGACTTCCTGGTACAGCCGGGCCCCCGGGGCGGCGTCCTCCGCGGTCAGGCACCGCGCCGTCGCGACGTTCGCGATCTCGACCAGGCCCGGCAGTCCCGCCACGCGCCGCCACGTCTGGTGCTTGTCCTTGTCGTCGCAGGCGGCCATCTTCACCGCCACCCCGTCGACCGGGCTCGCCGCCGTCAAGCACTGTCCACTCTGGACATTCGTGAAACGCTGCGAGGCGTACGTCCACTTCGCGCCCGCGTCCCCCGCGTCGGCCAGCACGGGCTTGCCGTCGGCCACCGCGAGCGAGAGCTTGCCCCCGCCGTCGGCCAGGTAGACGGGAGAACCGTCCACCGCGGGCGCCGAAGAGATCGCCAGGGCCACCGCCATGAGCTTCCACATGCTTCGGGCTTAACAGGCCGAACGGACGTTCACCACCGGAGCCACCCGTTAGAGCCGCCCGGCCGCCTTCAGCGCCAGGTACCGGTCCGCCAGCGCCGGCGGCAGCTCCTCCGGCACCGCGTCCACCACGCTGACCCCGTGCCGGGCCAGGCGTTCGGTCACCCGCTGCCGCTCCGCCGTCGCCCGCGACGCCGCCGCCGCGTCGTACACGGCCTCCGCGTCGCCCCGGCCGGTGAGCATCTCCGCGACCCGCGGGTCCGCCACCGCCGCCACGATCAGCTCGTGCCGCGCGGTCAGCGAGCTCAGCACCGGGAACAGGCCTTCCTCCAGCGGCGCCGCGTCGAGCCCGGTCAGCAGCACCACCAGCGAACGGCGGCGGGTGCGCTGGAGCACCTCCGCGACCATCCCCCGCGCGTCCGTCTCGACCAGCGACGGCTCGATCGGCGCCATCGCGTTCACCAGGGACGTCAGCAGGGAGGCCCCCGAAGAACCCTGCACCGCGGCCCGCAGGCGACGGTCGTACGCCAGCAGGTCGACGCGGTCGCCCGCCCGGGAAGCCAGCACGGCCAGCAGCAGCGCCGCGTCCATCGCCGCGTCCAGGCGCGGGGCGTCGCCGACCCGGCCGGCCGACACGCGGCCCGTGTCCAGCACCAGCACCACGTGCCGGTCGCGCTCCGGGCGCCAGGTCCGGACCATCACGTCCGCCGCCCGCGCCGTCGCGCGCCAGTCGATCGAGCGGACGTCGTCGCCGATCACGTACTCGCGCAGCGAGTCGAACTCCGTGCCCTGACCGCGGATCAGCACCGCGCTGCGGCCGTCGAGCTGCTGCAGCCGCGCCAGCCGCGACGGCAGGTGCTTGCGGCTGTGGAACGGCGGCAGCACGCGGACGGTCCACGGCACCTCGTGCGAACCCTGCCGCGCGGCCACGCCCAGCGGCCCGACCGACCGGACCGTCACCCGCGCCGCCGTCCGGTCGCCGCGCCGCGTCGGCCGCAGGGAAGTCACCAGCGCCTGCCGTTCCCCGGCCGGGACGCGCAAAGCGTGCCGGTCCGCGGCTCCGGCCGAAGGCGGCCACGCGTCACGCAGCTGGCCGCGCACCGCACGGCCACCGGGGTTCGCGACGACCAGCGTCACCTCGCACGGCTCGCCGAGCCGCACCGACGTGTCGCCCGACCGCCGGAAAGCCAGCGGCCGCACGCTTCCCGCCAGCACGAGGTCGACGACCACGAGCAGCACGAGCACACCGCCGACGGCCAGGATCCCGGTCGTCGACGGCCACACCAGCCCGACCACCAGCGCGCCGAACAGCGCGAGCAGCCCGAGCCTTCCGGTGACGGCCATGTCAGCGCGGCACGGGCACGGACGCGAGCACGCGGTCGAGCACGCCGTCCGCGGTGACGCCCTCCAGCTCGGCCTCCGGCCGCACGTCGAGACGGTGCCGCAACGCGGGCCGCGCCAGGGCCTTGACGTCGTCGGGGGTCGCGTAGTCGCGCCCGGCGAGCCACGCCCAGGCCCGCGTCACCGCGAGCAACGCCGTGGCGCCACGCGGGGAAACGCCGATCCGCACCGACGGCAACGACCGCGTCGCCCGGCACAGGTCGACGACGTACCCGATCACCTCGGGCCCGATCGTCACGCGGGCCACGGCTTCCCGCGCCGCCGCCAGCTCCGTCGCGCCCGCGACCGCCTTCAAGCCCGCCGCGGCCAGGTTGCGCGGGTCGAAACCCTGCGCGTGCCGCCAGAGGATGCCGATCTCGTCCTCGCGCGACGGCGTGGGCATGGTCAGCTTCAGCAGGAACCGGTCCAGCTGCGCCTCCGGCAGCGGATAGGTGCCTTCGTACTCCACCGGGTTCTGCGTGGCGATCACGATGAACGGGTCGGGCAGCGGCCGCGTCTTGCCGTCGAGCGAGACCTGCCGCTCCTCCATCGCCTCCAGCAGCGACGACTGCGTCTTCGGCGGCGTCCGGTTGATCTCGTCGGCGAGGAGCAGGTTCGTGAACACCGGCCCCTCGCGGAAGGAGAACTCGCCGCTGTGCGCGTCGTAGACGATCGAGCCGGTGACGTCGCCGGGCATCAGGTCCGGCGTGAACTGCACGCGCGTGGTCTCCAGGTCCAGCGCCGCGGCCAGCGCCCGCACGAGCAGCGTTTTCGCTACCCCAGGGACGCCTTCGAGCAGCACGTGCCCGCGGCACAGCAGCGCCAGGATCAGCCCGGTGACGGCGGCGTCGTTGCCGACGACGGCCTTGCCGACCTCCGCGCGCAGCGCAATCAGCGCGTCCCGGGCCCCCGTCGCGTTCTCGCTGGTCAAGTTCGCCCCACCTCTCGTTCCACCCTGTCCAGTTCGCCGGCCAGCCGGACCAGCGCGGGGTCGTCCGGCACCGGCGGGCCGTGGAGCACCGCGCCGATGTCGTTGGCCGGCCGCCCGGTGCGCGCGCTCACCGCGGTCACCAGCGCCGCCGCGTCGGCGTCGCGCGGCAGGCCCAGCACGGTCCGCAGCCGGCTCCGCGCCGCTTCCCGCAGCGTCTCGCCCGCGTGTCCCGCGGCCTTCGCCCGCCGGTACAGCCGGGCGCGCCCTTCGGCGGTTTCGGCCGCGCGCACGACGATCGGCAGCGGCTCGGTGACCACCGGGCCGAGCCGGCGCGCCCGCCACAGCGCCAGCAGCGCCACGGCGACGAACGCCTGCGCCGCACCGTAGTACCAGCCGTCGGGGATCAGCTCGAAGATCGACTTGCGGGTGTCGTCCAGCGCCGGGTCCGCCGTGGACGGCAGGTACCAGACGAGCTTCGGGTGCCCGCCGAGCAGGTGCAGCCCGAGCGCGGCGTTGCCCTCGTCGGCGAGCCGCGAGTTGGTCAGCGGGGCGGGCGAGCCGAGCAGCGTCGTCGTGCCGCCCGCGTCGGCGAGCTGCAGCAGCGTGCCGCCGCCGTCTTCGCCGGGGTAGCAGGACCGCGCGCCGGGCGAGGCGTACCCGATGCCACCGAGGGTGACGTCGCCCGCCGCGACGGCCGCGGCGACCGTGCACTGCGGGCTCAGGGTGCCGGTGTCGCTCTGGCCGACCGGGTGCACCAGCGGCAGCGAGTCGTGCAGCGTCGGGGCTCCCGGCGTCACGAAGACGACGTCCGCGGCGTGCTGCCGCAGCGCGTCGAGCCGCTTCGCCGGGACGAGGTCGGGCTGGGTGACCAGCAGCGTCGCGTCTTCGCTGATCGCGTCGTCGGCTTCGTCGGCGGTGTGCGCGGTCCGGACGTCGACGCCCTGGTCCCGCAGGAGCTGCGCGAGCGCGTGGGCGCCGCCGGGTTCGTACGAGCCGGGTTCGAGCGCGCCGTGGGTCTGCTCGCCGCGGCCGAGCAGGAGCAGGGCCCCGGCGGCGAAGATCAGCGCGACCAGGGCGAGCGGGATCCGCGCACCGCGCCAGATCCGGCGCACGTCCGGCGAAACGGAGGTGGTCACGAGGCCGCCAGGGCGACCGGCTTTTCCCGGCCGCAGCGTTCGTCCAGCTCGGTGAGCGTCCGGTACGCCGTTTCGGTGCCTTCGCGGCCGCCGTAGTGGACGTCGTCGAAGAGCCGCGCGCCTTCCCGCAGTTCCGCCGCGACGTTCGGCAGCAGGGTCCCGGCTTCGGCGGCGGCCTCGTCCGCGGTCCGGCCGGAGCGGGCGTCGAGCAGCGCGCGTTCCTCCAGGGCCCGCACGACGGCGCGGAAGCGGTCGCGGACGGCGTCGTCGTACCGGCCGGCGGCCGCGGCTTCGGCGGCCGAGCGGCGGTAGTCGTCGGCGCTCTGGCGCCTGCCGCCGAAGACCGTCCCGCCGGCCCGGGACGTGCGGGCGATCTTGCCGGTGCGCAGCCGGACCACGACGACGAGCACGATCAGCAGCACGAGGACGAGCAGCACGCCCCAGATCCCGCCCGGGACCACGGACGAAACGCCGTTGAGCAGCTTCTCCAGCTGCTCGCCGAGCCACTGCCCGATCTGCTGCAGGAAGTTCGGCTGCGCGTCCCGGTACTTCGGGTCGGTCAGCTCTTCCGCGGCAGCGCGGCGCGCGGCGTCCCGGTCGATGTCGACCGGGACGTCGATGAGGACCAGCGTCACCATGCCTGCGGCGGCTGCACGCCGGCCGCGCGGGCCAGCTCGATGTCCATGCCTTCGCGGCGCATCCGCTGGTCGAGGTAGACGATCACGGTGACCAGCGTGACGAACGGGATCGCGATGGTGCCGGAGACGATCTGCCCGGCCGACTGCAGCAGCAGGTCACCCGTGCTGGGCAGCGTCACCTTGCCCGGGTTGAGCACCTGGTCGAAGACGCCGGTGCCGAGGGCGAACGGCAGCTGGATGATGTTCTCGAACAGCGACTGGATGAGCCGCGCCAGCAGCAGGATGCCCAGCACCCGCCAGAACGCGCCGCCGACCAGCTTGATCGACCGCGCGAACGCCTCGCGGAACGTCCCGCGCTCGAGCACGAGCGCCGGCACGGCCAGCGCCCAGAACACCCAGGCCAGCACGCCGGGGACGATGCAGAGCATCAGGCCGAGCGTCGTGACCAGCGCGTACACGAACGCGACGCCGAGCAGCGGGAACAGCCGCGGCTGCAGCTCGCGCCACGCGATGCCGAACGTGACCTCGCGGCCCAGCGCGGCCCGGCCCATCACCGTGGCCATCAGGCCGGTGGTGATCGCCAGCAGCAGGGTCGAGATCAGCAGCGTCGGGATCAGCACGAGGAAGAGGTCGCCGAAGGTGCCGAAGACGAGGTTGCGCACTTCTTCGTCGGTCGCGCCCGGGCCGAGGGTCGCCGTCGTGGCGAGGTTCTCGAAGTCGGCGATCACGTACTTCTGCACGAGGAACGTGATCCCGGCGGTGAGCACCGCCATCACCGCGCCGATGCCGAGGATCAGCAGCGGGTGCCGGCGGATCGCGGTGATCGCGCCGTCGAGGATGTCGCCGATGTTGAGCGGCCGCAGCGCGATCACGCCGGGCTTGCCGAGCCCGTGCGGGCTCCAGCCCCGCGGCTGCTGGTACTGCTGCTGGTACTGCTGCTGCCCGCCGTACGGCGGCAGTGGTGTCGGCGATGTCGGCGGTGTCGGCGGCCGCTCCCAGCCCGGCGGGGTCGCCGGTCCCGGGGTCGCCTGGGCGTCCGGCGGCTGCCACCCGCGCGGCGGCGTCGCCGGTGACGCGGAGTGGTCTTCGGCCGGCTTCGAATCACCCGATCCGGGGGCGGGAATCCGTGGGACGCCCTGGCTGGGTGTCGGCGTGTCGTCGCCCTTGTCGCCGGGCGCGCCACCGGTGTCTGTCATCGAAGCCCCTCGCCTGCGGTACCTGGTTGGCAACACTCTTTCAGAGCCGGTCGCACCCGGCCAGACCTGGGGTGACGTCCGTTCGCGGTGACACCGTGCGCACGGACGGGTGCGAGAGGCCCCATTCCCCCGATATGCTGAATGGCGGGATCGGGTACCCCCGGTCCGTACCGAGACCCTTCGGGACTGCCTAGTGACGCAACCGCCCCACGGCCAGGTACCGCCTCGCGGAACCGTCCAGCCGCCGCCGGTGCCGGATGCGCAACCGGATCTTCCCTGGCTGGGCCGCCCGCACACCGTGTCCGCGCCGCGTCGCCGGTCTCCCGCCGCGGTAATCGGGGTGTGCCTCGGCGCGGTCGCCGTGCTGGTGCTCGGGCTGGTCGCGATCGTCGCCCTCAACCGCGGCGAGACCCCTCTGGCCAACGCGAACTTCCGGGACACGCCGTCGTCCCAAGACGTCCCTTCACCCCTGCAGCCCGGCGGCGCGGGCGCTCCGGCCTCGGCGTCGAGCCCGCCGTCCGAGACCTCCGCGCCCAGCGCGACCGGCCCGCAGAAGATCCTCAAGCTCGCCGACCACCCGATCCTGCAGGACCCGAACGCCGGCCTGCAGAACCGCGTCTGCACGCTGCCGACGTGGCAGAGCACCCAGGCGGGCGCGGAAGCGTTCTTCACCGCGGCCAGCAAGTGCCTGGACGCGGCGTGGGGCCCGTTCCTCGAGGCCTACCACCTGCCGTTCACGCCACCCGCGCTGCACTTCCCGACGGGCGCGAGCTTCGAGACCGAGTGCGGCACCATCCAGGTCGGCATCGCGACCGCCGCGTACTACTGCGAAAACAACCTGTACGTCCCGTTCCGCGGGCTGCAGACCGACCAGTACGGCAACAACCCCGGCGTCTACCTGGCCCTGTTCGCCCACGAGTACGGCCACCACGTGCAGGAGGTCGCCGGGCTGATGGACGCGGCCTGGCAGAAGATCTACGAGGCCGGCCAGAACAGCCCGGCCGGGCTGGAGATGTCGCGACGCAAGGAACTGCAGGCCCAGTGCTTCTCGGGCATGTTCCTCGGCGCGCACGTCGACCAGGGCGGCACGATCAGCCGCGACATGTACAACAAGGCCTGGAACGACCAGGAGACCCGCGGCGACAACACCTCCCGCAGCCACGACCACGGGACGAACGCGCACTACGCGTCCTGGTGGCGGGCGGGCGCGACGAGCAACCGGATCTCCGACTGCAACACCTTCGCGGCGCCGTCGTCCGAGGTCAGCTAGCTGTTTTGGGTCGCAGCGGGATGCTCAGCCACAGGTAGACGAACATCCCGCCCGAGAAGCACGCGAACACCAGCAGGAACAGGCCGACCGGGCGCCGTGCGTCCGAGGCGCCCGCCGAGGTGTCCGCGACGCGGACCGTGACCGTCCCCTGGTCGGGCAGCACCTCCGGGACGCCGACGTCGACCCGCTCGCCTTGGCCGTGCCCGCAGCCGTTCAGGGTGCCTTCGTGCGTCTTGCCCGCGACGGTGAACTTCACGGTCTCGACCGCGTCCGGCCGGTCGCACGGCGCCGGCTTGGTGACCTCGGCCTGTACCGGCGCGCCCACGTCGTCGTTCGAGATGCCCAGCAGCCCCGGGCCGGCCAGCCAGGCCAGCAGTACGACGAGCACACCCGCCGCGGCGGGGATCGCCACCGTGGGCCACTTGAGATCGAGTGATCGCGGGGGCACTTCGCCATGGTTCCAGATCCGGCGGGCAAAACCCAGGCGCCCCGGTCCCGGCTACCAGGTCCCGCCGGGTCTCGCCGGGCGAAGCGGACCTACCGCTCGATCTTCTCCGCCTGCGTCACCTTCTTGACGTAGAGCAGCTTGTCGCCCGGCTCGATGGCGTCGGCCTGCGGAGCGTCCACGCGGTACAGGACGCCGTCGCGGACCAGGCCGAGGACGAGGTCGGGCAGGTGCCGCGGCGACCCGCCCTCCTCGGACGGCTCGACCGGCCGTTCGGCGATCGCCAGGCCCGATTCGGGCGTGAGCAGGTCCTCCATGATGTCGACGACCAGCGGCGTCGACGTCGCCATGCCGAGCAGCCGCCCGGCCGTCTCGCTGGAGACGACGACCTGGTTGGCGCCGGACTGCTTGAGCAGGTGGACGTTCTCCGCCTCCCGCACCGACGCGACGATGTGCGCCTGGGGCGCCAGTTCGCGCGCGGTGAGCGTGACGAGGACCGCCGTGTCGTCCCGGTTCGGGGCGACGACGACCGCGCGCGCGTGCTGCACCGCGGCCACGCGCAGGACGTCGGAGCGGGTGGCCGAGCCGTGCACGGCGACGAGGCCGAGCGCGCTCGCCGCGTCGAGGGCCTGCTGGTCGGTGTCGACGACGACGATCTGCCCCGGGGCGATGTTCTCGTCGCCGAGCAGCGCGTTGACGGCGGACCGGCCCTTGGTGCCGAACCCGACGACGACCGTGTGGTCGCGCACCTTCGTCCTCCACTTCTGGATCTTGAACGCCTGCCGGGAGCGCTCGGTGAGCACCTCCAGGGTGGTCCCGACCAGGACGATGAGGAAGAGCACCCGCAGCGGGGTGATCACCAGCACGTTCACCAGGCGGGCGGACGAGGTGGCCGGCGCGATGTCGCCGTAGCCGGTCGTCGAAAGCGAAACGGTGGCGTAGTACAGGCTGTCGAGCAGGGACAGGCCGTCGCCGTTGGCGTCGCGGTAGCCGTCACGGTCGACGTAGACGATGATCACCGTCAGCAGCAGCGCGAGCGTCGCGCCGATGACCCGCTTCATGATCGAACGCAGCGGGCTGACCGTCAGCTCGGGCATCCGCAGGACGCCGACGAGCTCGTGGTCCGGCCGATCGGTGAGACTGCCCAGCGGCAACCGCCTCAGTGCCTTCATGCACCGGCTCCCCACGGCAGGTGTCGAGCGTCACTCACGCCCGGAGGATAGCCGAACGGAGTAGGCCGCCGCCGCGTGGAACGATGAGTCGATGGCCACCTCCCAGCGACCCGCCCACTTCCTGGCCGGTGCCCTCGGCTTCATGGGCGTCCTGCACTTCGCCGTCCCGAAGCCGTTCGACGGCCTGATCCCCCGGTGGCTGCCGGGTTCCCGGCGCGCGTGGACGTACGGTTCGGGCGTCGCCGAGCTGACGGTCGCGGCCGCGGTGGCGGTCCCCCGCACCCGCCGCCTCGGCGGCCTGGCGGCGGCCCTGCTCTTCCTGGGCGTCTTCCCAGGCAACGTCAAGATGGCCGTCGACGCTGCCGCAGCCCCGGCCCCGCAACGCGCGATGGCCTGGGCCCGCCTCCCCCTGCAGTGGCCCCTGATCGCGTGGGCCCTTCGGGTCCGCGACCGCGCCTGACCGGCGTGATTAGACGGTCGACACGCGTGATTGAAGGGTCAACTCGCGTGATTGAAGGGTCGACACGGCCCCGGCACGCAAACCCGCCGTGTCGACTCTCCAATCACGCGTGTCGACCCTCTGATCACGCGTGTCGACTGCTCAATCACGCGTGTCGACCCTCGGGTCACGCTTCGGGGATGTTGCGGAGGATTTGGCGGAGGCCTTCGGGGTCCAGGAGGTCGGCTGGGCGGATCGTGCGGTTCGCGCGGACGTAGTGGAATGCCGCGCGGACCTCCTCCACCGGGACGTTCTTCAGCGCCGCCCACGCCATCCGGTACGCCGCCAGCTGGACCGCCAGCGCCGGCAGCCGGGACTCCGGCGGGACCGCGCCCGTCTTCCAGTCCACGACCTCCCAGTACCCGTCCGGGTGCCGGAACACGGCGTCCATGCGGCCGCGCAAGGTGATGCCCTCGACGTCCGCCGAGAACGACACCTCCACCGCCACCGGCACGCGGGCCGCCCACTCGCTCTTCTCGAACTCCGTCTGCAGCTCTTCGAAATCGGTGTCGGGCGCCTCGCCGAAGTCGGCCGCGCCCGGGAGGTCGTCGATCTCGATGAGCTGGTCGCCCGCGAACCGGCGCTCCAGCCAGCCGTGG
Source organism: Amycolatopsis sp. NPDC005961 (assembly GCF_040629235.1). Lineage (NCBI taxonomy): Bacteria > Bacillati > Actinomycetota > Actinomycetes > Pseudonocardiales > Pseudonocardiaceae > Amycolatopsis > Amycolatopsis sp. NPDC005961. Next base: position 10,155 of record NZ_JBEXVF010000027.1, on the reverse strand, counting down.
AACTCCGTGCCGCGGCGGGCGAAGCTGTTCGGCTCCATCGGGAGCGGACGGCTCAGGTCCGCCGCCAGCTTCCCCGCGTCGTCGGCCAGCGCGACCAGCTGGCTCACCGAAAGCCGCGACGGCAACGGGACCCGCCGGACCCGGTCGTCCTTCCGTGCCCACTCTTCGAGGAGGACGTCGGTGTCGGTCAGCCAGCCGTCCGGATCATCCTCTTCGGACACCTCTTCATCCACAGTGGACAGCGCTTCGGACACCAGCTCCACCCCCGTCTGGACGCCGGTGCGGCGGTCGGCCAGCGGATCGACCGGCCAGCGCCCCTTCCGCGAGTCCGACACCAGCGGGTTCTCGTCCTCTTCGGACGGTTCCGGCGCCCACTCGGCGAGCTGCCCGACGCCGGTCTCGCGTAGGACGTCACCGATCTCCGTCAGGAACTCCGACGGCCCCTTGGACCGGCTGCTGCTCTCGTTCCACCAGTGCCCGGACACGATCAGCGCACGCTCGGACCGCGTCAGCGCGACGTAGCAGAGCCGCCGTTCCTCCGACTGCTCCCGCTCGACGAACCCGGCTTCGTGCAGTTCCAGTCCTTCTTGGACTTCCTTGCGGTCGTAGCCGTCGGCGATCCGCAGCTCCGGCAGGTCCTGCGAGTCCCCGCGCAACGCCGCGGGCAGCGACGTCGCGGTCCGCAGCCACGACGACGACCGCCGCCGCCCCGGGAAGACGTCCTGCACCAGGTGCGGGACGGCGACGACCTCCCATTCGAGGCCCTTCGCCGAGTGCACGGTGAGCACCTGCACGCGGTCGGGCACGACCTCGACCTCGCCCGGGGTGAGGCCGTCTTCGGCGTGCGCGGCGGTGTTCAGATAGTCCACAAAGGACAGCAGGGTCGCCGTCGGCGCCGTCTCGGCGTAGTCGGTGACGACCTCGGCGAACGCGTCCAGGTGCGCGCGGCCGGCGGATCCGGGGCGCGCCAGCGATTCGACGTCCAGGAGCATCGTGCGTTCGACGTCGGCGACCAGCTCGGGCAGCGACTGGTCGAGCCGCCGCCGCAACGCGGACAGCTCCCAGCCGACGCGGCGGATGCGCTTGTAGCCCTCTTCGGAATACCGTTCCGGCGAGCCCGGCTCGTCGATGGCGTCGATCAGCCCGGCCTGCTCGACGCGTTCCACGACCAGCTCGGGCGCGTCCGGCTTCTCGGGACTCGAGAGTTCGCCGGCGCGCCGCCACAACGCGGCGACGTCGGCGGCCGCGAGCCGCCAGCGCGCGCCGGTCAGCAGCCGGGCCGCCGCGCTGCCCGACAGCGGGTCGGCGAGCACCTTGAGCGTCGAGACGAGGTCCGCGACCTCGGGCTCGTCCAGGAGCCCGCCGAGCCCGACGACCTCGACCGGCAGCCCACGCGCCCGCAGCTCGGCGGCGATCGGCGCCATGTCGGCGCGGCGCCGCACGAGCACGGCGGCGGTCGGCGGCTTGCCGGTCTCCTCCTGGGTGGCGTACCAGCGCCGCGCGAGGGCGTCGGCCACCCAGTCGCGTTCGGCGCGGATGTCCGGCAGCAGCGCGCACGCGATGTCCGCGGGCCCGGCGCCTTCGCGCGCCCGGAGCCGTTCGACGCCGAGGCCGCGCGCCCGCAGCGGTTCGGCGATGGCGTTGGCTAGGTCGAGGATCTCCGGCGGGTTGCGGAAGCTCGTCAGCAGGCCGAAGTCGTTCGCGGGGACCAGGTTTTCCCCGTCGTGACGCGGGAAGTCCGTGGTGAAGCGGGGGAGGTTGGCCGCGCTGGCCCCGCGCCAGCCGTAGATCGCCTGGGCCGGGTCGCCGACCGCGGTGACCGGCATCGGCTGGTTTTCGACGCCGCCGAACAGCGCCCGGAGCAGGACGCGCTGGGCGTGCCCGGTGTCCTGGTATTCGTCGAGCAGCACCGCGCCGAAGCGCTCCCGTTCGCCGCGCACGACCGACGGGTAGTTGCTCGCGAGCTGCGCGGCCAGCGACATCTGGTCGGCGAAGTCGAGCGCGCCTTCGTTGCGCTTGCGCCGGTGGTACTCCTCGACCAGCGGCAGCAGCGCGAGCCGGAAGTGCTGCGCTGCCATGATTTCCGTGAGCTTCTGCGGCAGCGCGGCCCGCTGTCCCTTGGCACGCGGCGCGTTCTCGATGACGCGGCACATCCACGTCGTGTATTCGGCGAGCTGGTCGACCGAGATGAGGTGCTCACCGAGCTCACCGGCCAGCTGCAGGACGTCCGCGGTGACGGTCGACGGGACGCGGTCGGTGTCCAGCTCGTTGTCCCAAGTGGACACGACGCGGTGCGCGATCTGCCACGACGACGTTTCGGACAGCAACCGGACGCCGGGCTGGACCGGCAGGCGCAGGCCGTGTTCGGACAGCAGGCGCCCGGCGTAGGCGTGGTAGGTGAGGACGGTCGGCTCACCGGCGACCACAGTGGACCGCAGGCCGCCGCTCGGGTCGAGCCGGTCGAGCAGCCCGGAGCCGGCGAGTCGCCGCAGCCGGGCCCGCACGCGTTCGCCGAGCTGACGAGCGGCCTTGCGGGTGAAGGTGAGGCCGAGGACGCGGTCGGGGCTGACGATCCCGTTGGCGACGAGCCAGACGACCCGCGCGGCCATGGTTTCGGTCTTGCCGGCGCCGGCCCCGGCGACGACGAGGGAGGGCTCGACCGGCGAGGCGATGACGGTGGCCTGTTCGGGAGTCGGCCGGTGCAGCCCGAGCGCGTCGGCGAGTTCGGCGGGCTCGACGGGGTTGGCGACGACGAGCGGACTCACGCACGCCTCCCGGCCGGTCGTGAGTGGGAAACAGGGTCAGAACACTGTTTCCCACTCACGACGGGTCAGGTGGGGTGGTAGGAGCAGCGGGTGCCGGTGTGGACGCCGTCGCGCAGGACGTCGCCGATCACCGCGTCCGCCGCCGCGATGCGGGTCAGCGCGCGGCGGATCGCCTTGCCCACCGCGATCCGCGCCTTCTCCTCCGCGCCCGCGAACTCGCGGACCCGGCCCGCGAGCCCGGCGGCGGCCGACAGCTCGCCCAGCAGCCAGTCGCGCTCGGTGCGCACCTTCTCCGCCCGGCCCGCGTCGTGGTTGGCCTCGTGCTCGTCGAGCTCGGCCTCGAGGTTCGCGAGCCAGCGCCGGTAGTGCGCGGTCGCCGTCCGGTCGAGCGTCGGCTGCGCGGACGTCACCTCGGCGACCACCCCGTGCGCCAGCTCGACCGCGGTCAGCTCGTGCCCCGGGTTGTCCAGCAGCGTCGCCAGGTAGCCCATGCCGACGCTGTGCTCGACCAGCACGGACCGCCCGTCCAGACCGAAGAGCCAGTGGCTGCCCTGGCGCCGGCACGTGACCCGGCGGTCCGCGACGCGGGCGGCGAAGACGGGCAGCACCATCCCGAGCTGCTCGGCTTCGCGCGTCGCCGCGGCCAGCTCCCGTCCGGCTTCGGCCGAGCCGGGCCCCAGCGCCTGCGCGAGCCGGGCGCGGGACAGCACCACGGCCGGCCAGTGGGCCAGCGCGAGGTTGTCGCGCACGGCCGCCCGGAAGTGCTCCGCGGCGCGTTCGGTTTCACCCGCGGTCAGCATCGCCACGCCCAGCGCGTGCTGCACCGAGCCGAAGCAGGCGACGGCGAGGCTGCCCATCATCGGCAGCCGCGCGAAGGGCGTGAGCAGCGCGTAGGCGGCGCGCGCCGATTCGACGTCCGAGAGCAGGTACGCCGACTCGACGATTCCGTACATCGACACGAGCCAGCTGCTCGACCGCGGCAGCAGCGCCAGATCCTGCCCGCTCAGCCGGGCCAGCGCCCCGGCCGCCTCGCGCTCGTCTCCGGCCGAAGCGGCGGAGACGGCCAGTCCGGCGACGAACGCGTTGTCCACCGCGCTGAGCGTCGGCGAGTGCACCGTCTCGCGCAGCACCGGCAGCAGCTCGGCCACGCGGCCCTGGAACCACCGGATGGCGCCGAGCTGCGCGGTGTACCAGCCGATCGCGTCGGCGTCGCCGGCCTGCTCGCCTCGCAGCGCACAGGCGGCCGCGCGCGCTTCGGCCTCGTCGAACCGGCCGGCGCGGATGCTGAGCATGACGTCGATCGCGTCGAGCACGAATCCGACCGCGAGGTGGTCGCAGCCGGCCAGCTGGCCGCGCAGGTCGGCGAGCCCGCGCTGCGCGTGCGGGTCGCCGTCGAGGAAGAGGTCGACCGTGCGCCAGAGCAGGCCCATCAGCAGGTCGCTGCGCCGCCCGGTGCGGAAGCCCTCGGTGATCAGCTCGTGGGCGAGCGCGCGGCGCTGGCCACCGTGGTCGGGGCCGAGCAGGCAGTGGTGGGCCAGGCTCGCGGCCTCGGCCCAGGCGACCGGGTCGCCCGCGCGCTTGGCTTCCTCGAGCACGGCGAGGATCTCGTTGCTCTCCCCGGCCACGTAGTCGGCCTCGCCCGCGAGCCGGGCCTTGAGCCGCAGCGCCAGCGACGACCCCGGGTCGACCGCGGTCCACGCACTGCGCAGCCGCGCCTGCAGCAACGCCGCCGCGGGCGCGCTCCGGTGTTCGTGCACCCACAGCCCGCCCATGCCCAAGGCGGCGCGCGCCATCCCGGCCCCGTCGCAGTCGGCCTCCGCGGCCCGGTACGCCCGGTCGAACCACTCCCGGCCGGCGCGCAGGTCGCCGTCGGCCTCGAGTGCGCGCTCCCCGTTGCGCAGCAGCTCGCCGAGTGTGGTGGCCGCCGGCCGCGTTTCGCTGTCCAGCATCGCCGCCCCCTCTCCCCCGGGAAATGGTGCCCGCGCGACCGGCCGGGGTCAACGTGCGAAAACCGGCGGGAAAGTCCCGGTCACGGCCGGGAATTTTCCGCCGTCACGGTCCGCGTGCGGTCCATTCGCGACAGTCGCTGACGGCCGCCGTCAGCGCTTCGCCAGGGACCGGTCAGCCCCCGCGGCGAAGCTCCGTGCCATGAAAAATCTCAGCGTCCTGATTTCCGGCGCCAGCATCGCCGGCCCCGCCCTCGCCCTCTGGCTGACCCGCCACGGCTGTTCCGTCACCGTCGTCGAACGCGCCCCGTCGGTGCGCCCGGGCGGCCAGGCCGTCGACTTCAAGGGCGCCACCCACCGGACCGTCCTGGAGCGCATGGGCATCCTCGACGACGTCCTGGCCCGCCGGACCGGCGGCACCGACCAGACGATCATCGACGCCGGGGGACGGCCCCAGGCCGTGATCCCCGGCGAGTTCACCGGCGGCGACATCGAGATCCGCCGCGGCGACCTGGCCGGCCTCCTGTACGAGCGCACCGCCGCGCACTGCGAGTACCTCTTCGGCGACACCATCACGGCGCTGACCGAGACGGCGGACGGCGTCGACGTCACCTTCGCCCACGCCACTCCGCGCCGGTTCGACCTAGTCGTCGGCGCCGACGGCATCCACTCGAACATCCGGCGGCTGGCCTTCGGCCCGGAGCGCGACTACGTCCGCTTCCTCGGCCACTACTACGCCTTGGCCGAGCTGGGCGGGCAGGTCGAGGACGGCGAAGCCGTGATGTACAACGAGCCGGGCCGGATGGCCGCGGTCGGCGGGCCGAAGGCGTCGGCGTTCTTCGTCTTCGCTTCACCTGAGCTGGACTACGACCGCACGGACACCGAAGTCCAGCGGAAACTGGTGGCCGCCGCCTACCGCGACGCGGGCTGGCGGGTGCCCGAGCTGATCGAGAAGCTTCCGCAGGCCCGCGACTTCTACCTCGACTCGCTCGCCCGCGTGACGATCGGCCACTACTCCCGCGGCCGCGTCGTCCTGCTCGGCGACGCCGCCTACGGCAACACCCTCGGCGGCTTCGGCACCGGCCTGGCGATCGTCGGCGCGTACGTGCTCGCCGGCGAACTCCTCGAAGCCCACGGCGACCACCGCGCCGCCTTCGCCCGCTACGAGGAGCAGATGCGCGGCTACGCCAAGGTCTCGCAGCGCGGCAGCGCGGGCCCGTTCCTCGCGCCGCCGTCCCGGCTGCGGATCAAGCTGCGGGACTGGACGTTCAAGTCCCGCTTCCTGCTCCGCCTGATGCTCAAGGCGACCGACAGCTTCGCCACGGACATCGAGCTGAAGGACTACGCCTCGGGCTCGTAGGCCAGGTTCGGCCGCAGCCACTGCTCGACTTCGGCGATCTCGACGCCCTTGCGCCGCGCGTAGTCCTCGATCTGGTCGCGGCCGAGCCGGCCGACGGTGAAGTACTTCGAGTCCGGGTGCGCGAAGATCAGCCCGGACACGGCGGCCGCCGGCGTCATCGCGAACGACTCCGTCAGCGCCATCCCCAGCTCGTCCGACTCCAGCAGCTCGAACAGCTCCCGCTTCTGGCTGTGGTCGGGGCTGGCCGGGTAGCCGAGCGCCGGGCGGATGCCGCGGAACCGCTCCGCGTGCAGGTCCTCCAGCAGCGGTTCGGCGTCGGGCTCGAACCAGTCGCGGCGGGCCTTGAGGTGGATGTACTCCGCGAACGCCTCGGCCAGCCGGTCGGCCAGGGCCTTGACCATGATCGCGCGGTAGTCGTCCTGCTCGGCCTCGTACTTCGCGGCGAGGTCGTCGGCGCCGTGGATGGCGACCGCGAAGCCGCCGAGGTGGTCGCCCACCGGCGCGATGTAGTCCGCCAGGCAGCGGTTCGCGCGGTCCAGCGGCTTCGACGTCTGCTGCCGCAGCATCGGGAACCCGACGTGCGCGAAGTCGCCGTCGAGCAGGATGTCGTCACCCTCGCTGTGCGCCGGCCAGAACGCGTACGCGCCCTTCGCGCGGAAGCTGCTGTTCGCGATGATCTCGTCGAGCAGCGTGTTCGCGTCGTCGAACAGCTCACGGGCGACGGGCTCGTCCAGGATGGCCGGGTACTTGCCCTTGAGCTCCCAGGCGAGGAACAGGAACTGCCAGTCGACCATCTCGCGCAGCTCGGTGATGCTCGGCTCGACGACGCGGCGGCCGGTGAACGCCGGGGTCGGCAGGGCGTCGAACGACACCTTCTCCGGGTTCGCCCTGGCCTGCTCGAGGGTCAGCATCGGGCGGCGCTGCTTGTTCGCGTGCTGCTCGCGCAGCACTTCCTGGTCGGCGCGGTTCTTCTCGGCGAGCGCGATCGAGCGGTCCGGGTCGAGCAGGTCGGACACCACGCCGACGACCCGCGACGCGTCGAGGACGTGCACCGTCGCGTTGTCGTAGGCGGGCGCGATCTTGACGGCGGTGTGCTGGCGGGACGTCGTGGCGCCGCCGATCAGCAGCGGCAGCTTCAGCCCGCGCCGCTGCATCTCGGTCGCGACCGCCACCATCTCGTCCAGCGACGGCGTGATCAGCCCGGACAGCCCGACCGCGTCGGCACCCTCGGTGACCGCGGTGTCGAGGATCTTGGCGGCCGGCACCATCACCCCGAGGTCGATGACCTCGTAGTTGTTGCAGCCGAGCACGACCCCGACGATGTTCTTGCCGATGTCGTGGACGTCGCCCTTCACGGTGGCGAGCACGATCTTGCCCTGGCCGCCCGACGACTCCAGCCGGCCTTCCTGGCGCGCCTTCTCCTTCTCCTCCTCCATGAAGGGTTCGAGGTAGGCGACGGACCGCTTCATCACGCGGGCGCTCTTGACCACCTGCGGCAGGAACATCTTGCCGGAGCCGAACAGGTCGCCGACGATCTTCATGCCGTCCATCAGCGGGCCCTCGATCACCTCGAGGGGCCGGGCCAGCTGCTGCCGTGCCTCTTCGGTGTCCTCGACGATGTAGTCGACGATGCCGTGCACCAGCGCGTGCGACAGCCGTTCGCCGACCGTGCCTTCGCGCCAGGAGAGGTCGACGACGCGCTTGGTGCCGCTGCCCTTGACGTTCTCGGCGAAGCTGACCAGCCGGTCGGTGGCGTCTTCGCGGCGGTCGAAGAGCACGTCCTCGACCAGCTCGAGGAGATCGGCCGGGATGTCCTGGTAGACCGCGAGCTGCCCAGCGTTGACGATGCCCATGTCCAGGCCGACCTGCACGGCGTGGAAGAGGAACGCCGAGTGCATGGCCTCGCGCACGACGTCGTTGCCGCGGAAGGAGAACGAGAGGTTCGAGATGCCGCCGCTGGTCCGGGCGCCGGGACAGCGTTCCTTGATCCGCGGCAGCGCTTCGAGGAACGCCTTCGCGTAACCGTTGTGCTCGGAGATGCCGGTGGCCACGGCGAGGACGTTCGGGTCGAAGATGATGTCCTCGCCCGCGAACCCCGCCTGCTGCGTCAGCAGGTCGTAGGCGCGGCCGCAGATCTCGACCTTGCGGTCGGCGGTGTCGGCCTGGCCCTGCTCGTCGAAGGCCATCACGACGACGCCGGCGCCGTAGTTGCGGATGATGCGGGCTTGGGCGAGGAACGGCTCCTCGCCCTCCTTGAGGCTGATCGAGTTGACGACGCCCTTGCCCTGCAGGCAGCGCAGGCCGGCTTCGAGCACGGTCCACTTGGAGCTGTCGACCATCACCGGGATCCGGGCCACCTCGGGCTCGGTGGCGATGAGGTTGAGGAACGTCGTCATCGCCTCCTCGGACTCGAGCAGGTCGGCGTCCATGTTGACGTCGAGCAGGTTGGCCCCGCCGCGGACCTGCTCCAGCGCGACGTCGACGGCGCCCTGGTGGTCGCCGGACTCGATGAGCCGGCGGAACCGCTTGGAGCCGGTGACGTTGGTGCGCTCGCCGATCATCACGAACCCGGTGTCGGCGCCGATGCCGAACGGCTCGAGCCCGCTGAAGCGGGTGTGCGTGCGCGGCTCGGGCACCTCGCGGGGCTTGACGCCCTTGGCCGCGGCGGCGATCTTCGCGATGTGCGCCGGGCTGGTGCCGCAGCAGCCGCCGACCAGGTTGACCAGGCCTTCGCGGGCGAACCCGCCGATCAGCCCGGCGGTCTCGTCCGGCGTCTGGTCGTAGCCGCCGAACGCGTTCGGCAGGCCGGCGTTCGGGTGACAGGCGACGTAGGTGCCCGCGATCCGCGACAGCTCCTCGACGTGCGGGCGCATCTCCTCGGCGCCCAGCGAGCAGTTGACCCCGACGACCAGCGGCTTCGCGTGCTCGATCGAGCTCCAGAACGCCTCGACGGTCTGGCCCGAGAGCGTCCGCCCGCTCAGGTCGACGATGGTGACCGAGATCCACAGCGGCAGGTGCGGCGCGACGTCGCGGGCCGCGGCGATGGCCGCCTTGCAGTTGAGCGTGTCGAAGATCGTCTCGATCATGAGCAGGTCGACGCCGCCTTCGGCGAGCCCGCGGATCTGCTCCGCGTACGCGGCCTTGACCTGCTCGAACGTCACGGCGCGGTACGCCGGGTCGTCAACCTTGGGCGAGAGGCTGAGGGTGACGTTCAGCGGGCCGATCGACCCGGCGACGAACTTGCCGCCCAGCTCGTCGGCGGCCTGGCGGGCGAGCTGCGCGCCGCGGACGTTCATCTCGTGGACGTGGTCCTGCAGCCCGTAGTCGGCCTGGCCGATGCTCGTGGCGGTGAAGGTGTTCGTCGTGGTGATGTCCGCGCCGGCCGCGAGGTACTGGCGGTGGACGTCGAGGATGACGTCCGGGCGGGTCAGGTTCAGCAGGTCGGGGTCGCCGGTGACGTCGTGCGTGTGGTCGCCGAAGCGGTCGCCGCGGTAGTCGGCCGGGGTCAGCCCGGCCCCCTGCAGCATGGTGCCCCACGCGCCGTCGAGCACCGCCACCCGCTGTCCGAGCAGCTCGCGCAGGCGCGCGGTGGCCTCGGACTCGCTGGGGGTTTCTCGCGGGGTGATCGGGTTCACCGGCAGCCTCCCTCATCCGGGAGGCGCCCTTGTTCGGTGGATCCCGGTCGAGCGTGGCGGACCCGGCGGTCCGTTGCAGCGCCTCTCGACCTGTGGTCCACGGTACTGGAAACGGGCATTCGCACGCCAACCCGCCCCGCCGGTGCGTCCACTGACTGGGACACCGTGAGTCCACAATGGATTACCAGGTCCACCCTGCCTCCGCCTCGTGTCGCTCTCGGGCCCACCTTGACGCGTCCCGGGCCGGAGCGCTGCTCCCCGCCTGCGCAACCGGGGTCGCCTCGATCATCGTTCGATCGCGTCGCGACGTTACTCTCCGCGTCCACGTTGCCACTTTTCGCACTCGCGGCCGACCTTGAAAACTGAAACACGTTCTAATACGCTCCTCGCGTGGACTACGGAATCGTGCTGTTCACCAGCGACCGAGGCATCACCCCGGCTTCCGCGGC
>NZ_JBEXVF010000026.1:0-110813 GCF_040629235.1 Amycolatopsis sp. NPDC005961 | reverse complement strand
CCTTGCCCCGGGTTCAGCGCTTCGACGAGCCGCTCGAACGGGACGTCCTGGTGGGCGTAGGCGTCGAGGCTGCGGTCCCGCACCCGCGCCACGAGGTCGCGGAACGACGGATCGCCGCCGGCGTCCACGCGCAGGACCAGGGTGTTGACGAAGAAGCCGACGAGGTCGTCGAGCGCCGGGTCGGTCCGGCCGGCGATCGGGGTGCCGATCGGGATGTCGGTGCCGCCGCCGAGCCGCGACAGCAGCGCGGTCAGGCCCGCGTGCACGACCATGAACGGGCTGGCGCCGCAGGCGCGCGCCAGGTCGGTCAGCCCGGCGTGCAGACCCGCGTCCCAGGTGAAGGTGAAGAACTCGCCGCGGTAGGCCGACACCGCGGGGTGCGGCCGGTCGAGCGGGAGCGGGATGCGCTCGGGCAAGCCGTCGAGCGCGGTACGCCAGTAGTCGAGCTGGACGGCCTCTTCCGCCTCCAGGAGATCGCGCTGCCAGAGCGTGTAGTCCGCGTACTGCACCGGCAACGGCGTCCACTCGGGAGCTTCCCCGCGCAGCCGGGCGCGGTAGGCCGTGGCGATGTCGCGCCAGAGCGGGGCCAGCGACCAGCCGTCGGCGGCGATGTGGTGCACGACGAGGACCAGCACGTGGCGGCGCGCGTCGGCGGTCAGCAGCGTGGCCCGCACCGGCACGCCGGCGCCGAGGTCGAACACCTCGCGGACGAGCGTGTCCACTTCGGATTCCCCATCGGACACCGTGCGAACGGTCAGCTCGATCGCAGCTTCAGCGAGAACCTGCTGGTACGGCACGCCGTCGGCGGTCGGGAACACCGTCCGCAGCGCCTCGTGCCGGTCGAGGACGTCGTGCAGGGCCGCCCGCAGCGCCTCGACGTCCAGCTCGCCCGCGAGCCGCATGACGAGCGGGACGTTGTAGGTCGCCGACCCGCCTTCGAGGCCGTGCAGGAACCAGAGCCGCTGCTGCGCGAACGACAGCGGCAACCGCTCCGGCCGCTCGGTGACGCGGGTGAGCGGACGCCGCTCGGTGCCGGTCACCGCCCCGGCCAGCAGGTCCGCCAGCGCGGCCGGGGTCGGCGCGTCGAACACCGCCCGCACCGGCACCTCGGCGCCGACCGCCGCGCGGATGCGCTGGATCAGCCGCGTCGCCAGCAGCGAATGCCCGCCGAGGGCGAAGAAGTCGTCGTCCGGGCCGGCCTGCGACACGCCGAGGACGTCGGCGAACATCTCGCACAGCAGCTGCTCGACGGGGTTGCGCGGCGCGCGGCCCGGTCCGGCGGCGAACCGTTCCGGACTGGGCAGGGCCTTGCGGTCGAGCTTGCCCGAAGCGAGCACGGGCAGCTTGTCCAGCACGACGAACGCCGACGGCACCATGTACAACGGCAGCCGGTCCCGCACGTGCGCGCGCAGCGAGGCCACCAGCGCGCCGGTCTCCCGCCGGGCCGCCGGGTTGTTCGCGTACGACGCCGGCGTGCCGGTCTGCCGTCCGGGGCGGTAAGCGGGACCGTCATCCCCCGTCGAGAAGACGGCTTCCAGCGCACCGCCCTCGGGAGCCCACGTCACCGCCACCCGGTAGCCGGCCCGCGCACCGAGCCGGTGCAGGGCTTCCGGGTCGACGCCGTCGCGGCGGCCCAGGGCGGCCAGTGCCGCCTCGGCGTCCCCTTCGTCCAGCGCACGCACGGCCGCCAGCTCGCCGGACAGGCGCGCGTCCGGCACCCCGGTGACGCGCAGCCGTTCCGGCGTCTCGGCGGCCAGGAACCGTTCCACCGCGGCGAGATCGCCGTACGCCACGACCTGTTCGGCAGCCGCGGCCGGCGTCGGCGCCTTGCGGAGGACGACGTCGTAGCGGTGCCGGGTCAGTTCGTTGTGCGCCTCGCCGCGCTTCACCCACAGGTCGACGTCGTCGAACCCGTCCAGGCCGCGGGCCAGGGCCGGGAAGAAGTCCGGGTCCAGGACCAGCTCGCCCTCGCGCGCGATGGCCTGGTCGACCGCCGCGACGTCGGCCCGGCCGTGCCGCAGCTCGACGGCGGTGCGGAATGCCCGCAGCGAGCGGAGGTTGCGGATGTCGCCGAGGAAGATCGTGCCGCCGGGTCGCACGAGAGCGGCTGCGGTCCGGACGACTTCGGCGAGGTAGTCCGCGCTCGGGAAGTACTGCGCGACGGAGTTGATGATCACCGTGTCGAACGGCTCGGCCGGCAGCTCGCCGAGGTCGTGGGCGGGGCGGGCGGCGAGGTGCACGCGGTCGGCGAACGGCGTCGCGGCGACCTCGCGCCGGACGTTCTCGATCGCGCTCTCGGACAGATCGACGCCCCAGTACGTCTCGGCGTCCGGCGCGATCCGGGAGAGGATGAGCCCGCTGCCGACCCCGATTTCGAGGACCCGCTTCGGCTTGAGCGAGCGGATCCGGTCGATCGTCGCCGCGTGCCACTCGCGCATCTCGGCGAGCGGGATGTCGGAGCCGTCGTAGCTGGAGTTCCAGCCGGCGAAGTTCTCCTCGATGCCGGTGGACCCGGCGAGCATCTCCTCGTGGACGGCGTGCCACTCGGCGACGTGGCCCTGCTCGGACGACCGGTCGGGGACCGGCACGGCGTAGGCGACGAGCTGACCGTCCTGCGCGACGACGACCGACTGGCCGACGCGCGGGTGCTCGGCGAGCACCGATTCGATCTCGCCGAGTTCGATGCGGTAGCCGCGGATCTTCACCTGGTCGTCGGCCCGGCCCAGGAAGACGAGCCGGCCGTCCGGCAGCCACTTCACCAGGTCACCGGTGCGGTAAAGGCGACCCCCGGAGCCGAAGGGGTCGGCCACGAACCGTTCCGCCGTCAGCCCCGGCCGTCCCAGGTATCCCCGGGCCAGGCCGGATCCGGCGAGGTACAGCTCGCCGACGACGCCGACCGGGACCGGTGCGAGCGACGCGTCGAGGACGTACGCGCGGGTGCCCGGGTCCGGGACGCCGATCGGCACGGCCGAGCCGGGCGCGATCTCCGGGTCGCACAGCCCGAGCGTCGAGTTGGTGGTGGCTTCGGTCGGGCCGTAGGCGTTGAACATCCGCCGTCCCGGCGCCCATCGGCGCACCAGCTCCGGCGACACCCGCTCGGTCCCGGCCAGCAGGACGCTGTCGCGCGGCAGGTCGCAGTCGTCGGGGAACTCGGCCAGGAGCGCGGGCGGCAGGATCATGAAGTCGACGCCCTTGGCGTGCGCGTAGTCCGCCAGCTCGGGGCCGGGCACGCGCCGCTCGGCGGGGACGATCACCAGGCGTCCGCCGGAAAGCAGGCCGAGGCACAGGTCCCAGAACGCGACGTCGAAGCTCGGCGACGCGAACTGCAGCACCCGGCTGTGCGGGCCCACCCCGAACCGCTCGGACTGCGTCGCGACGAGCTTCGCGACTCCGGCGTGGGAGACGACGACGCCCTTGGGCCGGCCGGTGGAGCCGGACGTGTAGATGACGTAGGCCGCGTTCGCCGGGACGATCGCCGCGGCGGGGTCCGTGTCCGGCGCCGCGTCGAGGTCGAGTTCTTCGAGAACGACCGCACTCTCGAAGTGGTCTGCCAGTTCACCGGTGGTCAGCACGCACACCGGGCGGGCGTCACCGACCATGAACACGATCCGCTCGGCCGGGTAGGCCGGGTCCAGCGGCACGTAGGCGGCGCCGGCCTTGAGCACGGCCAGCTCGGCCACGACCATGTCCAGGGAGCGCGGCACGGCCAGCGCGACCACCCGTTCCGGCCCGGCGCCGCGCCCGATCAGGACGTGGGCGAGCCGGTTCGCGCGCGCGTCCAGCTCGGCGTAGGTCAGTTCCTCGTCCTCGAAGACGAGCGCCACGGCGTCCGGGGCTTCCGCGACGCGGGCGGCGAACAGCTCGGGCAGCGTCGACGGCGGCGCGTCGAAGTCGGTGTCGTTCCACTCGCGCAGGAGCTGCCGCAGTTCCGGCTCCGGCAGCAGGTCCAGGCGTTCGACCGGCCACTGTGGACGCTTCAGGGCGTCGGCCAGGAGGTGGCCGAGGTGCCCGAGCATGCGGTCCACTGTGGACTCGTCGAGGACGTCGGCGCGGTAGTCGACGACCAGCGCTTCGCCGTCGACACCCAGGTTCACGTCCAGGGGCAGGTCGGTCTCGGCGCCGAAGCCGACGTTGACGACCACCGATCCCCCGCGACCCGGCTCGGGCTCGACTTCAGCGACCAGGTCGTCGAACGGGACTCGGTGGGCCAATGCCTCTTCACGCGCGTCGCGCACCCGCGTGACGACGTCCGCGAACCCGGGCGAGCCACCGAGATCGACCCGCAGCGGCACCAGCGAGCCGATGCCGAGGACGACGTCGACGGTTCCCGCGTACCGGGAAAGCAGCACGACGAAACCCGCGAGGAGCGTCAGCTCGTCGGTCGCGGGCCGCGGCCGGGTCAGCCGCGCCGGGACCGCCCGAGCCGGGTACGGCCGGTCGATCGGCAGCGGGAGCTCCTTCGGCGCCGAGGCGAGGCGGTCACGCCAGAATCCGAGCTCCGCCACCTGCTGCACAGCGTCACCGTTACTCACCGGTAGACCAGCCTCCCGCTGCTCAAGATGCCCGGATCCGGGCTTGGACTTAGGGCAACCTAACAAACCGAGGGTGAGAATGCACTGCTGTACCATCGGTTAGCCTTACCTAAATGGGTACCAGTCGGAGGTGCGGTGCGAACAGACCCCGGAGGGATCGCTCTCACGCGACGCCCGCCACACACGGGCCGCGCGCTCGGCCTCCTGGCCGCCCTCGGTGTCCTCGTTCTCCTGTGCCTGCTGAGCGTCTGGCTGGGCTCCAAGGAGATCTCGTTCGGTGCCGTCTGGCAGGTGCTGTGGCACGACGACGGCTCCGCGGACGCGGTGATCATCCACAGTGTCCGGATGCCGCGGACGCTCCTCGCGGTCCTCGTCGGCGCGGGTCTCGGGCTGGCCGGCACGGTGATGCAGGCGCTCACCCGCAACCCCCTCGCCGACCCGGGCCTGCTGGGCGTCAGCGCCGGGGCCGCGTTCGCCATCGTGTTCTCGATCACCGTGCTGGGGATCAGCTCGCTCTACGGCTACATCTGGTTCGCCTTCGCCGGCGCGCTCCTCGCCACGGCCGTCGTCTACTACCTCGGCACGCGCGGGCGGGCCGGGTCGAGCCCGGTCAAGCTCGCGCTCGCCGGGGCCGCCGTCACGGCGCTGCTCTCCTCGTTCACCAGCGCGATGGTGCTGTCGGACCCGGTGGCGCTCAACCGCTACCGCTTCTGGTCGGCCGGCTCGCTTTCCGGCGTCGACGCGACCGCGTTGCTGCAGGTACTGCCGTTCCTCGTCGTCGGCGTGGTGCTGGCGATCGCGAGCGGCCCCGCGTTGAACAGCCTCGCGCTCGGTGACGACGTCGCGATCGCGCTCGGCCGGAAGCTCGGCCCGCTGCGGCTGCGGGGCGCGCTGGCGATCACCCTGCTGACCGGCGCCGCCGTCGCCGTCGCCGGGCCGATCGTGTTCCTCGGCCTGATCGTCCCGCACGCGGTGCGGTTCGTGATCGGGCCCGACCACCGGTGGCTGCTGCCCTACACCGCGATCCTCGCGCCGTGCCTGCTGCTCGCCGCGGACATCCTGGGCCGGATCGTGGCGCGGCCGAGCGAGATCCGCGCGGGCGTGATCGTCGCGTTCCTCGGCGCGCCGTTCTTCATCTACCTGGTCCGCCGCCGCAAGCTCGTGGAGTCCTGACATGAGCCTGCTGCAGGTCCGGAGCGACCGCGTCACCTTTCGCGCCGGTTCGGTGTCCGGCCGGGTCCGGCCCCGGCTGCTGCTCGTCTCCGTGATCCTCGCCGTGCTCGCGTTCGTGCTCTTCTGCGTGGGCATGACGATCGGCGACGTCCCGATGACCGTGTCCGACGTCCTGTCCGGCCTCTTCGGCGGCGGCGACAGCGGAAACGGCTACATCGTGCAGGAACTGCGGCTGCCCCGGGCGCTCACCGGGCTGCTGGCCGGGCTCGCGTTCGGCGCGTCCGGTGCGGTGTTCCAGACCATCACCCGCAACCCGCTGGCCAGCCCGGACATGATCGGCATCAACGCGGGCGCGGCGACGGCCGTGGTCGCCGGGATCGCGTTCGGCTTCGGCGGCGGGCTCGGCACCACCACGCTCGGCCTCCTCGGCGGCCTGTGCACGGCGCTGCTGGTCTACGCGCTGGCGTGGCGGCGCGGCACCACCGGCTACCGGATCCTGCTGGTGGGCATCGGGGTCTTCGCGATGTGCACCAGCCTGACCGACTACCTGCTGAGCAAAGCGCAGATCACCGACGCGCAGGCGTCGATCGGCTGGCTGGTCGGCAACCTCGCCAACCGCGGCTGGGAGCACGTCGTCCCGCTGTTCTTCGCACTGGTCGTGCTGTTCCCGCTGGTGCTGGCGCTGTCCCGGTGGATGCAGACACTGCTGCTCGGCGACGACGTGGCCGCCGGGCTCGGCACGCCGGTGCAGCCGGTCCGGCTGGGCCTGCTGCTGGCCGGCGCCGGCCTGGTCGCGTTCGCGACGGCGTCGGCGGGCCCGATCTCGTTCGTCGCGCTGACCTCGCCGCAGATCGCGCAACGGCTCGCCAAGCTGTCCTCGCCGCCGATCACGGCGTCCGCGCTCACCGGCGCGGTCGTGGTGCTGGGCAGCGACATCATCGCCCGCTCGCTGACGGCGTCGGCGCTCCCGGTCGGCATCGTGACCGGCGTGCTCGGCGCCCCGCTGCTGCTCTGGCTGCTGGCCAGGGCCAACCGATCCGGCTCCGGAGGCTGAGAAGATGACACCGTCGCTTTGGGTGCGGGACCTGCGCGTCGCCTACGACGACCGCGTCGTCATCGACGGCCTCGACCTCGACATCCCGGACGGCCAGGTCACGGCGATCGTCGGGCCGAACGCGTGCGGGAAGTCGACGCTGCTGCGCACGCTCGCCCGGCTGCTCACGCCGAAGTCGGGCGGGGTGTACCTCGACGGCCGCTCGATCCACGACCTGCCGACGCGCCAGGTCGCCCAGCGGCTCGGGATCCTGCCGCAGTCCCCGGTGGCCCCGGAAGGCATGACGGTGGCCGACCTCGTCGGCCGCGGCCGTGCCCCGCACCAGAGCTGGTGGCGGCAATGGTCCACATCGGACGAAGGCGCGGTGCGGGACGCGCTGGAGGCGACGTCGATGACCGACCTGGCCGACCGTCCGGTGGACGAGCTTTCCGGCGGCCAGCGGCAACGCGCGTGGATCGCGATGGCGGTCGCGCAGGGCACGCCGGTGCTGCTGCTGGACGAGCCCACGACCTACCTCGACCTGGCCCACCAGATCGACGTGCTCGACCTCGTCGTCGACCTCAACCGCGGCGAGGGCCGGACGGTCGTGATGGTGCTGCACGACCTGCCGCAGGCCTGCCGCTACGCCGACCACGTGATCGCGATGAAGTCCGGGCGGATCGTGGCCTCGGGCAAGCCGGTCGAGGTCATCACCGAGGAACTGGTGGACGAGGTCTTCGACGTTCGTTGCCAGGTGACGCCCGATCCCGTGAGCGGGACGCCGATGGTGATCCCGATCAGCCGGCACCACCCGGCACCGGTCGACTAGCGCTATCCTGGGCTCTCTCGCCGATTCCGGCACTCTCCCCGTTCCAGGAAGCTGATGCCCGTGTACGTGCTGCCCGAAAAGACCCTCGGCCCCGAGCGTGACCTGCTCGAAGCCATGCTCGACCGCAACCGGCTCGCCCTCGTCGAGAACGCGCGTGGCCTGTCGGAAAGCGACGCCCGGCGGCGGCTGGTGCCGTCCCTGACCACGCCGATCAGCCTGGTCAAGCACGCCGCCGTCGCCGAGCGCCGCTGGTTCCAGTGGTTGGTGGCCGGCTTGGACGAGTCCGAGTGCGACGGCCCTTCGACTCCCGGGGACGCCAGTTTCGCCGTCGCCGAAGACGAGACCGTGGCCGACGTGATCGCCGAGTACGAGCGGACGAGCGCGCGCTCCCGCGAGATCGCGGCGGGCCGCTCGCTCGACGACCGGTGGACGCACCCGGTCGTCGGCGAGGTCAGCCTGCGGTTCATCTACCTGTTCCTCATCGAGGAGTACGCCCGCCACACCGGCCACGGCGACATCCTCCGGGAGCAGATCACCGCGCGCTGACGGCGTACTCCCCTTCGGGCGCCTCGACCAGCCGTCGGTCCACAACGGACTGCAGGATCTCCCCCACCCGCACCGCGGTGTTCGACAGCAGCGACGACGTGATGCCGTGCGTGTGCTCGGTGCCGCCCTGCAGGTAGATCCCGCCGCGCAGGGGCGGCTCCGTCGTGAGCCGGTAGTCGCGCTCGACGCGCAGGCGTCCTTCGTCGTCGCGCAGGCAGCGCGGGCCGAGCTCGCCGAGCAGCGGGGTCGGGTCGGCGGGCCGGTAGCCGGTCGCGTAGACGACCGCGTCGGCCTCCAGCGTCGTTCGCTCGCCGGTCGTCAAGGACTCGACGGTCACGGTTCCCGCGGCCGTCACCTCGACCGGGCGCGAGACGTTGAACAGCCGCAACCGTTCCACGCCCACGACCTTCTCGCGGTACGTCCGGCGGTACAGCTCGTCGATCAGGTCGACGTCGACGGCCGAGTAGTTCGTCGCGCCGTGGTAGCGCATCAGGCGGTCCTTGACCGGCTCGCCCGCGCCGTAGAACTGGTCGACGGCGTCCGGGTCGAAGATCCGGTTGGCGAACGAGCTGTCGTCGGCCGGGCTGTAGCCGTAGCGCGCGAACACCGCGCACACCTCGGCGCGCGGGAACTCGTCGTGCAGCAGCGCGGCGACCTCCGCGGCGCTCTGCCCGGCGCCGACCACGACGAACCGCTTCGGATCGCGGTCGCGCAGGGCGTCCACGCGGAACAGCAGCTCGCTGTTGTGCCAGATCCGGTCGCCGGCGGTGACGCCTTCGGGCAGCTGGGGCCGCAAGCCCGTCCCCACCACCAGGTTCCGGGCGCGCAGCGACGACCCGTCCGAGGCTTCGACGTCGAAGTAGGCGACCTCCGCACCGTCGTACACCGGCTTCACGGCGACGACCTCGGTGCCGTAGGAGACGACGTCGTCGACCTTCGCGGCCGCCCACTCGAAGTAGTCGTGGAACTCGACGCGCAACGGGAACAGGTTCTTGTGGTTGATGAAGTCGACCAGCCTGCCGGCCGCGTGCAGGTAGTTGAGGAAGCTGAACTCGCTGGTCGGGTTCCGCATGGTGACCAGGTCCTTGAGGAACGACACCTGCATGGTCGCGGTGTCGATCAGCATCCCGCGGTGCCAGCCGAAGCGCGGCTGCCGTTCGAGGAAGTGCGCGGTCACCGGCTCGCCCGGGCCCGCGTTGTGCTCGGCCAGAGCGATCGCGAGGGCCAGGTTCGACGGTCCGAAGCCCACGCCGACGATGTCGTAGATCGGGACCTCTGCAGCCATGTTGCTCCCTCGCGCGCTCCGGTACGGTTCAGGGAACCCTAACCTAACTTAGGCGAGCCTCGCCTAGTACGTTCGTGGTGATGTTCGTCCCCGATCACGAAAGGGCACTCTCGAATGCGCGTGGCGATGTTCGGCTACCAGACCTGGGGGCACCGGACCCTCCAGGCGCTCATCGACGCCGGCCACGAGGTCGCCCTCGTGGTCACGCACCCGAAGAGCGACCACGCCTACGAGCGGATCTGGGCCGACTCGGTCGCCGACCTCGCCGAGGCGAACGGCATCCGCGTCCTGCTGCGCAACCGCCCGGACGACGCCGAGCTCCTGGCCGAGCTGAAGGCGGCGGACCTCGACCTGATCGTGGCGAACAACTGGCGCACGTGGCTGCCGCCGGAGATCTTCGAGCTCCCGCGCCACGGCACCCTCAACATCCACGACTCGCTGCTGCCGTCCTACGCCGGCTTCTCCCCGCTGATCTGGGCGATGATCAACGGCGAGCCGGAGGTCGGCGTCACCGCCCACATGATGGACGGCGAGCTCGACGCGGGCGACATCGTCCTGCAGCGCGCGATCCCGGTCGGCCCGGCGGACACGACGACGGACCTGTTCCACCGCACGGTCGACCTGATCGCCCCGATCACGGCCGAAGCGATCTCGATGATCGAGACCGGCTACACCCCGGTGCCCCAGGACCGCACGAAGGCCAGCTTCTTCCACAAGCGGGCGGCGCGCGACAGCCTCATCGACTGGACGTCACCGCCGTCGGACATCGAGCGTTTCGTGCGCGCGCTGTCCGACCCGTACCCGAACGCGTTCACCTTCCACCGCGGTGAGCAGCTGCGCGTCCTCCGCGCCTCGGTGTCCCGCGGGCACTACGGGGGCACGCCGGGCCGCATCTTCATCCGGGAGGGCGAGGGCGTGGTGATCGTGGCGGGGCCGGACGCGCGTCGCGGCCGGGCACCGGGTCTGCTGGTGGAGCAGGTTCGCACCGCCGACGGCACGGACCTGCCCGCGACCGAGTACTTCAAGACCATGGGCGGCTACCTCACCGACCGGCCCTGACCCCTCCTCGGCTGACACATCCGGTCAGCGGGACATCTCTTGGCCGACGGCGGTCCCGGCGCCAGGATGGCCCGCATGGCCGGGATCCGCTTCCTCGAAGACCATCGCGCGTGGGTGCTCACCGCCGCGTCGAGCACCTACGCGCTGCGGCTCGACGAGGACGACGTGCCCACCCACGTCTACTGGGGCCCGAGGCTGCCCGCCGAAGACATCCCGGACCTCATCGGTAAAACGCTCCCTTGGTGGGACGGCTTCAACGACCCCGGCGAAGGCCGGGACGAACTGGCCGCGGACGGCGGGACCAAGTACTGGACCCCCGCCCTCCAGCTCCGGTTCGCCGACGGCACGCGGGCTCTGGAATGGCGCTATCAGGACCACGACATCACTCGGGATCACCTGAAGATCCACTTCGCCGACCGCCACTACCCGCTGCGGATCACCCTGCACTACCGGCATCGCGGCGACGTGCTCGAACGGTGGACCGAACTGGCCGCTGACACCGACGTCGAAGTGGTCCGGGCCGACTCCGCGACCTGGGTGCTGCCCCTCCTCGAGGACTACCGGCTCAGCCACGTCACCGGCCGCTGGGCCGCGGAAACCCAGCTCCGCCGCACCCCCGCGCCCCACGGCGAAACGACCTTCGCCAGCCGCCGCGGGATCACCGGGCACCACGCCAACCCGTGGGTCATGGTCGACGACGCCACCGCGACCGAACGCCACGGCGAGGTCTACGGCGTCGCCCTCGCCTGGAGCGGTTCCTGGCGCCTCACCACCACCCGGTCGTCCACCGGGCGGCTGACCGTCAGCGGCGGGTTCGGCCAGGACGGCGTCACCCACCGCGTCGGTCCCGGCAAGCCGCTGGTCACCCCGGTGGCGGCCGGGCTGTACACCGCCGGCGGGTTCGGCGCCGCCGGCCGCGCCTGGCACGCCTACGTCCGCGAGCATGTCCTCCCCCACCCGCGAGAGCTGCGCCCGGTGCTCTACAACTCCTGGGAGGCAACGGGTTTCGACGTCTCCGAGCAGGGCCAGCGCACTCTGGCCGAGCGCGCCGCGGCGCTCGGCGTCGAACTGTTCGTGCTGGACGACGGCTGGTTCGGCGGACGCACCGGCGACCACGCCGGCCTCGGCGACTGGCACGTCGACCGCGCCCGGTTCCCCGACGGGCTCGGACCGCTCATCGACGTCGTGCACGGCCTCGGCATGAAGTTCGGCATCTGGGTCGAGCCCGAAATGGTCAACCCGGACAGCGACCTCTACCGCGCGCACTCGGACTGGGTCCTGCACCACCCGCACCGGCGCCGGTCGGAGCTGCGCAACCAGCTCGTCCTCAACTTCGCCCGGCCCGACGTCCGGGAGTGGGCGCACGACTGGCTCGACCGGCTCGTCGGCGACCACGGCGTCGACTTCCTCAAGTGGGACATGAACCGCCCGTTCAGCGAAGCGGGCTGGCCGGGCGAGGCCGACCCGGACCGCCTGTGGGTCGAGCACACCCGAGCGGTCCACGCGCTCATGGACCGCCTCCGGGACGACCATCCCGGCCTGCGCATCGAGGCGTGCAGCGGCGGGGGCGGCCGGATCGACCTCGGCGTGCTCGCCCGCGCCGACCAGGTCTGGACGTCGGACAACACCGACGCCCTCGACCGGCTGCGGATCCAGCACGGCTACAGCCAGCTCTACCCGGCCGGCGCGATGTCGGCCTGGGTCACCGACAACCCGAACTTCGTCACGGGCCGCTCGGTGCCGCTGCGGTTCCGGTTCCACGTCGCCATGGCCGGCGTGCTCGGCATCGGCGGCGACATCGTGCGCTGGCCCGGCGACGACCTCGCGCTCGCCCGCGAACTCGTCGCGCTCTACAAGGACATCCGGCCCGTCGTGCAGCACGGCGCGCTCCACCGGCTCCGGCCGCCGGTCGACGACGGCGTCACCGCACTCCAGTACGTCCACGAAGACCGGACGGTCGTCTTCGCCTACCGGCAGGCTTCGCACTTCAACGCGCCGGAGCGTCCGCTGCGGCTCGAGGGCCTCGATCCCGCTCACCGGTACGTCGATTCCGACGACGGCACCACGCACAGCGGCGCGGTGTTGCTCGCCCGCGGGCTGCCCCTCGGCCTGCCGACCGGCGACTTCGCGAGCAAAGTCCTCCGATTGCGGCGAAAGATCTGATCTCTCGGCGGATCGACCCCGGATTCGACGTGATTCGACGCTTGACACCGCATCAGAGGTCCGATCAAATGCGTCATACATCACATATGGTGGGTGGCACGTGGGAGGAACGATGAGGCGGTCCCTGGCGCTCGGAGCGGCAGTGCTCCTGGCCGTGAGCGGATGTTCGGTCGGCTCGAACACCGGCAGCGGCGGCAGCGAGGAAATCACCTTCCTGACGTTCGAGACACCGAACCTCACCCCGGCCTACTGGGACGCCGCCATCAAGCGCGTCACCGACAAGAACCCGGGGATCAAGGTCAAGAAGCTCGTCGCCCCGACCGCCGACGGGCGGACGTCGTACGCGAAGCAGCTCCTGCAGTCGGGTCAGTTCCCCGACGTGATGATCGCCGTCGATTCGGCGGGCTTCGCCGAAGCGGGCAACCTCTACGCGTGGACGCCCAGCGAGCTCAAGGACTTCCAGTTCCCCGAGGCCAACCCGGTGCAGGGCAAGTACTTCCAGCTGCCGGCGAACACCCAGACCATCCCGCCGATCTACTACAACAAGAAGATGTTCGCCGACGCGGGCATCACCTCGACACCGAAGACGTGGGCCGAGCTGGAAGCCGACGCCGGAAAGCTGAAGGACAAGGGCATCGCGCCCTTCACCATCGGCGGCGGCAAGGACGGCTTCCCCTCCTCGATGATCCTCTCCGGACTGGTCAGCACCGAGGTGTACAACAGCGTCCCCGACTGGCTGACCCAGCGCCGCGCGGACAAGGTCAAGTTCACCGACCCGGCGTTCCAGAAAGCGTTTTCGAAGCTCGCCGAGCTCGCCTCGAGGGGCTACGTGGACAAGACGAGCGTGTCCCGCGACTACGCGGCGACCGAGCAGGCCTTCCTGGACGGCAAGAGCGCGATGTACCCGATGGGCAACTGGTTCGCCGCCAACGCCGACACCAAGAAGCACGACTTCGAAGTCGGCGTCTTCAACTTCCCGACCGAGGACGGCAAGCTCGTCGTCCCGGCCTACACCGGCGGCGGCATGATCGTGAACGCCAAGGCGGCCAACCTCGACGCCGCCAAGAAGTTCGCCCTGGGCTTCCAGCTCGACAAGGACCAGCTCGACGCGTCGGTCAAGGCCGACGGCCTGTTCCCGGCGATCAAGGGCTACACCCCGCCCGCGGACGTCGGCCCGACCTTCAAGGCCGGCTACGACCTCTACACCCAGGCCGTGCAGCAGAACGCCGTGGTGCACGCCTTCCGCTGGGAGACCGCCGACGACGGCCTGCTGCCCGGCATGAAGGACAAGGTCGACCAGGCCGCCCAGGACGTCATCACCGGCCGCAAGTCCGTGGCCGACGCGTGCGCGTTCCTGGACACCGAGTGGGCGAAGGCGGGCTGACTTGGCCGCCGTCGTCAGTCCTCCGGCTCCCCCTTCGTCCCGGCGGACGCCCGCCCACCGCACGCGGCGGCGCAAGCCGATCCTGCCGCGGGTGTGGCACTTCGCGTCGTTCGGCGCTCCGGGGGTGCTCGTCTACCTGTGCTTCGTGATGGCGCCGATCCTGATCAGCTTCGGGTACAGCCTCACGAACTACAACCCGTTCAACCCGCCGGTGAAGTTCGTCGGCTTCGAGAACTACCAGCTGCTCTTCACCGACGAGCAGTTCTTGACCGCACTGAGGGTCACCACGATCCTGACGGTGATCGTGGTGGTCGTGCCGAACGTCCTCGGCCTGGGCGTCGCACTGCTGCTGGACCGGAAAGGCTGGCTGTACAACGCTTTGCGCAGCGTCTTCTTCACGCCGGTGATCCTCAGCTCGGTCGTCGTCTCGATCGTCTGGTCGCGGCTGCTCGACGACCAGGGCCCGCTGAACACGCTGCTGCGGGCGATCGGGGTCGAGCACCCGCCGGGCTGGCTGTCCGATCCGGACGTCGCGCTGTACTCGGTCGCGTCGATCGTGTGCTGGCAGATGCTCGGGTTCTGCGTCGTCGTCTATCTCGCCGGGTTGCAGGGCGTGCCGACCGAGCTGCTGGAGGCCGCCGAAATCGACGGCGCCGGGCCGCTGCGGCGGTTCCGCGCCGTCACGTGGCCGCTGCTCGCGCCGTCGCTGACGATCAACACGGTCGTGCTGCTCATTTCGGCGTTCAAGACCTACGACTACGTCAAGGTGATCACCAACGGCGGCCCGGGTTCCGGAGCCACGGCGACGATCGCGTTCGACGTGCTGCAGACGGGGTTCGACTCGAACCACGTCGGCTACGCGTCGGCGATGGCCGTGCTGATGCTGGTGATCGTCGCGGTGGTGACCACGGTCGTGCTGAACTTCCTCCGCCGCCGGGAGGTGGACCTGTGACGCGGGCCTGGCTGCGGCCGTCGGTCGCGCTCGTCGTCAGCGCGGTGTTTTTCGTGCCGCTGTACCTGGTGCTGGTCAACGTGGTCAAGCAGGGCGACCGGATCGCCGCGTCGCCGGCGTCGCTCCCGCTGCCGCCGACGCTGGCCAACATCCACGCGGTGCTGACCCGGCCGGACGGGCTGTTCTGGGTCAGCTTGACCAACAGCATCGTGGTCACGGTGCTGTCGATCCTGGTGCTGACGGTGCTGTCGGCGATGCTCGGCCACTACCTGGCGCGCTCGGGCAAGCGGTGGACGAAGGTCCTGACGCTCGTGCTGCTGGCCGGGTTGATGATTCCGCCGCAGGTCATCCTCATCCCGATCACGGACGTCCTGCGCGTCACGCACCTGATGGCGACGCTGCAGGGGCTGGTCCTGTTCAACGTCGGGTACTACGTGCCGTTCGGGGTGTTCGTGTTCAGCGGGTTCATCCGCGGGGTCCCGGTGGAACTGGAGGAGGCGGCCCTCCTCGACGGCGCGAGCCGCATGCAGGTGTTCTGGCGCGTGGTGTTCCCTTTGCTGCGGCCGGCGACGGCGTCGGTCTTGATCTTCCTCGGCGTGTGGATCTGGAACGACTTCATCGACCCGCTGATCATCCTGGGCCCCAGCCAGGGGACGACGATCACCACGGGTATCTATCGTTCGATCGGCCAGTACCAGGCCGACCTGGGCAGCGTGTTCGCGCTGATGTTCCTGGCCACGCTGCCGGTGTTGATCTTCTACTTGGCGTTGCAGAAGCAGTTCGTAAAAGGCCTTACGGGCGGCGCGACGAAGGGGTGAGCGGCGCTTCCCCACGAGAGCACTGCTCACCGGCGTTGGCGAGCACCGCTCAGAGTCGAGAGCACCGCTCTGCAAAGCCGCCCAGCCGGAAGCACCAGCGTCACAGCTCGCGAACCTTCCCACCATCAACCTCAAGGCGGCGGCCGACGTGCACGGCGTCGAGCATCCGCCGGTCATGCGTCACCAGCAGCAGCGTGCCCGGGTACTTGTCCAGCGCCGCCTCGAGCTGCTCGATCGCCGGCAGGTCCAAGTGGTTGGTCGGCTCGTCCAGCACCAGCAGATTCACCCCGCGCGCCTGCAGCAGAGCCAAAGCGGCCCGCGTCCGTTCCCCCGGCGAGAGCGTCGCCGCGGAACGCAGCACATGCGCGGCCTTGAGACCGAACTTGGCCAGCAACGTCCGGACTTCGGCGTCGGGCAGCTCAGGCACCTCGCGCGCGAAAGCCTCGGCCAACGGCACGTCGCCCAGGAACAGCTGCCGGGCCTGGTCGACCTCGCCGACCACCACGCCGGGCCCGAGGGCCGCGTCGCCCTCGTCGACGGGGACCCGGCCGAGGAGCGCGGCCAGCAACGTCGACTTGCCGGAGCCGTTCGCGCCGGTGATGGCGACCTTGTCCGCCCAGTCGATCTGCAGGTCGACCGGTCCGAGCGTGAACCCGCCGCGCCGGACGACCGCGCCGCGCAGGGTCGCGACCACTGCGCCCGCCCGCGGGGCCGCGGCGATCTCCATCCGCAGCTCCCACTCCTTGCGCGGCTCCTCGACGACGTCCAGCCGCTCGATCATCCGGTCGGTCTGCCGGGCCTTCGACGCCTGCTTCTCGGTGGCCTCCGCGCGGAACTTCCGGGCGTTCTTGTCGTTGTCGGGCTGCTTCCGGCGGGCGTTCTTGACGCCCTTCTCCATCCACGCCCGCTGCATCCGCCCGCGCGCTTCGAGGGACGCCTTCGTGTCGGCGTACTCGTCGTACTCCTCACGCGCGTGCCGGCGCGCGACCTCGCGCTCTTCGAGGTACGCCTCGTAGCCACCGCCGTAGACGTTGACCTGCTGCTGGGCCAGGTCCAGCTCGACGACGCGGTCGACGGTCCGCGCCAGGAACTCGCGGTCGTGGCTGACCAGGACGGTCGCCGACCGCAGGCCGGACACGAACCGCTCCAGCCGCGCCAGCCCGTCCAGGTCGAGGTCGTTGGTGGGCTCGTCGAGCAGGAAGACGTCGTAGCGGCTCAGCAGCAGCGACGCGAGCCCGGCTCGGGCGGCCTGCCCGCCCGAGAGCGACGTCATCGGCTGGTCCAGGTCGACGGCGAGCCCCAGGTCGGCGGCCACTTCGGCGGCGCGCTCGTCGAGGTCGGCGCCACCCAGGTCGAGCCAGCGGTCCAGCGCCACGGCGTAGCGGTCGTCCGCGCCGGCCTCGCCCGCGGTCAGCGCCGAGGTCGCCGAGTCGAGGTCCGCCTGCGCCGCCGACACGCCGGTGCGCCGCGCCAGGAACGCCCGCACCGACTCGCCTTCGCGCCGCTCGGGTTCCTGCGGCAGGTGCCCGACGGTGGCGGTCGGCGGGTTCAGCCGAATCTCGCCGTCATCGGGTTGGGCGAGCCCGGCCAGCGTCCGCAGAAGCGTCGACTTGCCGGCGCCGTTGACGCCGACCAGGCCGACGACGTCGCCGGGCGCGACCACGAGATCGAGGCCGGAGAAGAGGATGCGGTCACCGTGGCCCGCGGCCAGGTCCTTCGCGACGAGAGTTGCGCTCATGAGGTGGCCAAGTCTACGGCCACGTGCTGAACTGTCAGATCATGGTCAAACCCACCGGCTGTGTGTGTCCGGTGGCGCTTTGATCACTGAGTGTGGGTAACCTGTTCGGTTGTCAGAACAGCCAAGCAGTGAGGTCGGTGAACACAGATGGGCGAATCCGCTCCCCCGGTCACCCTCGGCCGCAGGCCGAAACCGAGGGAAGGCCGCCCCTCCGCGCCCCGCCCCACGGTGAGCCGGCGCCGCGAGGTCAGCCACGCCAGCGCACGGTCGCTGCTGATGACCGTGCTCGGCGAGTACACGCTGCCCCGTGACACGCCGGTCTGGACGTCGATGCTGGTCGAGGTGCTCGGCATCCTCGACATCGAGGAGAAGTCGGCGCGGCAGGCGCTGGCCCGCTCCGCCGCCGAGGGCTGGATGGTCTCCGAGCGCGTCGGGCGCCGGGTGCGCTGGTCGCTGACGCCGCCGGGCCGCCGTCTCCTGACCGAGGGCGCCGAGCGGATCTACGCGTTCGGCCGCGAAGAGCGCCCCTGGAACGGCCAG
This sequence comes from Amycolatopsis sp. NPDC005961, assembly GCF_040629235.1. Lineage (NCBI taxonomy): Bacteria > Bacillati > Actinomycetota > Actinomycetes > Pseudonocardiales > Pseudonocardiaceae > Amycolatopsis > Amycolatopsis sp. NPDC005961. The sequence goes on along the minus strand of NZ_JBEXVF010000026.1, from coordinate 92,761 downwards.
TGGCTGATGCTCATCGTCTCCGTGCCGGAAGCCAAGCGCGACCTGCGGCACCGCCTGCGCACGCGGCTGACCTGGGCGGGCTTCGGCTCGCCCGTCGCCGGCGTGTGGGTCAGCCCGGACCTCAGCCGCCAGCGGGAGGCCCAGCAGATCGTCAGCGAGCTCGGCCTGGACGCCCAGGCGATGTCCTTCACCGCCGGCTACGGCGAGGTCGGCGAGCAGGAGACCATGGTCGCGCGGTCCTGGGACCTCACCGAGCTGAAGGACCGCTACGAGGACTTCATCGACCGGTTCACCGGCCTGCACCCGACCGGCGGCCGGGCCGTCCTGCGCGCGCAGACCGAGCTGGTCCACGAGTGGCGGCGGTTCCCGTTCCTCGACCCGCAGCTGCCCGCCGAGCTCCTGCCGGCGAAGTGGAGCGGGACGAAAGCGGCGGAACTGTTCCATCACAAACACGTCGACTGGCGCCCGGAGGCCCAGCAGTATTGGGACGACATCGTCGCCGCCGAAGAAGCAGGGTGAACATGACCGACCAGGTCCGCCTCGACCGTGACGGCGGGCTCGCCGTCCTGACGATCGACGCTCCGCCGTTGAACCTCTACACGGCTTCGCTGCAAACGGACCTGTCGGACGCCATCGGCGCCCTGGAAACGTCGCCCGCGCGGGCGCTGCTGATCCGCGCCGAGGGCAAGGTGGTCAGCGGCGGTGTGGACGTCTCGCTGTTCGACGCGCAGGGCTCGCCCGCCGAGGCGAAGGTGCTCTTCGACGAGATGCTCGCGGTGCCGGACCGGATCGCCGCGCTGCCGTTCCCGACGGTGTTCGCCGCGCACGGCCTCTGCCTGACCTGGGCGTTCGAGGTGGCCGTGGCGTGCGATCTCCTCCTCGCCGCGTCGCGCGCGAAGTTCGGGCTGGTCGAGAAGGTCGTCGGGCTGACGCCGACCATGGGCGGCACCCAGCGGCTCGCCGCGCGCGCCGGCGTCGGCCGCGCCAAGGAGTTCGTGATGACCGGGGACACCTACGACGCCGCGACGCTCGAGCGCTGGAACGTCGTCAACCGCGTCCTGGCCGACGACGGCTTCGACGACGCGGCCCGTGCCTTCGCCGCCCGGCTCGCCGAGGGGCCGACGCGCGCTCACGCGGCGACCAAGCGCGTCCTCGACCACTTCTCCACCGGCGGTGTCCCGGAGGCGAACGCGAAGATCACGTCGATCGCCGCCGAGCTGTTCGAGACAGAGGACCTCCGCAACGCCGTGAAGTCGTTCCTCGCCGACGGACCGGGGAAAGCGACCTTCACGGGGCGGTGAAACCTCCGTTCGGACAACGGCTTCGACCGTTCGGGCGCGGGCCCGTTTCGTCTTGATCGATGTGGTCTAGACCGGTTATCCGGTGCGGGTTACATTCGGACGTGGTCTAGACCACCTCGTCCCTCGTGCCGCTTGGAGAACCGCCATGAGACGCACTCCCGCACGACTACGCTCCGCGCTCGCCGCCGTACTGATCGCCACCGGCGGCGTCGCGGCGCTCGCGCCACCCGCCGCCGCGGCCGGTTCGCTGACCGCCACCCTGGCGATGAGCGGCACCACCGGCACATACACCGTCGCCAACACCGGGACCGCCTCGGTGAGCAACTGGGCGATCACCTTCACGCTGCCCGCCGGCGTCACCGCCTCGACCGGCGAAAACGGCACGGTGACGCAGAACGGCACCCAGGTCACGCTCACCCCGGCGTACTACATCGCGACACTGGCTCCGGGCCGCACCACCTACCCGTACAGCCCGACGTTCCGGCTCAGCGCGGCGGCGACGCCGGCGCAGTGCCGGGTCGACAACGCGAACTGCGACGGTTCACCCGACACTCCCCCGGGCGCGCCGGCCAACCTGCGGCTGGTCGCGAAGACGACCAAGACGGTCGCGCTGGCCTGGAACGCCTCGACGGCCGGATCGCTGCCGGTGACCGGCTACGACGTCTACCAGGGCACGGCGTTGGCCGCCTCGGTGACCGGCACGAGCGCCACGATCAGCGGGCTCACGCCGGGTACCGGGTACTCGTTCACAGTGAAGGCCAAGGACTCCAAGGGCACGACGTCCGCGGCGAGCGCGGCCCTGGCCGTGACAACCAACAACCCGGCCGACGACACTTCCCCGCCGTCCGCGCCGGGCGGCCTGCGCTCGACGGCCGCCGACTCGGGCAGCGTCTCCCTCGCCTGGACAGCGTCGACGGACAACACCGGCGTGGTCAGCTACGACGTCTACCGCGGTTCCACCCTGGCGACCACGGTGACCACGACGTCCGCCGTCGTGACGGGGCTGGCACCGTCCACTTCGTACACCTTCACGGTGCGCGCCCGGGACGGCTACGACAACGTGTCCGCGCCGAGTGCCGCGGTGACGGCGCGGACCGGCGACATCGTCGCGGGCTACGCGAAGGTCGGGTACTTCGTGCAGTGGGGCATCTACGGGCGCCAGTACTTCGTCAAGAACCTCGAGACGTCGGGCGCGGCGGCGAAGCTGACGCACCTGCTGTACGCGTTCGAGAACATCGACCCGGTGAACTTGACGTGCCTCTCCGGCGTCACGAAGGGCACGACCGCGAACCCGCAGGATCCCAACCAGGGTGACGGCGCGGGCGACGCCGAGGCCGACTACTCGCGGCCGTTCGCGGCGGCGCAGTCGGTGGACGGCGTGGCCGACACGGGCTGGGAGTCGTTGCGCGGCAACTTCAACCAGCTCAAGAAGCTCAAGGCGAAGCACCCGAACCTGAAGGTGCTGGTCTCACTGGGCGGCTGGACGTACTCGAAGTACTTCTCGGACGTCGCGGCCACGGACGCGTCGCGCAAGAAGTTCGTGGCGTCGTGCCTCGACACGTGGATCAAGGGCAACCTCGCGACCTACGGCGGCGCGGGCGGCCCGGGCACGGCGGCCGGCCTCTTCGACGGCATCGACCTCGACTGGGAGTGGCCGGCGAGCGCCGACGGCCACCCGGGCAACCACTGGAGCCCGAACGACAAGAACAACCTGACGGCGTTGCTGGCCGAGTTCCGCGCGCAGCTCGACGCGTACGGTGCGACGACCGGCAAGCGGTACCAGCTGCAGGCGTTCACGCCGGCGGACCCGGCCAAGGTGGCCTCCGGCTGGGACCTGTCGAAGGTGTTCAGCTACCTGGACGTGGCGAACGTGCAGGGGTACGACTTCCACGGTTCGGGCAGCGACAACTCGTGGGAGCCGAACCGCACCGGGCACCAGGGCAACCTGTACGCGGACGCGGACGACCCGTACAACTTCCACTTCAGCGCGGAAGCGGCGATCAACGCGTACACGAACGCGGGTGTCGACCCACGGCGGCTGACCTTGGGGTTGGCGTTCTACGGACGAGGCTGGCAGGGCGTGGCGGACGGCGGCAAGAGCGGCGAGTGGCAGTCGGCGACCGGCGCCGCCCCGGGGCAGTTCACCGAGGAAGCGGGGACCCGCGGGTACGCGAACCTGCTGGCGAGCGTGCCGGGGTGCACGGTCCACCACGACACGGCGGCGGTGGCGACGTCGTGCTACACGGGCAACGGCGGCCAGTGGTGGACGTTCGACGACGCTTGGTCGATCGGGCTGAAGACGACGTGGCTGAAGCAGCGCGGCCTGCTCGGCGTGATGGCGTGGGAGATGTCGGGTGACACCGGGGCGCTGATGAACGCCGTCAGCGCGGGTCTCGGCTAATGGCACGGTAATTCAGCCCGCTGAACGGAAGGCGTTTTCCGTTCAGCGGGCTGAACATTTTCCGGCTCTTTTCTTCAGGAGACGAAGAAAGGGCATCCCGCTTCTTGACTGACGATGGTCTGGACCATGAGACTGTCGGGACAGCGCGCTGGTGAACCACCTCCCTTCAAGGACAACGCCGTCTCGAGGAGAGCCATGTCCCGCTTGAGAAAAGTCCTGACCCTCGCCCTCTCGGTCCCGCTGGCCCTGGGCCTCGTCGCCACCCCGGCCCCCGCGGCGCCGGCGACGTTCACGCACCCGGGCGTGCTGGTCAGCCGTCCGCAGCTGGACTTCGTGAAGGCGCAGGTGAACGCCGGCGCCCAGCCGTGGAAAGCCGCTTACGACCAAGCCAAAGCGAGTGCGTACGCATCGCTTTCGCGGACACCGAAGCCACGCGCGGTCGTCGAATGCGGCTCGTACTCGAACCCGAACTACGGCTGCACGGACGAGCGCGAAGACGCGATCGCGGCGTACACGGACGCCCTGATCTGGTACATCTCCGGCGACGCCCGCTACGCGCAGAAAGCGATCGCGCTGATGGACGCGTGGTCGGCGACGATCACGAGTCACACCAACAGCAACGCGCCTCTGCAGACGGGCTGGGCGGGCTCGTCCTGGCCGCGCGCGGCGGAGATCATCAAGTACACGTACACGAGCTGGCCGAACTCAGGCCGTTTCGGCACGATGCTGCGCAATGTCTACCTGAACAAAATCATCAACGGCAGCAACAGCAACGGCAACTGGGAACTGTCCATGATGGAGGCCGCGGTCGGCATCTCGGTGTTCCTGGAGGACAAGACGAACTTCGACAAGGCGGTGACCCGCTACCGCAACCGCGTCGCGGCTTACGTGTACCTGTCCTCCGACGGATCGTTGCCCAAGACGGTCCCGGGCAGCGGGTTGTCGACCAGGGACCAGATCGTCGGCTATTGGCAGGGCCAGGGAACGTTCGTGGACGGCCTCACGCAGGAGACCTGCCGCGACTTCACCCACACGGGCTACGGAATAGCGGCGATCGCGGACGTGGCGGAGACGCTGCGCATCCAGGGCCAGGACGTGTACGGAACGGACGTGGGCGAGCGCCTGCGCCAGGCGCTGGGGTTCCAGTCGAAGTACCAGCTGGGCACGGCGGCGCCGTCCTGGCTCTGCGGCGGTTCGTTGAAGCTGGGCCTCGGCCCGGTGACGGAGGTGGGCTTCAACGCGCTGCACACGCGCTTGGGCATCGCGATGGCGAACACGCAGACGCTGACGGAGCGCCAGCGCCCGGCGGGTTCGAACAACCTGTTCGTGGCGTGGCAGACACTGACCCACGCCGGCAACGCTGCGTGAGCCTCCCGAGTCCGCCTGACCTGTTTCCGCAGGTCAGGCGGATCAGGACCCCGCGCGCAGGACGGTTCGGCGGACACGCTAAAGTACTTCTCACGCACTCAGCGAGTGCGGGTCCGGGCTGTGGCGCAGTTTGGTAGCGCACTTGACTGGGGGTCAAGGGGTCGCAGGTTCAAATCCTGTCAGCCCGACGGACACACTTGCAGGGCCCGTGAGCAGCGAAACCGCAGCTCACGGGCCTTTTGCGTTGCCCTGGACCGAGCGAGCCGTCCACGACCACCCGAGCCGTTGTCTCTCCGGCACATAGCCGGCCGACTCCCTGACTATCGAACTAAACCGCTCACCGAGTGATGCGTGTTGGGACTGAAGGCGGATCCGGCGGCAACCGAAACTTCGGAGAGGCACGCAAAATGAAGCCATGGAGGACCATCGTCGGTGTGGCGGTCGCCGCGGCCACGCTCCTCGTCCTGCCGACAACGGCCGAGGCGAGGGCGGCCTCCGGCGCGTACTGCGTTCAAGACCTCGCCGGTGGCCCTGCCGCGTGCTTCGCGACCGAGGGGGCGCTTGATTCCTACCAGGCGAAACTGTCGCTGAGCCCGTTGCTCACCGTCTTCGACGGCACCGGCTGGAGCGGCGCGAGTGGATACCTGAACTTCGCCAGCGCTTACGGACGCACCTACTGCGACGCCGCCAAGGATACGAACGAGGCGTCAGAAGGAAATCTCGGCGTACGCCAGTTCTCCACCGGTTTCCCCGTGGCCGGCCGGATCAGCTCGTACGTCATCAAGGCCGGCTCCGGGTGCTTCGTCACCTTCTGGAACCAGACGGGCTTCAACGGCAACGGAGTCACCTGGAACCAGAACTGCGACGACATGGCCCGGTGCTTCGGCCGCGACTTCGACAACAGCGCACGCTCGCTCGCCGTCACCTGAGTCCAGCTCGACGACGCCGGTACACCGCTGTAGCGGCGTTCAGCGAGTCGACGACTATCCGACCGTGGACTTGATGACACGGTGGCAGCGCGCCCGGTGGTTCGGACTCGCGGCGGGCCTGGCCGGGCTGCTCGGAGCCGGGCTCTTGGCCGGCTGGTTCGACTTGGTCGACTGGCCGGCCGCCGCGCGGTGGGCGCGGCCGCTTGCTCCGGGCCTGGCTTTGATCATCGTCGCGCTCCTGTTCGTGGCCGTCGGCGCGTGGCGGGCGCTCAAGGAACCCTCCGGACGCATGCGGTCGCCCGGGCTGAGCTGGTGGGTCGTCGTCACCGCCGCCGCAGTTGTCCTGGTCGCCGTGGTGGGAGCCACCCACTGGCTCCTCTCGGAAGCCGACCACGCGAACGATCGCGCAGCCGCTCGCGTCGAGGCGATCAAGACCGGGTTGGGAGTCGGCGCCGGGACCGCCGGGATCTTTGCGCTGCTGCTCGCCGTTCGCCGGCAGATTCACCAAGAACACACCGCCGCCGACGTCAATCTCGATGCCGCCGAGAAACGGGTCACCGAGCTCTACACCAAAGCCGCCGACCAGCTCGGGTCCAGGAACGCCGCGGTCCGGCTCGCCGGGCTCTACGCCCTCGAACGGCTCGGCAAGAGCCATGAAAGCCAGCAGGAAACCATCTTGAACGTGGTCTGCGCCTACCTCCGCATGCCTTACACCCCGGGCGAAACTCCCACCTCCGACGCGACGCCGGACGAGCTCGACCGGCACGAGCAGAACCTGCAGGAAGCCCAGGTCCGGCTGACCGCGCAGCGCATCCTGCGCGACCACCTGCTCTACGGACCGGAAGCCGACGGATACTGGGCGGGTGTGGTCGATCTGACCGGCGCGAACATCGCCGGCATCGATCTGGAAGACACCGATCTCCGGTGGGCCCGGCTGAACGGGGCCCTGCTGTCCCGCGCGCTTTTCGCGGACGCCGACCTTAGTCACGCTTCTCTCGTCGGCGCTGATCTCTCCCACGCGAACCTGAGCGGCGCCGATCTCTCCGGCGCCGATCTCACCGGTGCGGACCTCAGGCACGCCAATCTCGACCGAGCCGATCTCGAGGACACGACCGTCACCCGTGCCGACTTCACCGATGCCCGTTTGCCGGCGGGGACCGAAATCCGGAACGGGCTGATCATCCGGGCGTGACCTGGCAGCGCCCGCTAAAGTGGGCCGAGCCGATTCGAGGGGGAAGCGATGACCGATCAGGAGGGCGCGGACTGGATCCCGCCCGATGCCGACCTTTCGCGGCCCAGTGCCGCCCGGATCTACGACTACCTCCTCGGCGGGGCCCACAACCTCGCCGCCGATCGGGCCGTTGCCCAGCGGCTCGAGGCCATTCAGCCCCAGGTGGCCGCCGTCGCCCGGCGGAATCGGGCCTTTCTGCGGCGCGTCGTGCGGTTCATGCTCGAGCAGGGTGTCCGGCAGTTCCTGGACCTCGGCTCCGGGATCCCGACCGTCGGCAACGTGCACGAAGTCGCCCAGGCCGTCGATCCCGCGGCCAAGGTCGTCTACGTCGACTACGAACCCGTCGCCGTCGCGCACAGTCTCATGCTGCTCAAGGACAATCCGCACGCCGAGGCCTTCGAGGCCGATGCCACCGACACCGAAGCCGTGCTCGGCTCCGAGTCCGTGCGGAAGCTGCTCGACCTCAGCGAACCCGTCGGGTTGCTGGCCATCACCCTCGGGCACTACCTACCGGAGGTCCGGGGTGTCTTCGGGACCTACCGCGACGCGCTCGCGCCCGGCAGCCACTTCGCGCTCACCCACCTCACCAACGACTTCGCCGTCCTGCGCGACCCCAAGATCGCCGAGACCATGCGGTCGACGCAGGACAGCATCTACCCGCGTTCGCGTGACGAGGTGCTCGCCCTCTTCGACGGCTTCGAACTCGTCGAACCCGGGCTGACCACCTCCGCGAACTGGCGGCCGGACCGGCTCGCCGCCGTCGTCGATCCCGAAGAGGACGGCCTCTACGCCGGAGTCGGCGTCAAGCCGTAGCCGGACCGAAGCGCTCCCAGGCCGACTGACGGGTCATCCCCAGAGCGTCGCCGATTTGCGCCCACGTGCCACCCAGCTCGCGCGCCTTGCCGACCCACGCGGCCAGGTTCTGCTGCACCTGCGTGGTCGCCGCCGCGACCGGGCCGAGGTTCTGCAGCACCTGCTCGAGCGGCAGGTCGTGCTCCCAGGGCGCGATCAGCGGCGCGTCCGACGGCTTGCCGTCGATCACCGAGACGCACAGCTGGACACAGCCGTCGCAGATGAACACCCCCGGACCGCCGACGAGCGTGTCCACCTCCGTGTTCGGCTTCGCGCAGAACGAACACCGTGCGATGACAGCAGCAGCCATCGAAACCTCCCCTTGTCAGGGTGGACCTTACGCGCGTAAGGCGGACCCTGACAAGCTCAAGAATCCCGACGTCCAGTCGGCGAGCTCCGTCATCCGCGAAGCCAATTCCTCGATCTCGGCCCAGCGGCGGTGCTCACGCTCCAGGTCCGGCACCAGGAAGTCCTCGACCAGCTGCAGCAACGTGGCGATCTCGTAGGCGATGTCGGCGAGCTGCAGGAACGGCCGGTACTCGGCCTCGGTGCCGGTCCCGTTCCGCGTGGCCCAGTCGCGCGCGCCGTGCCCGGCCGTGCGGCACACCGCCACGACCCTGCGCCGGAGGTCGCCGCGCCGGGAGTCCGGCCGCCCTTCGGTCAGCGGGGCGACGTTCCAGGCCACGGACAGCAGGCAGCACCCGGCGTCGTCCATCGAGTTGTTCATCACCGGACGTACTGTGGTGAACCGTGGGCACAGTCCGGCCGTTCCGACTCGCGCGGTCACGCCATCGTGTGAAGAACCGTCCCGGATCGGGTCATCGACGCGCGGACCCGGCCAGCGTCGGCAGGGAGATGAAGTCCGCCAGCGCCTGCTGGCCCGCCGCGTTCGCGTGGATGCCGTCGCCGTTGTCGTAGGCCGGGAGGATGCTGTTCGGCTTCAAGGGATCCTTCAGCACCTCGTCGAAGTTCACCACGCCGGAACACGTGCCGCCGCACGAGGACCAGCGCGAGACGAACAGGCCGATGTCGTGCCGGGCCAGGTTCGCGGCGTCGTCGTAGCCGGGCCGCGGCGTGCTCGGCGTGACGTAGACGGCGATCCCGGCCGCGCGCAGCCGCTGGAACACGGCGCGGTAGCTGGCCAGGATCGTCGCGCCGTCGCAGCCGTAGGCGAGATCGTTGGTGCCGTAGTAGTAGATCACCGACGTGACGCCGTGCAGCGCCAGGACGTCGCGGTCGAGGCGGCTCCCGGCGTCCAGGCCCGCCACCGATGGCGGCATCCCCGGGCACGTCGGCGCGCTCGTCGTGCCGGAGACGCCGGCGTTGGCCACCGCCAGCTGGGCCGAAGCGGGCGCCTCCGCGACGATCCGGCGGGCCAGGTCGTCCGTCCAGCGCCGGTCCGCGCCGAGCTGCGTGCACCCCGGGCCGCAGTTGGTGCTGCCGATTCCGTCGACGACCGAGCTGCCGAACGGGACGACCGTTCCGTGCAAGGCGGGATTGTGCACGTCGACCGCGCTCACGACGTACGTCGAGCCGACCGTGGACGTGAAAGCGCTGCCGGAAGCGTCGGCCGTGTGGTCGCCCGAGCCCTGTGCGGTGAGGTAGTTGTCCCGCAGTGCCGCGCCGTGGCGGCCGGGGGCGACCGTGCCCGCGACGAACATGCTGACGGCGAGGTTCGTGTCCGGGCGCGTCACGAGTCGGGTTTCGTCGCTCCAGACGTCCCCGCCGACCGGGATCGTGACGGCGGACGAGCCGGCGAAGGTCAGGTCGCGCACCCCCGCGACCTCGGCGCCGCTCGTGCTCGGCGCGACGGTCGCGTGGTCGATGGTCAGCGGGCCGGTGCCGAACGTGTTCTGGAGCCGGACGCGCACCGCGTCGCCGCCTTGGCTCAGGTGCGTGATCATCCGCAGCGACCGGCCGGACACGGGTGCGTCCGCGTGCCCGTCCTGCGACTGCGCCCACGACGTAAACCAGGCGTGTCCCGCGCCGTCCGCGCCCGGCGCCGAAGCGACGATCAATGCGGAAATCGTGGCCAGTACAGCGATCCGATGGGCTGCTCGCATCCGATCGATGGTAGGGAGCCGATCACGGAAGCGGCAAGCAGCTTGTCCGATCTTGTCAGCCGCCGGGTTTCCGGGTTCGATGAGGTGCCATGACGCTGCGAGGCCTGCCCCGACGAGCCGAGAGCACCCCACGGCTGTTCGGTGAACCGTACGAGACGCCCGACGGCACGACGGTCATCACCGTGACCAACCCGCCAGGGGTGTTCGCCATCCGCGAAGGCCAGGCCAAGTTCGAACCAGCGGTCGACGCGACGCGCGTGGCCCTGCTGGCCGTGGGTACCGGGCTGGTCGCCGCGACCCTCGGCACGCTCGCCGTGCTGAGGCGGCCGCCGTGGCCCGACCTGACGGGCCGCTGGGAGCGCTAGGCCGCGCCGCCGGCCAGCGCCACCACCCGGCCGAACGGGCCGTTGTAGTAGTTCTGGTCGCCCGGGAGGCCGCCGCCGCGCGCGAACTGCCAAATGCTCTGCTTGTCCCAGCCCGCCGGGAGCTCGCCGACCTCCGGGCCGTAGCGCGCGAGCCACAGCGGGTTCGTGTTCCCGAACCCGGACGCGTTGCCGGTGCACTGCTTCCACCACGCCGTGCTGGTGTAGATCAGCGCGCTGCGCTTGACCTTCGCCAGGTAGGTGCGGGTGAAGTCGGTGATCCACGCCGTCATGTCGGCCGGGTTCTTGCCGTAGCAGACATCGCCGTACGGGTTGTATTCGATGTCCAGCGCGCCCGGGAGCGTCTTGCCGTCGGACCGCCAGCCGCCGCCGTGGGCGATGAAGTACTCCGCCTGCTCCGCGCCGCCCGAGACGTCGGGGCGGCCGAAGTGGTACGCGCCGCGGATCAGACCCGCCGCGTGCGCGCCGTCGTACTGCTGGCCGTACTGGGGGTTGACGAACCCGGTGCCTTCGGTCGCCTTGACGTAGGTGAACTTCGCGCCACCGGCCGCCGCGGCACCCCAGTCGACCGGGCCCTGGTGACCGCTCACGTCGTGGCCGAGCGTCTGGTCGGTCGTGTCGGCCCGGGCCGAGCCCGGCACGACGCCTTCGTGCGCCGCGATCTGCGTGCCCGCGAAGTTCGTGCCGGCGAGGGAGTAGTCCGGCGCGGCTTCGGCGGCTCCAGCGGGGACGGCGACGACCACCGAAGCGAGCGCGGCCAAGGCACCCGCTGCGGCGAGCCGAGGCCGCCACCGCGGTTCGTCGTGTCCGGCAACGGTTCGGCTCATCTGGGCTCCGATCTCGGTACGGGCACGTCCGAAGCCCATGCTGCCTGCCCTTGTCGCTCCCCGCGAGCGATAGGTCACTCGATGTGGTGATCTATAGCTCGGTGGTGATGATCGCCTCGACCAGCACCTCCCCCGTCCGGGTGAGCTCGACGACGCCGTCGTCCGGACGCAGCTCGACGAGCCCGCGCGCGGCCAGCGACCGGAACTTCCCCAGCCACGGTTCCGCGAAGAGCGAACGCCCTGGGAACCGCGACGCGTGCAGGGAATCCCGCAGCGGCTGCAACGTCGTCAGCGCCATCTTCACCGCCCGCGCCTCCTGCGCCTCGGTCGTGAAACGCGTGGCCGAGCCCAGCGGGATCCGGCCGTCCGCCACGGTTTCGATGTACCGCTTCGAATTCACGTCGGTGATCGCTTCGGACGCGCGGCAGCTCGACGAACCGCCCAGTCCGATCGCGACCTCGGCTTCCTGCTTGTCCTGGTCGACCATGATGGCCTTCCACTTCTCGGGCCCGAGGCCGGCGCGCGCGAAGTACATCGTCGGGTGCTCGGTGTAGCCCTCGGCGCGCAGGCCGTCGGTGAGCAGCTCCCGCATCTGGTACTGCTCGCCGAGGGTGGGCCAGCGGTGGCCGTCGCGCACGAGCTTGTCCCGGTACGCGGGCAGCTGCCAGGCCGCCGGCTTCTCGCCGGTGACGCCGGTGCGCGTGTCGCTGTAGGACGCCAGGTGCAGCTTCGTGCAGACCACCGCCGTGACTTCGTTCTCCAGCACGACGTCGAGATCGCGGCGGACGCTGTCCAGGGTCTGGTCGAGCAGCCCGTACATCAGGTCGATGCTGACCCACTCGAACCCCATCGACGCCGCGTTGCGGACGAAGTCGACGCACATTTCGGCACTGTGCTCGCGGCCGCACAGCTCCAGCACGTGGTCGTCGAACGACTGGACGCCGCTGGACAGCTTGGTGCAGCCCAGCTCCCGCAACAGCTCGAGCTTGGCCGGGGTGAACGTGCTGGGGTCGCCCTCGAACCGGATCGTCGTGTCCGCGGTGAACCCGAACTCCGAGCGGTAGAACTCCAGCAGGCGCCGGATCTCCGGCTCCGGCAGCAGCGACGGCGTGCCGCCGAAGACGTTGAACTCCCCCACCTCGGCCCCGGCCAGGTGCGGCACGGCGTCGAGCCACAGCCGGGCTTCGGCGATGTTGAGGTCGACCCAGTGCTTCGCCTTTTCGTACTGCACCTCGGGTTTCCCCTTGACCAGCACCACCGGGTACTGGCAGAAGCGGCAGCGGTACGCGCAGGTCGGGATGTAGGACCAGAGGTGGATGGGGCGCGAAGCGGCCAGCTGCGCGTCGAGATCACGCAGGAAGTCCGACGGCGAGCCGGGGACGTTGCCCGGGAAGACGTGCGCCCCAAACGGGTCCTCCTGCACGAAGTCGAGCAGGTGCCGGTTTTCCGGCGCCTCGAGGACGTCGAGCACCGCGGGCCGCGGCCACGCCGGGTCGAGCGTGTGCAGCGAGCCGATCGCCTCTTCGTAGGCGAGGGTCATCAGAACACCCCTCCGTTGCCGAAGTAGTTGTGGGCCTCTCCGGATTCCCGGTCTTCGCAGTAGTAGCGGACGAACTCCGCGAAGCGCTCCGCCGGGATCTCCGCCAGGCACGGCGGCAGTGGCGGCGGGAAGCCGATGTCCTCGCCGACGTGCCGCCGCAGGCAGGCGAACAGCTCGTCGGCGAACTCGAAGTACAGCCGGTACGACGGCGTCTTGTACGCGTGGATCGGCGTGAAGTCGACGACGCGCATCTCGTCGCGGATCTCGGCGATCCGCCGCGCGAGCCGGGCGGCCAGGTCGGCACCGAAGAACGCTGTGACGGCGTCGTCTTCGAGGAGCGTGGGCGTGAGCAGCACCGGCAGGATCGTGTTCTTCGGCGTGAAGTCCTTGATCGAGAACTCCCACGCCTGCCGCGCTTCGGCTTCGGTCAGATCCGAAGCGGCGGCGGGCACCGAAGGCCGGATGTCGCGCATGACGATGATGCCGTCGGATCCGTAGGCCCGGCCGGCGATGACCTCGTCGATGGCGTGGTCGACGCGGCGCGGGTTGATCTCGACGCGCGAGCGCGGCGCGTACGTGATGGCGTCGCCGCCGCTGGCGACCTTGATCCCGAAGTCCCAGTCGTCGGACAGGTGGCTGACGAACTTCCCGTCCTGCAGCTGGTAGAAGATCTCGATGCCGCCGGCGCGCTCGTAGGCGTCCCGCTCGACGGCGAACCCCTTGCCATCGGGGAAACCGCCGAACAGCGAGAACGTGACGGCGCGGCAGCGCAGTGTCCGCTGGATCGCGTCCCACAACCGCGGCCGGCCGGTGAAGTGCGAAGCGTCGTAATAGTAGTCGCAGACGCCGATCGCGGCTTTGCTCTCCTCCATCGCGGTGCACAGTTCGCTCAGCCAGTGCGGGTCGACGCGGCAGTCGGCGTCGGCCGAGACGAGGTAGAACCGCTCCCCCGGATCGGTGTCCGGCCGGTTCCGGCTGCGCGCCGCGGCGAAGTCCATGCCCGCCCGCCGCGCGCACGAGACGCCCTGCTCGGCTTCGGCGATCACGTGGAGCGCCAGGTCGGGATGGGACGCCGCGAAGGCGCGCGCGACGGCCACGGTGTCGTCGGTCGAGTTGTTGTCGACGAGCACGACCTCGTACCGGCCCTTGTCCAGGGGCGCGTCGCCGTCGCGCTGGTCGTGCAGCGTGCGCAGGACCTCCGGCAGGTTCGCGGCCTCGTTGTAGACCGGCAGCACGACGGAAAGCCGCGTGCCGGCGCCCATCGGTGGCGGGTAGAGCCGGTCGACGAGGTCGTCGACGACCCGCGTCCCGAAGTGCGCCTGCCCGAGTTCGGAGTTCGCCCGCACCACGTCCGCCCGTTTCCCTTCGTCGGTGATCAGCTCGGAAACCTCTCGCGCGAACGCCGCGTCCGGCAGGTCGCGGGCCCGGATGTCCAGCACCGGGGCCCGGAACCCCTTGCGGCCGTAGACGACGTCGTACAGCTCGTAGCCGCTGGTGACGTACGGCGTCCCGGAAGCGATCGCCTCGCTGACCGGGTTGCCGTAGCTCTCGTAGTCGTAGGAGGTCAGGAAGGACACGACGGTCGTGTGCGCGAGGAGGTCGCGCACCGAGTACCGGCCGGGCACGGCCGTGTCGTACGGCGTCAGCCAGCCGCCGAACACGACCCGGTCGCGGACGCCGAGCCGCGTCGCCAGCTCGGCGAGCCGGTCGTGTTCCGCAGGCGCCTCGGCGACGTCACCGGCGACGAACAGCCACGCGTCCGGCAGGAGGGTCAGGAGGTGCAGGTCCCGGTCGATGCGCTTCTGCGGGATGATCCGCGTGATCCGGGCGAGCAGCGGGACGTCGCCGGGAATCCCGTGGTCACGGCGGAAACCCGCGTTGCGGTCGTCGACCCGCGCGGGGGCGATGGCGAACGCGTTGGGCAGGACGTCGATGTTCCGCAGGCCGGGAACCCACTCCAGGGTCTTCGCCCGAGCCTGCTCGTGCAGCGCGAAGTAGTGGATGTGCGGGGAGTTCCGCGGCGTGGGGACACCGGGGTACGGGAACCGGCCGTACTTCGCGATGCCGGGTTCGCTCTGCCACATGAGGTCGTGGTCGCGCCAGAACACGAACCGGCCGAGGCGGTGGCGGGCGCCGTAGCGGTCGATCGCGCGGTAGAGCGCTTCGGTGTAGGTGAGGTTCTCGGGCAGGGTGCCGTTCTCCACCATCACCATCGTGACGCCGAGGCGCTCCCAGGTCGCCACGATCTTCCCGGCCAGCTCACCGGCGATCTGGTCGATCTCCGGACGCAGTGTCTCGTCGCCGTGCTGAACCACTTCGCGCAGTACCCGATCGACGAACTCCCGGTCGTAGCCGCGAATCCCGTCGACGCCTTCGACGCGGTCGAGCGTGACCCACCCGGGCAGCAGCCCGGCTTCGTCGCGGTAGGGCCGGAAGAACGCGCCCTTGTCGGCCTTGATGTCGTAGCCGAGGTCGAGGTGGACCCGGTGGCCGGCGAACCGGCGCGCCGTCTTGAGGAACTCGACCACGACCCCGGAAAGCGGAGTGGCGTCGAAGGACACGCCCCAGAGGACTGACATCGATGTCGGACTCCCGTCTCGGCTTCGCCGTCGTTCCCAGCGTAAGCGGCGCGGACCCGGACGGCCGCGTGAGCGAGTGGTTGACCGCGCGCGCCGGACGCCCCACAGTGACCGCATGAACCGGGCTCTCGGGGTGCTGACCTGCGGCGCCTTCCTCTCGATCGTGCTCGGGGTCCTCGGGTCCGGGGAGCCCGTGCCCGCTCTGGTTTTCGGCGCGGTGTTCGCTCTTGTTGCCACGGCGGGCTTCGGCTGGGTGCGCACCCGCGACGGCTGGGCGTGGAAGGCCGCCTACGTCGCTGTCCAGCTGCCACTGGCCTTCGTGACCTTCACGATCAGCGCCGGCGTCGGGGCGACGCTGTTCCTCGTGGTGCTGGTCAGCCAGTGCGTGCTGCTGCGGCTGCCGCTGCCGGTGATCGCGCTCGTCATCGCCGTGGTGCCGCTTGTGCACCTCGGGATGGCGCTGGGCGCGGGCCTGCGCGAAGGCCTCGGCACGCTCGTCTCGGTGCTGTTCGCCGCGGTCATCACCGAGCTGCTGGTGCGGGAACAGCGCTCGCGCGGCGAACTCGCCGAGGCGCACGCGAAACTCCGCGACTACGCCACCCAGGCCGAGCGGCTGGCGACGGCGCAGGAGCGCAACCGCGTCGCGCGCGACATCCACGACGGGCTCGGGCACTCGCTGACCGTGGTCCAGATGCAGGTCAAGGCCGCGCGGGCGGTGCTGCCGACCGACCCGGGCAAGGCCGACGAGGTCCTCGCGAAGGCGCAGGAGCAGGCCGAAAACGCTCTCGCCGAGGTCCGCCGGTCGGTGAAAGCGCTGCGCGAACCGCGGTCGACGCCGTTGCCGGACGCGTTGCGGGCGCTCGTCTCGGAGGCCGGTGTCCCGGCCGAGCTGACCGTCTCCGGTGCCGAGCGGCCGCTGCCGGCGGAACACCGGGAGGCCCTCTTCCGGACGGCGCAGGAAGGTCTGACGAACGTCCGCAAGCACGCCGGCGCGGGCCGCGTCGAGCTGGTCCTGGACTACGCCGACGCCTCGGTCCGGGTCGTGGTCCGCGACGACGGCGCCGGCACGAACGGCGGCGCGTCGACCGGCTTCGGCCTTCTGGGGCTGCGGGAACGCGCCGGGCAGCTGGGTGGCAAGCTCGACTTCACCTCGGCGCCCGGCGAGGGCAGCGCGCTGAGCATGGAGGTCCCGGGATGACACCGGTCCGCGTCCTGCTCGTCGACGACCAGGCGCTGTTCCGCGAAGCCCTCGCCACCCTGCTCGCGACCCACGACGACATCGACGTCGTCGGCGAGGCGGGCAACGGCGAGGAGGCGCTGAAGCGCGCGTCGGAGCTCGAGCCGGACGTCGTCCTGATGGACCTGCGCATGCCGGTCCTCGACGGCGTCGGCGCGACCCGGCGGCTGCGCCAGGAGCACCCGTCGGTCCAGGTCATCGCGTTGACGACGTTCGACGACGACGAAGACGTCTTCGCGGCTCTGCGCGCGGGCGCGGTCGGGTACCTGCTCAAGGACGTCTCGTCGGCGCGGCTGATCGAAGCGGTACTGGCGGCCGCGCGGGGCGAGTCGGTGCTGCAGCCGTCGGTGGCGGCGAAGGTGGTCGCGCGGTTCGCGCAGCTGCCCGAGCCGCGGCCCCAGCCGCTGGTGGTGCCGTTGTCCGAGCGGGAGCGGGAAGTAGTGCGCCTGCTCGCGGACGGCCGCAGCAACCGCGAGATCGCGGCGTCGCTGTTCCTCGCCGAGGGCACGGTGAAGAACCACGTGACGAACCTGCTGGGGAAGCTCGGCGCCCGCGACCGCACCCAGGCCGCCCTGCGGGCCCGGGACCTCGGCCTGCTCTGAGCGGTCACATGACCCGGGTCATGACTTCCGGCACCTGGCAGCGGGGCCGGCACCCGGGATTCTCGTCCAGGAGCCAACCTGGAGGGAACCGAGATGATCACCGCCGCACCGCCCCGGACCACCACCCGCAAGCTCGCGCGGTTCGCCGCGCACTACGTCGAGATGGTCGCCGCCATGCTCATCGGCATGGTCGTGCTGCACCCGCTCTGGCCCGTCGCCTGGCTCGAACGCCCGGACGCCGCCGCGCTCGTCATGGCCACGAACATGACGGTCGCCATGACCGCGGCCATGCTGCTGCGCCGGCACTCCTGGCCGCGGATCGCCGAGATGGCCGCCGCGATGTACCTGCCGTTCGTCGTGCTGCTGGTGCCGTTCTGGTTCGCGGCGATCGGCGGCGGGACCCTGATGGTCGCCGGGCACGTGATCATGGTCCCGCTCATGCTGGCCGTCATGGCGTGGCGCCGCGCCGAGTACTGGCACTGACATGAAGACCGTCCTGAAGTGGTTCGCCCTGGTCGTCGCCGTGCTGGCGGTCCCCGGCATCGGCGCCGCCGTCTCCGCGCTGTCCGCGTTCGACGCGCTGTACTCCCCCGGCCCGGACCGGCCCCTGCCCGCCGCCGCGCCACCGGTGCACGACCCGGCCAAGCCGACCGCGGTGGTCGTCGTCGGCGACCGCGGGGCCGTCGTCTCCGACACGCTGGCGCCGTACGAGATCCTCGCCGCGACCGGCCGGTTCAACGTCTACACCGCCGCGCCGAAGCGCGAGCCGAAGCCGCTGACCGGCGGCCTCGACCTCGTCCCCGACCTGAGCTTCGACGACCTCGCCGCCCGGCTCGGCCCGAAGGCACCGGACCTTGTCGTCGTGCCCGCGCTCCCGGACGTCGGCGAGCCGAGCACCGAGCCGGTCAAGAACTGGCTGCGCGCCCAGGCCGCCCACGGCGCGAAGCTGCTGAGCGTCTGCAACGGTGGTGGCGTCCTCGCCTCGACCGGGCTGCTCGACGGCCGTCCAGCCACCGCCCACTGGCTCAAGCTCGAGGCCTTCGCCGGCGACTACCCGGCCGTGCGCTGGGTGCGCGGACAGCGGTTCGTCGACGACGGCGACGTCGTCACCACCGCCGGGATCCTCTCGGGCATCGACGGGACACTGCACTGGGTCGAGCGGCTCGCCGGTCGCGACGTGGCGGCCGACGCCGCGAAGGCGGTCGGCTGGACGCATTACGGCACCACCGTTCCGGTGCACGAGCCGGCGTCGATGCCGGACGCGGCCGCGATCGTCAACGCCGCCTTCCGGTGGGACCCGGACGAGATCGGGGTGCTGCTCGCCGACGGCGTCGGCGAGATCGAGCTGGCGTCGGTGTTCGACACCGAAGGCCAGTCGCTGTCTTCGCGGACGCTCGCCGTGAGTGCCGACGGCGCCCCGATCCGGTCCCGCCACGGCCTGACCTTCGTGCCGCGAGCGTCCCTCGCCGCGGCGGACCTCGACCGGCTGGTCGTGCCGGGCGCGACGCGCGGGGTCACGCCCCCGCCCGGCGGTCCGGCTCCGGAGTACGTCCACGACCGGCCCGGCTTCGCCTACGACACCGCGGTGAGCGCGCTCTCGCGGCGCACGGACGTCGCGACCGCGCGCTGGACCGCGAAGGTCCTGGAGCTGCCCACCGACGGCGTCGGCTTCGAAGGCCGGGCCTGGCCGTGGCTGCCCACGGCACTGCCGATCGCCCTGGTGCTGCTGGGCGCGGCGGCCGTGGTCGTCGTCCGCCGGCTCAGGGCGCCCAGGGCTGCGCGATCACCCAGCTGACGTCGTCGTCGTACGCACCGGCGGCGTCCCAGGCGTGGGCGCCGCTGGTGTCGGCGATGTAGACGGTGTTGTTGTAGTGCCGCAGGTACTTCCCGGAGTAGTTGTACGAGCGGAACGACGAGCCCTGCCCGTTCTTCCCGGCCACCGGGCAGAACGTCGCGTCGGCGCGGAACGCCGCGCTGCCGTCCATCGGCTGGCGGTACACCTGGAAGTCGAAGTGGCGCAGGAAGTCCCCGGGGTAGTTCCGGGACTCGAACGACACGCAGGACGCGTCGGCGAGTCCCTTCCGGACGATCCACGTGGCGTCACTCTTGTCCAAAGTGGAGCTGACCGGCGAGATCACCGCGTTGTCGTTCCGGTGGCGGAGGTAGTCGCTCGTGCAGCACGCGGTGGTCGCGCGCACGGAGATCTCCGAGCCGGGGTTCAGGGTGCCGGTGGACCCGGTCGGGCCCCCGTAACCGACGGAGACGACGTTCGCCTGGACCGCGTTGTCCGCCGCGTCGGTCGGCAGCCCGGCGGTCATCACGCCTTCGAAGAACGAGCCGATCGAGCCGTTGCTGTTGTCGCCGCCGGTGCCCAGGACGATCGCGCCTTCCTGGTGCATCGGCGAGTACCCGGCCGCGGTCGGCTCGGGGCCGGAGTAGGTCGTCCGGAGGCCGCCGGACTGGGCGTTGCCGTCCTTGAGCGCGAAGAAGTTCTGCCCGTTGTTCTTCAGCAGCGCGGTGACGAACGGCGCCGTGATGCCGGTGTTCGCGGTGTTCTGGCTCCCGCCGGCGCTGGACTGGAACAGCCCGTTCTCCAGGTCGGCCTGCACCCAGGGACCCGCGCCGTGGCACGGCTGGAACCAGCATTCGGTGCCGAAGTTGAGCGCGTCCATGTGGCCGTTGCCGGTGTCCTGGTTGTTCGTCTCGGCGTTGCCGTAGTCGAAGCAGCAGGCGCCGTTGACGTGCGTGCCGGAGGTGATCATGTACATGCCCTCGGGCCGGCCGTTCTTGGCGACGCCGGTCGTCGTGTTGTCGCGGTAGCCCATCCGGCCGGAGAACGAGGCGCCGTAGACCTGGTGGCCGCCGGCGGCCACCGGCAGGGCGTCCGCGGGGACGCCGGTGTCCTGGCCGCCCGCGCCGCCGGGGCCCTCGATCGTGAGGTCGTTGTGACGCGGGGACTGGTCGTAGATCTCGGTGATGAGACACGTCGTCCCGGCGCAGAAGGAGTCCTGGGCCGCCGCGTTGGCGTAGCCGCCGACCGCCAGGAGGCCGATGTCGGTCTTCGCACCGTCCTTCGCGCGCTGGACCTGGTACAGCGGCCCGTTGTAGGTGCCGTAGAGGGCTCGCGTGGTGCTGTGCGCGGCGACGCAGGCCGTGCCCGCGGCGCCGTAGATGTCGCACGGCAGGGACGCGGCGGCCGACGCCGTCGACGCGGTCGTCAGGCTCGCGGCCACCAGCGCGACGATGCCCACCAGCACGCGCCAGATCCGCGTCCTATTGTTAGCGCTAACATTCTTGTCGTCTCGACGTTGAGACACAAAAGCCTCCAGAGGGGACCGAATGATGTGAGCGTTACCAGCGAGCACTATGCAGCTCCCGGCCCGCTTTCGTCAACGCTCCGATTCGCCGCGAAACGGACGCCCGCGCGACCTAAAACGATTTAGGGAATCCCCGCTATCGTCGAAGCGATTCACTGCCCTACGTCCCGGTGGAGTATTGCCAACGTGTGAGTTCGTGATTACAGTCACGTATCAGGCTCTATTGAAACGTTTTAAACCTGGCCGCTCCATCCCCGCCGTAAGGGAGCCCGCATGCTGCCCTCGAAGCTCTGGCGCGCGACCACCACCACGCTCGCCGCGATCCTGGTCCTCTCCGCCGCGTCGGTTCCCCCGGCCGGCGCCGCTCCCCCGGTCGACTTGGCCGGCGCCCACTGGATCTGGTACCCGGAAGGCGACGCCCGGGTGACCGCACCCGCCGCGACCCGCTACTTCCGCACCACCTTCACCGTCCCCGCCGCCGCGGTCGGCGACGCCCGGTTCGTCGTCACCGGCGACGACACCGTCGACGTCTGGCTCAACGGCAAGCCCCTGGCTTCGTCGGCCCGCACCACCGATTCCTGGAAGTCCGCGTTGTCGGTGGACCTGCGGCCCGCGCTGACCCCCGGCGGCAACACGCTCGCCGTCGCCGTCCGCAACTCCGGCGGCGCGGCCGGCCTGCTCGGGCGGGTGCGCGTGACGACCGCGTCCGGGACCACCGACCTCACCACCGGAGCCGGCTGGAAGAGCGCGACGACCGCGCCCGACGGCTGGGAACAGCCCGGCTTCGCCGACGGGACCTGGGCCGCCGCCCGGGATCTCGGCACCTACGGCAGCGGCCCGTGGGGCACGCGCGTCGGCACGCCGGGCGCGTCGGCCAAGACGCCGCTGTCCGTCGCGAGCGCGACGGTCGGGCAGCGCCCGAACCCGATCGGCGTCGACCAGCCGCGGTTCGGCTGGAAGCTGGCGTCTTCGGCCGCGCAGCAACGGCAATCGGCGTACCAGCTCGTGGTGTCCGCCGGGGGCAAGGACGTCTGGGACAGCGGCCGCGTCACGTCCGCGCAGCAGGCCGACGTCGCCTACGGCGGTCCCGCGCTGACGTCGCTGACCGCCTACACCTGGAAGGTCCGCGTCTGGGACGGCCAAGGCCGGATGAGCGACTGGAGTGCGGTGCAGCGCTTCGAAACGGCGTTGCGCGACCCGGCGGCCGAATGGACCGGCGCCTTCCTCGGCCGCGCCACGGCCGGCCCGGACCTCGCCGGCGCGAGCTGGGTCTGGTACCCCGAAGGCGACCCGATCGGCGGAGTCCCGCCGGCCACCCGGTTCTTCCGCAAGTCCTTCGACCTGACCGCGGCGCCGTCGAAGGCCACCCTGGTCGTGACCGGCGACGACACCGCGACGGTGTGGGTCAACGGCACCCGGGTCAGCGACTCCCCGCGCGTCGCCGACTCGTGGAAGACCGCGGCCGTCGTCGACGTCGGCAGCCTGCTGACCGCCGGGACGAACACCATCGCGATCAGCGCGGAGAACACCACGCAGAGCCCGGCCGGGATGATCGCCAAGCTGACCGTCCAAGGTGGACCCACGGTCGGCACCGACGGCACGTGGAAGGCGAACCAGACCGGTCCGGACGGCTGGCAGCAGCGCGGGTTCGACGACAGCTCCTGGACCGCGGCGAGGGCATTGACCGCGTACGGCACCGGGCCGTGGGGTGCGAACGTCGCCGTCAGCGCCCCCGCTCCCCTGCTGCGCAAGAGCTTCACGGTCTCGAAGCCGGTCGCGAGCGCGCGGCTGCTCACCACCGCGCTCGGCCTGCAGGAGACCCACCTCAACGGCGTCAAGGTCGGCGGCGAGGTCCTCGCCCCCGGGTGGACGGACTACGCGAAACGCCTGCAGTACCGCGTTTCCGACGTCACCAAGCAGATCAAGTCGGGCGAGAACGTGCTCGGCGCGCTGGTCGGCAACGGCTGGTACTCCGGCAGCATCGGCATCGCCGGCAGCCAGAAGTACGGCACCGAGCCGTGGTACTCGGCGCAGCTGAAGCTGACGTTCACCGACGGCACGTCCACCACGGTCGCGACCGACGGCACCTGGAAGTCCGGCGACGGCGCGATCCGCGCCGACGACCTCTACCAGGGCGAGACCTACGACGCGCGGCTGGCGACCGGCTGGGACCGGCCCGGCTTCGACGACCGGACGTGGGCCGTGCCCCGCGTGAAGACCGGCGCGAAGCCGAACCTGGTGCCGCAGGCGGACAACGGCGTCACGGTGCAGCAGGAGTTCAAGCCCGTCGCGTGGACCCAGCCGAAGCCGGGGGTCTGGGTGGCCGACCTCGGTCAGAACTTCAGCGGCTGGAACCGGCTTTCGGTGACCGGCCCGGCCGGCACCACGGTCACCATGCGACACGCCGAGGTGCTCAACCCGGACGGGACGATCTACACGACGAACCTGCGCGCGGCCCAGGCGACCGACCGGTTCACCCTGGCGGGCACCGGCGGCGCGGAGACGTACGAGCCGCGGTTCACCGTGCACGGCTACCGGTACGTCGAGCTGACCGGGCTGCCGTCCGCGCCGACGGCGTCGACGCTGACCGGCCGGGCGATGTGGACCTCCGGCGCGCAGACCGGCACGTTCACGTCGTCGAACACGCTGGTGAACCAGCTGCAGCACAACATCCTGTGGGGTGAGCGCTCGAACATGCTGTCCGTGCCGAGCGACTGCCCGCAGCGCGACGAGCGGCTCGGCTGGACCGGCGACATCGGGATCTTCGCCGGCACCTCGACGTTCAACCTCGACGTCGCGAACTTCCTCGGCAAGTTCAGCGACGACCTGGTCGACGCGCAGCACGACGACGGGTCGTTCACCGACGTCGCGCCGGGCGTGCTGAGCGGTTCGGGCACGGCGGGCTGGGGCGACGCGGGCGTCATCGTGCCCTACACCCTGTGGCAGCGCTACGGCGACACCGGCGTGATCGACGAGCACTTCGCCGCGATGGTCAAGTGGGTGGAGTACCTGCGGTCGACCTCGGGTGCCGACCTGATCCGTGACCACCAGACGTTCGGCGACTGGCTCAACGTCAACGACAACACCGCGCAGGACCTGATCTCGACGGCGTTCTTCGCGTGGTCGTCGCGGCTGGTGTCGCGGATGGCCGCGGCCACCGGGCACACCGCGGAGGCGACGAAGTACGGGACGCTGGCCGACCAGATCGGCGCGGCGTTCACCAACCGGTTCGTGCAGGCGGACGGCACGGTGGGCGCGAACACGCAGACCGGGTACGTCCTGGCGCTGGCGTTCGGACTGCTGCCGGCCTCCCGGGTGCAGCCGGCGGCGGACAAGCTGGCGGCGCGCGTCGCGGCGGCGGGTGGTCACCTCAGCGTCGGGTTCCTCGGCGTCGAGAACCTGCTGCCGGTGCTGGCCGCGCACGGTCACGCGGACGTGGCGTACCAGGTGCTGCTGCAGCCGGACTTCCCCGGCTGGGGCTACATGATCGGCCACGGCGCGACGACGATCTGGGAGCGCTGGGACGGGATCAAGCCGGACGGGTCGTTCAACGACCCGGGGATGAACTCGTTCAACCACTACGGCCTCGGCTCGGTCGGCGACTTCCTGTACCGCTCGGTCGGCGGCCTGTCGCCGGCGTCCCCGGGCTACGCGTCACTGCTGGTGGCACCGCGTCCGGGCGGCGGGGTGACGTCGGCGAAGTCGGCGTACGAGACCCCGTACGGCGGCGCGGTCAGCGACTGGTCGGTCTCGGCCGGGAAGCTGACGCTGCGGGTGACGGTCCCGGCGGGGTCGTCGGCGACGGTGCAGGTGCCGACGTCGCAGCCCGGGTCGGTGGTGGCGCCGCCGGAAGCGGTGCCGTCGTCGTCGGGGTCGTACTTCGTGCCTGCGGGTTCGTACGTCTTCACCGCGACCGCGTGACCTGACGAGCCGGTATCGCCGCTTGGCCGCGGCGATACCGGCTCTGTCACGCCATCAGTGACGCAGGGCGAGGTTCAGCACGTCCCCGGCGTGATCGAGACAGTCGACGCAGATCACCGCGTCGCGCTGGGCGCAGGTCACCCGCAGCAGCGGGCGCCGCAGGCCGAGGAATGTGCGGCGCTCTCGGCGGCCGCAGAACTCGCAGACCGCGGCCAGCGGTGAGGTCACCGCCGCCAGCACGTCGCCGCCCGGGGTTTCGCGGTCGGCGCCGTCGTGGACCACCCGCAGGCCGGCTCGTACGCAGTCCACGCAGATCGGCCCGGCCCTGCCCGGGACCCGGGGGCCACGCACCGTGCCGCAGAACCGGCAGGGCCGCCCGGCCCCGTTCGCCGCCGTCACGGCGCCTCCTCACCGGTTTCGCCGCGCGCACACCGGGAACCCCGGGCGCGACGCCACCTCCCGGTCACGCTACCCGCATCCGCACCGGGCGGCGGCGTCGGCGGAACCGGCTCACGCTCGGCCGGGACCCCGCGCACGGACCTCCCGCCCGGGTGGCACGGCTCGAGCGGGCAGGAGGACGTTTTGTCGTCGTTGACGGTGCTGTTCGGCGTGGCCGGCCTGCTCGCCCTGGCCGCGGCGATCGTGCCGAAACTCGTGGCCGACCGGCCGTTCTCGGTCCCGCTCGTGATGCTGATCGCCGGGATCGCCCTGGGCCTGCTGCCGCTGCCCGCGCCCTACGGCAACGGCTGGAGCGACCCCGCCCAGCACCTGCACGGCGTCGAGTCCTTCACCCAGCTGGGTATTCTCGTCGCGCTCGCCGGGGCCGGCCTGTCCGTCGACCGGCCGTTCGGGCTGAAGCGCTGGGGCTCGACGTGGCGGCTGCTCGCGCTGACCATGCCGCTGTCGATCCTGGTGATCGCCGCGCTCGGGTACTGGTGGCTCGCGCTGGCGCCGGGCGTGGCGCTGCTGCTGGCCGCGGCGCTCGCACCGACCGACCCGGTGCTGGCGGGCGACATCGGCGTGCCGCACCCCGACGTCGAGCCGGAACTGGCCCGGGACAACGAAATCCGCTTCACCCTGACCACGGAGGCCGGGCTCAACGACGGGCTGGCCATGCCGTTCGTCCTGCTCGGGCTGGCGATGGCGGGCAGCAGGCCGAACCTGGACGTCTCCTGGGTGCTCGTCGACCTGCTGCTGCCCGTCGCGACCGGCGTGGTGGTCGGCCTGGTCGCCGGCCGCGGGCTCGGCTGGGCGATCTTCCGCACCTCGTCGGACCGGCTGCGGCTCGCGGAGTACGGCGACGGCCTGGTCCTGCTCGCGCTGGCCTTCCTGCCGTACGCGCTGGCGGAGTTCGCCCACGGCAACGGGTTCGTCGCGGTGTTCACCGCCGCCGTCTGCGTGCGGAAGCAGGAACGGGAGCACGACTACCACGGTGTCCTGCACGCCTTCGGCCACCAGCTGGAACGGCTCTTCGTCCCGCTCGCCCTGCTCGGGCTGGGGCTGGCCATCGGGGACGGCCTCCTGCTCGGCCTCCGCCCGCTGGAGGTGGTGATCGCGGTCGTCGCGGTGCTCGTGGTGCGGCCCGTGGTCGGCTGGGTGTCGCTGCTCGGGTCCTCCGCCGGCCGGCCCGCCACGCTGGCGATCGCGTTCTTCGGCGTCCGCGGCATCGGCACGCTCTTCTACCTCGCCTACGCGATCGACCGGCTGCCGGTGGCGCACCAGGACGTGCTGTGGCGGGTCGGCGCGCTCGCCGTCGCCGTGTCGGTGCTGGTCCACGGCATCCTCGCGGAGCCGGCGATCCAGCGGATCGAGAAGATGGGCGGCCACCTGCCTGCTCACTGAGCCCGGTTGGCGGGCCCGGCCGCGGGGTACCCGGCCGACGTGACGCGCGAGGTGCTGCCCTGGTGGCTCGGTCTGACCGCCCTGTGGGTCCTGACGCTCCCAACGCCGTCGCTGCCGGAGATCGTGGCCGCGGCGGTCGCGGCGGTGCCGTGCGCGTTCGCCGCCCGTGCGGCGCGCCGGGCCGTCGGCGGTGCGTGGCGGCCCCGGGCACGCTGGTTCCGCTGGCTGCTCGCGGTCCCCGGCGCGGCGGTGCGCGAGTCCTTCCGAGTCCTGGTCGAGGTGGTCCGGCACCCGCGTGCGGGCCGGTTCGACACCGTGGGCTTACCGCGTGAACCCGACGCGGTCCACGAGGCCCGGGCGGCCTGCGCGGCCCTCGTCGTCGGCAGCACGCCGGGGACGATGGTCGTCGCCACGCCCGAAAACCCCTCAGCCGGCCGCGAACTGGTCGTCCACCGGCTGCTCGACGGCGGCTCGCGCGTGCTCGACGAGGTGCGCCGGTGACCGGCTGGCTGGTCGCCGCCGTGCTGCTCATGGTGGGCGGCCTCGGCCCGGCTCTGTGGCTCGCCGCGCGCGGGGACGCCATCGGGCGCCTCGCCGGGCTCCAGCTCGCCGGCCCGGTCACCGTCCTGACGCTGCTGCTGCTCGTGCAGGCCTACGGCCCGTCGAGCGCGGTGATCCTGCCGCTCACGCTGACCGTGCTGGCCTTCGCCGGCACGCTGCTGTTCATCCGGCTGCTGGGGACGACGGAATGACGGTCGCCGCGCAGGTCCTCGTGTTCGCCGGGGTCGCCGTCGTCGTGGTCTCGGCGCTGGCGATGCTGCGGGCCCGGACCCTGCTCACCCGGCTGCACCTGCTCGCCCCGGTGACCACGCTGGGCGGGCCGCTGGTCGGGCTCGGGCTGGCGCTGGCCAACGGCTGGACCCTCGGCTCGGGCGCCATCCTGCTCACCGTCGTGCTGCTCGCCGTGACCGGCCCGGTGCTGCAGTCCGCCGCCGGGCGCGTCGAAGCGCAGCGGCAGGGCGCGATCGACGAGGACCTGCCGTCGTGACGACGGTCGTGCTGCTCGTCGCCCTCGCGTTCGTCGCCGTCGCGGGGTTCGCGGTGGTCGCCACGCCGGACCCGCGGCGGCAGGCGATCACGCTGTCGCTGTTCAGCCTCTCCCTGGCCCTGTTGTTCGTCGCGCTCCAGGCACCCGACGTCGCGTTCTCGGAACTGACCGTCGGCGCGGCCGTGGTGCCGCTGCTCGTGCTGCTCACCATCCGGAAGGTCGGCGGACGATGACGCTGCGGGCCCGGACGTGGCTGTGCGCGGCCGGCGCGCTCGGCGTGGCCGTCCTGCTCGTGACGGCCTTCCTGCGGATGCCCGAGTTCGGCGGCACCCTGCACGCCTACCGCGACCTCGCCCTGCCCGCCGCGATCGCCCGCGCGACGCCGAACCTCGTGTCGTCGGTCAACTTCGACCTGCGCGCGCTGGACACCCTCGGCGAGGAGACGATCGTCGCCGCCGCGGTCGTGGGCACGTTGTCGCTGCTGCAACCGTCCCCGGAGGAACGACAGCGGATCGAACCCCAGCGCGGGTACGTCCTGCCGGTGGTCAAGCTTGCCGGGTACCTCATGCTCCCGGTGACGCTCCTGCTCGGCATCGACGTCGTCGTGCACGGCCACCTCACCCCGGGCGGCGGCTTCCAGGGCGGGGTCGTGCTGGCCACCGGCTGGCACCTGCTCTACATCTCCGGCAGCTACCCGGCGCTCGCGCGGCTGCGCCCGATCGACTGGTGCGAGTACGCCGAGGCGGCGGCGACGGGCCTGTACGTCGTCGCCGGGCTGACCGGGCTGGTCGCCGGCGGCGCGTTCCTGGCCAACGTGCTGCCGAAGGGCGAGTTCGGCTCGCTGCTGTCGGCGGGCACGGTGCCGGTGCTGAGCGTCCTGGTCGGGATCGAGGTCGCCGCCGGGCTCGTCGTGCTGCTGGCCCAGTTCCTCGGCCAGGGCCTGATCCGCGAGGAGAAGTCATGAACGGCGTCGTGGGCCTGGCCTGCTTCGGCGTGGCCGGGTGGTTGCTGCTGATCGGCGCGATCGGCATCGTGCGCAGCCGGCACCTCGTGCACACCGTCGTCTCGCTCTCGGTGTCGCAGGCCGGGACGTACGTGCTGCTGCTCGGCATCGGCTACCAGGATCAGGCCGGCGCGCCGATCGTCGTCCAGGACCAGCGCCAGCCCGTCGTCGACCCGATGGTGCAGGCGATGACGCTGACCGACATCGTCGTCTCGGCGACGATCACCGCGCTGCTGCTCGGCCTGACCATCCAGATCTCGAAGCGCCACGGGACAGTGGATCCCGACGAACTGCGCGCGCTGCGCGGCTGAGCCGATGACCGCGCTCCCGATCCTCGTCGTCGCCCTGCCGCTGCTGGCCGCGTGCGTGCTGCTCGGCCTGGGCGTGAAGCTGCCGCGCGTGGTGGCCGACGCCGTCGCGACCGTCGCGGCCCTGACCGTCACCGTCCTGACGGCGGTGCTGCTCGTGGGCGTGCAGCACGGCCGCGTCGTGAGCTGGCTCGGCGGGCACCGGCCGGACGGTGCGCGCTCGCTCGGCATCGTGCTGGCCGCCGACGGCCTCAACACCACCCTGGCCCTGCTGGCGTCGTTCCTGACGACGTGCGCGCTCGTCTACAGCTGGCGGTACTTCGAGGCGGTCGAGGCCCGCTACCACGCGATGATGCTGCTGTTCCTGACCGGCATGCTCGGCTTCCTGCTCACCGGAGACCTGTTCACCCTGTTCGTCTTCTTCGAGCTGATGAGCGGCGTCGCCTACGCGCTGACCGGGTACCGCGTCGAGGAAGCCGACTCGGTCCAGGGCGCGCTCAACTTCGGCGTGGTGAACTCCCTCGGCGCGTACTTCACGCTGATGGGCATCGGCCTGCTCTACGCGCGCGGCGGGCAGCTCGGGCTGGCGCAGCTCGGCGTCGCCCTCGACGGGAAACCCGCGGACGCGCTCGTGCTGGCCGCGTTCGTCCTCGTCTGCACCGGCCTGCTGGTCAAGGCGGCCGCGGTGCCGTTCCACTTCTGGCTCGCCGACGCGCACGCGGTCGCGCCGACGCCGGTGTGCGTGCTCTTCTCCGGCGTCATGGTCGAGCTGGGCGTCTACGGCGTGCTGCGGGTCCGGCGCACGGTCTTCGGCGGCGTGCTCGACGACGGCGCGTTCGCCCGGGTGCTGCTGGTGCTGGGGATCGCCAGTGCGCTGCTCGGCGCCGTCCTGTGCTTCACCCAGCGCCACCTGAAACGGCTGCTGGCCTACTCGACCATCGCGCACACCGGGTTGTTCCTCTGTGGACTGTCCGCGGCCGACGGCGGGGCGAGCACGGGGTTCGTGCTGGCGGTGGCCGGGCACGCCGGTGCCAAGGCCGCGCTGTTCCTGCTCGTCGGGGTGCTCAAGGACCGCTACGGCAGCGTCGACGAGGACGAGCTGTTCGGCAGGTGCCGGCATTCCCGGCTCGAGGGCGGGCTGTTCGTGCTCGCGGCGCTGGTGCTGGCCGGGCTGCCGCCGTTCGGCGTCGCGTTCGGCAACGACGTCGCGGACCACGCGCTGGAGCACACCGGGTACGGCTGGCTGGTGGCGGTGTCCGTGGCCGTCACCGCGGTGACGGCGGCCGCGGTGCTGCGCGCCGGCCTGGGTGTCTACTTCGGACTGGGCCGGCCGCCGCGGCGCGACGACGGCGACCGGACCGCCGGGACGGACGAGGAGCCCGAGACGGGCGGCCGCATCGAGCGCACCCCGGCGACGATGACCGGCGCGATCGTCGCGGTGCTGGCGGCCGCCCTCGCCGCGGGCACGGTCCCGTGGCTGCGCGACGCCGCCGTGACGGCCGGGCGGCAGGACGCCGACCGCGACGGCTACCTGCACGACGTCCTGCCCGCCGTCGGGTCACCCGGGTCCCTGCCGCCGGTGTCGGCCGAGTGGACGTCGGCCGGCCTGCTGTCCGCCGCGCTCACGGTGCTGCTGGCGCTCGGTGTCACCGCGGTGGCGCTGTGGCCCCACCGGCTCCCGCCGTGGCCGCGGCCGGTCCGGACGGCCCTGGAAGTGCTGCACCGCGGCCATTCGGGCCACGTCGGGGACTACGTCGCCTGGCTCCTCGTGGGCGTGACGGTCCTCACGGCGCTCGTCTGGGCATGAGGATGTGTAGGCGCCGGGCGAGTGGGTAATCGATGGACAAGGCCCTTTTGGCGACTGGCCGATCCGGAAATGTCGCCGCGACGGAAGGTGCATCCCATGAACGACAAGTTCGAGAACAAGGGCGAAGAGCTCAAGGGCCGGGCCAAGGAAGCGGTCGGCGACGCCACGGGCAACGAGCAGTGGCAGGCCGAAGGCAAGGCCGACCAGGCCAAGGGCTCCCTCAAGCAGGCCGGCGAGAAGATCAAGGACGCCGTCAAGGGCGTCAAGGATAAGGACTGATCCGTAGTTCTTTCCGCTGCCGCACCCCGGCTTCCGGGGTGCGGCAGTTCTGCGTTCAGCCTTCCGCGGACCGGCGCTCGAGCCGCTCGCGCTGCGGGATCACGACGTACTTCGGGTCCTTTGTGGATTCTACGCCCGCGGCGTAGACGCCGAACCGCGTGCACAGTCCCGAAGCCAGGTAGGCCGCTCCGGCCAGCACGCCCGCCGCCCGGTTCCGCTTCGCCAGCAGGGAAAGTCCCGCGCCCGCCGCCGTCAGCGCCTTCGCCGCCTTCAGGAGCTTGCCCGCGCGGCCCGTCCGGTACGGCTCCGACATCAGGCCCA
Source organism: Amycolatopsis sp. NPDC005961 (assembly GCF_040629235.1). NCBI lineage: Bacteria > Bacillati > Actinomycetota > Actinomycetes > Pseudonocardiales > Pseudonocardiaceae > Amycolatopsis > Amycolatopsis sp. NPDC005961. The sequence continues at coordinate 61,602 of NZ_JBEXVF010000026.1, read as the reverse complement.
GCCCGGTCTCCAGGTGGTGCTCCGCCACCAGTTCCGCGACCGCGCCCACCAGACCGGCCCGGATCGCCGGGCCGGCTTCGCCCGGCGGGGCGGCCACCAGGGCCGCGCCGGCGCCGCTCGTCAGCGCGCTGCCCGCGAACAGCACCGGGAGCGTGCCGTGGGCCTCGTGCCACGACGGCGTCGCGGTGTCCGCCAGCAGCACCGCCGTGTACGTGCACATCGCCGGGCCGAGCACCCCGGCACCGAGGCCCGCCAGCCTGCCGATCCGCGGCAGCCGCCCGGTGACCTCGGACGCCGCCGACACCGCGGCCAGCCCGGAGAACGGCGACAGGATCCACGACCCCACCGAAAGCGGCGACGTCGGCTTCAGCACCCGCAGCATGTGCAGGAACCGCGTCGGCTTCCCCAGGTCGTGGATCAGCGCGACGACGCTGGCCAGCGACCCGCCGGACGCGACCAGCTTGCCGACGCGGGCCAAGGCCGGGCGGCCGGTGACCTCGGCGAGGACGGCCATCGTCGCCGAGGCGCCCGCCGCACCGCCGAGGAACAGGTACAGCGGCACGTCCGGCTGCTTCCAGGCCGGTTGCTTGAGGATCGGCCGGCCGTAGTAGGACTCGAACTCGGCGGGCTCGACCATCGTCGGTTCGCGGCGCGGGCTCATCGCCGGCCTCCCAGGAACGACGCCGCGACGGCCACGGCGACACCGGCCGCCGTCACCGCGGCCCGCTTCCACATCGCCGGCAGGTCCCGCGTCGTGACGACCGGGTCCGGCGGCAGGCCGTAGACCTCGGGTTCGTCCAGCAGCAGGAAGAACGCGCCGTCGCCGCCGACGCCGTCCTCGGGGTCCCGGCCGTAGAGCCGAGCCTCCGGCACGCCCGAGTCGTGCAGCGTCCGCACGCGCTCGTCGGCGCGTTCGCGCAGTTCCTCCAGCTCGCCGAACTGGATGGAGTCGGTCGGGCACGCCTTGGCGCACGCCGGTTCCATGCCCGCGCCGAGCCGGTCGTAGCAGAGGGTGCACTTGAACGCGCGGCCGTCGCTCTCGCGCTTTTCGATGACGCCGTACGGGCACGCCGGGACGCAGTAGCCGCAGCCGTTGCAGATGTCCTGCTGCACGACGACGGTCCCGAACTCGGTGCGGAACAGCGACCCGGTCGGGCAGACGTCGAGACAGGCGGCGTGCGTGCAGTGCTTGCAGACGTCGCTCGACATCAGCCACCGCACGCCCGGGTCGTCCTGCGCCGGCGCGCCGACGTCCGGCATCCCGAGGTCCACGGCGGGTTTCTTCGGCTGCTCGACGAAGGCCACGTGCCGCCACGTGTTCGAGCCCAGTGCACCGGTGTTGTCGTAGGACATGCCCAGGAGGTCGAGCCCGCCCGATTCGGGCACGCCGTTCCACTCCTTGCACGCGACTTCGCAGGCCTTGCAGCCGATGCACACCGACGTGTCGGTGAAGAACCCCATCCGGGGCTGGGTGCCGTAGTCAGCCATCCGCTCGCTTCCGGTACTCGGCCACGAACTCCGGCAGCGCGGCGCCGCGCGGGCGCCGTCCCGGCCGGATGTCGCAGGTGGCCGCCTTGGATTCCTGGATGTGCACGTTCGGGTCCATCACGATGGAGAGCAGGTCGTTGGCCGCGTCCCCGCGCGAGAGCCCGTTCGGGCCCCAGTGGTACGGCAGGCCGATCTGGTGGATCGTCCGGCCGCGGACCTTGAGCGGCTTCACGCGGTCGGTGACGAGCACGCGGGCCTCGATCGCCGTCCGCGCCGAGATGATCGTCGCCCAGCCGCCGTTCTCGAGGCCGCGTTCGGCCGCGAGGGCGGGCGACACCTCGCAGAAGAACTCCGGCTGCAGTTCGGAAAGGTAGGGCAGCGTCCGGCTCATGCCGCCGGCCGTGTGGTGCTCGGTGAGCCGGTAGGTGGTGAACACGTACGGGTAGACCGTGCTGCGCGCCGGGTTGTACGGGTTCGACGGGCTGTCCAAGGTCTGGCGCGTCGGTGACTCCTGCTGGCCGTAGAGGGCGTTTTCCACCGGGCTCTCGAACGGCTCGTAGTGCGCGGGCAGCGGGCCGTCGGCCAGGCCGGCCGGGACGTAGAGCCAGGCCTTGCCGTCGGTCTGCATGATGAACGGGTCACGCCCGCCGAGCGCGTCCTGCGCCTTGGCGCCCTCGGGCGGCACGTGGTCCGGCGCCTTCGTCGGCTCGAAGTCCGGCACGTCCGGGCCGACCCACTTGCCCTGCTCGGCGTCCCAGCTGAGCAGCTTCTTCCGCTCGCTCCACGGCTTCCCGTCCGGGTCGGCCGACGCGCGGTTGTAGAGGATCCGCCGGTTCGCCGGCCACGCCCACGCCCAGCCCTTCGCGACCCAGTCCTGTTCCTGGCCCGGCTGCCGGTTCGCGGCCTGGTTCTTCCCCCCGGCCCGGACGCCGCAGTAGATCCAGCAGCCGCACGCCGTCGAGCCGTCGTCCTTCAGTTCGGTGTACGCCGAGAGCGGGCCGTCCGGGCCGTGCCCGTTGATCTCGGCGAGCACGGACTCCGCGCTCGGGTCGTCCGTCGGTCCCTCGACCGGGTAGCTCCAGGTCAGGTCGCGGATCGGCGCGTCGCGCGGGTCGTCGCCGATGCGTTCCCGGATGATCCGGCCGAGGTGGTAGTAGAACCACAGGTCGCTGCGGGCGTCACCGGGTGGCTCGACGGCCTTGTGGTGCCACTGCAGCAGGCGCTGGGTGTTGGTGAAGCTGCCGTCCTTCTCGGTGTGCGCGGCGGCGGGCAGGAAGAAGACCTCGGTGCCGATCTCGTCGGACTTCAGCTCGCCCGTCTCGATCTCCGGGCCGTCCTTCCAGAAGGTCGCGCTCTCGATCATCTGCAGATCGCGGACGACGAGCCAGTCGAGGTTGGCCAGGCCGAGCCGCTGGAACTTGCCGTTGGCCGAGCCGACCGCCGGGTTCTCCCCGACCAGGAAGTACCCCTTGCACTCCCCCTCGATCTGCTTCTGCACGGTCGCGTACGTCCCGTGGTCGCCGGTCAGGCGCGGCAGGTAGCCGAAGCGGAAGTCGTTGTGCGGCTGCGCCGAATCGCCCCAGTACGACTTGAGCAGGCTCACGGTGTAGGAGCGCATGTTGCCCCAGAAGCCGGTCTTGCCCGCGTCGGCCGCGACGAACTCGTCGAGACTCTGGTGCTGGTGCGCGTGCGGCATCGGGATGTAGCCGGGCAGGAGGTTGAACAGCGTCGGGATGTCGGTCGAGCCCTGGATGCTGGCGTGGCCGCGCAACGCGAGGATGCCACCGCCGGGACGGCCGATGTTGCCGAGCAGCGTCTGCAGGATCGACGCCGTGCGGATGTACTGCGCGCCGACCGTGTGGTGCGTCCAGCCGACCGAGTACACCCAGGCCGTCGTGCGGTCACGACCGGAGTTCGCGGTGACGGCCTCGGCGATCTCCAGGAACTGCTCGACCGGCAGGCCGCAGACGTCGGCGACCATCTCGGGCGTGTAGCGCGCGAAGTGGCGTTTGAGCACCTGGAACACGCACCGCGGATGCTGCAGCGTCTCGTCGGTCTTCGGCTTGCCGCCGATCGCGGCCCCACCGCTGCCGTAGGTGTCGGCGCGGGCCGACTGCTGGTGCGCCTCACCGCCGTGCTGCTCGGAACCCGGCTCCCCCGCCTGCTCGGGGTCGGCGGACCCGGTCGCGGGCAGCGTCGGCGAGCCCTCGTACTCCCACGACGACATGTCGTACTTGCGCTTCTCGGGGTCGTAGCCCGAGAAGACGCCGTCGAGGTCTTCGGTGTCGGCGAAGTCCTCACGCAGGATGGCGGCCGCGTTCGTGTAGGCGAGCACGTACTCCCGGAAGTCCTTGTCGTTGCTCAGGACGTGGTTGATCAGGCCGCCGAGGAACGCGATGTCCGTCCCGGCGCGCAACGCCGCGTGGACGTGCGAAACCGCGCTGGTGCGGGTGAACCGCGGGTCGACGTGGATGATCTTCGCGCCGCGGGCCTTCGCCTCCATCACCCACTGGAATCCGACCGGGTGACACTCGGCCATGTTCGAGCCCTGGATGACGATGCAGTCGGCGTTGGCGAGGTCTTGCTGGAACGTCGTGGCGCCTCCACGACCGAAGGAGGTCCCCAGACCGGGAACCGTGGCGGAGTGTCAAATACGCGCCTGGTTTTCGATCTGGATCGCGCCGAGCGCGGTGTACAGCTTCTTCATCAGGTAGTTCTCTTCGTTGTCCAGCGTCGCGCCGCCCAGGCTGGCGAAGCCGAGCGTGCGGTTGAGCTTGCGACCCTGGTCATCGGCGTCCTGCCACGTCTCGGCGCGGGTCTTGAGGACCCGGTCGGCGATCATGTCCATCGCCGTGTCGAGGGGCAGGCGCTCCCAGTCGGTGCCGTGCGGGCGCCGGTAGAGGACCTCGGTGACGCGGCTCGGGCTGGTCACGAGCTGCTTGCTGGCCGACCCCTTCGGGCACAGCCGGCCGCGGGAGATGGGCGAGTCCGGGTCACCCTCGATCTGCGTGACGCGGCCGTCCTTGACGTAGACCTTCTGGCCACAGCCGACGGCGCAGAACGGGCAGACGGATTTGACCACTTTGTCGGCGTCTTCGGTGCGGGCGTGCCATTTCTCCGAACCGTCCGATTTGGCCGCCGCCGCGCGCGCTGTCGGATCGGAACCGGTCAGCTGCCGGTAAACCGGCCAGCCTTCGATCCACCGACGCACGCTCATACCGGTCACGGTAATAGCGATACCCGCGGAACGCAGGTTCAATCATCCGTCCGGCGGGTTTTGCCGCGCCCGATTTTTCACCCGCCACGAAATGCCGCGGCTCAGCTCACCGTGCGGCGGGTGCCGTCGCCGAGGGACTCCGTCCGGCCTGCCGCGTCGAGCCGCTCCAGCAGCGGGATCATCACCCGGCGGGTGCTGTCCAAGGCCCGCCGGGCCTCCGAAACCGTGAACGGCTGCGGCAGCGCGCGCAGTTCCGTGGCCGCGCGCTCCTCGGCGTCCGGCCCGAGCACGACCCCCTCCGCCACCGCCGTCAGCCGGCCGAGGCGGACCGCCGCCGCCAGCTCGCGGCGGCCCAGGCCCAGCTCCCGCAGCTCGTCCGCCTCCGGCGCGCGGAACGGGTGCTCGGCGAGCCGCTTCACGACCGTTTCCAGGGCCTTCTCGACCGCCGGTGCGAGGCCACCCGGCCGGCGCACGAGCCCACCCGTCACGTCCAGGCCGGTTCCGGCCAGCAGCGGGGCGACCAGCTCCGGCGCGGGCAGGCCGAGACGCTGCCGCAGGGCCTCCACCGGCATGCCCGCGGCGAGGGCGTCCCAGGCACGCACGATCGCCGTGGCCTCGGCACGCAGCCCGGCGAACCGCACCGGGTCCACGCGCCAGTCACCGACCTGGTCACCCGTTTCGGGCAACCCCATCGCCGCGAAGTCCGCGGTGCGGACGAAACCGTTCCGGCGCAGGTAGCTCGCGGCGAGATCGGACGAAGCCAGCTCCTCGCCGCGCGCGCGAGCCGCGCCCCGGCGCGCCAGGGAAGGCGGCCGGACGTCGAGGACGTCGAACCCGGCGGCGATCCGGTGCTCGCCGGGGTCGCGCAGCAGCCCGCGGTCGCCGACACGCAGCGGCAGCGCGGACGTCGTCGTGAGCCGGGCGGTGTCCGTCCCCAGTGGACGGACGCGCACCGGCACCGCCGCCGTGCCGAAGTGCAGCACCAGGTTCCGGTGGAGGTCGGTCGCGTTCAGCCGGACGTCGAACTCCGCCGTCTCGTGCCACCGGCCCGGCGTGAGCAGGACGTCGCCGCGGCCGACGTCGGCGCGCGCCGTGCCGCGCAGGTTCACCGCCACCCGGGCCACGGCCGTAACCCGGTCGTGTGCTTCGCCGAGCGCCTGCAGGCCGCGGACCTTCACCCGCGCGTCCCCGAGCAGCAGCTCGTCGCCGACGGCGATGGTCCCAGCGGCGAGAGTGCCCGTGACGACCGTGCCCGCACCCGAAACGGTGAACGCCCGGTCGATCCACAGCCGGACATCGGCGGTCGGATCGGGCGTGGGCAGTCCGTCGGCGAGCGCAGCGATCGCCGTACGCAGCTCGTCGAAACCCGCATCGGTCTTCCCGCTGACGGCCACGCTCGGCACCGCGCCCAGCGACGTCGCGGCGATCTCGCTGAGCGCGGCTTCGGTCGCGACCGCCGGGTCGGCCCGGTCGGCCTTCGTGACGACCAGCAGCCCACGTCGGACGCCGAACGCGTCCAGCGCGGCGAGGTGCTCGGCCGACTGCGGCATCCAGCCCTCGTCGGCCGCGACGACGAACAGCACCGCCGGCGCGGGCCCGGCGCCCGCCAGCATGTTCGGCACGAACCGTTCGTGGCCCGGCACGTCGACGAACGCGACGTCCTCGGCGCCGATCCGCGTCCAGGCGAACCCGAGGTCGATGGTCAGCCCGCGGCGGCGTTCCTCGGCCCACCGGTCCGGTTCCATCCCGGTCAGCCGCCGCACCAGCGTCGACTTGCCGTGGTCGACGTGCCCGGCGGTGACGATCACCCGCATCGGCGGACGGCTTCCAGGAGCTTCGCGTCCTCTTCCGGCCGCACGGTCCGCAGGTCGAGCAGGCACCGGTCCCGCTCGACCCGGCCGACGACCGCGGGATCGCCCGTCCGCAGCGCGGCCGCGTACCGGGCGGGCAGGCTCACCGCGACGCTGGGCAGTTCGACGCCGGGTGCTCCCCCGCCACCGACCGCCGAACGCGTCGAGACCACCCGGGCGTCGCCGCCGTCCAGGGCCCTGACCAGGCTTTCGGCCCGCTGCCGGAGGGTCTCGACGGACGCGCCGAGGGCCGCCCGTACCGGCGGTTCGGGCCCGCGGAGGGTCGCTTCGAGCGCGGCCAGCGTGAGCTTGTCGACGCGCAGCGCCCGCGCGGCGGGGTGCCGCCGCAGCCGTTCGACGACGTCGGCGGCACCGAACAGGAGGCCGGCCTGCGGACCGCCGAGCAGCTTGTCGCCGCTGGCGGTGACGACGGTGGCACCCGCCCGCAGCGCGCTCGCGGCGTCCGGCTCGTCCGGCAGGAGCGGGTGCGGGGTCAGCAGGCCGGAGCCGATGTCGGCGACCACGTGCACGCCGAGGCCGGCCAGCTCGCCGAGCGCCACTTCCGAGGTGAAGCCGGTGACCCGGTAGTTCGACGGGTGCACCTTGAGGACGAACCCGGTGTCCGGGCCGACGGCGCCGGCGTAGTCGCCATAGGACGTCCGGTTCGTCGTGCCGACTTCGCGCAGCCGGGCGCCGGTCGAGGCCAGGAGGTCGGGTATGCGGAAGCCGTCCCCGATCTCGACCAGCTCGCCCCGGCTGACGACGATCTCGCGACCCGGCGCCAGCGCGAGCGCGCAGAGCAGCAGGGCGGCCGCGTTGTTGTTGACGACGTGCACGGCGCCGGCGTCCGGGACGGCGGCGGCCAGCGCCGCGAGGGCACCCCGGCCCCGGCGCGCCCGCTCGCCGGTCGCAAGGTCGAACTCGACGTCGGTCGTGCCGCCGGCGGCCAGCAAGGCGTCGAGGGCGGCCGCGGACAGCGGCGCCCGGCCGAGGTTGGTGTGCACGACGACCCCCGTCGCGTTGACCACCGGCCGCAGCGACGTCGCGCTCGCCGGGAGCCGCGCGAGCACGACGTCCACGACGTCGCCGGGCGCGATCTCCCCGTCCCGCGCGGCCTGCTGGACCTCGGTGACGACGGATTTGACCAGGTCACGCCCGAGCGTCCCGGCAGCTTTCGCGACGCGCGGCTCGGCCAGGACCGCGTCGGTCCGCGGGATCGCGCGGCGCGGGTCAGGCATGGCGGAGGCGGACGGGAATCGAACCCGCCAACGACAGGACCTGCCGTTCACCGGTTTTGAAGACCGTGCCGGTCACCAGGCCGGATACGCCTCCCTGCACCATGGGTGCCATCCTGCCAAGTCCGGGGCCGGCGGGCACGATGAACCGGTGGCGATCCGACTGACGCAGTACGCGCACGGCGGTGGCTGTGCGTGCAAGATCCCGCCCGGTGAGCTGGAGGAGGCCGTCCGCGGCCTGGCCGGGAGCTCCCCCACCGATCCCGTCGGCGAGCTGCTCGTCGGCCTCGACACCGGCGACGACGCGGCCGCGGTCCGGATCTCCGGGACCACCGCGCTCATCGCGACCACAGACTTCTTCACCCCGGTCGTCGACGACGCCTACGACTGGGGCCGGATCGCCGCGGCCAACGCGCTTTCCGACGTCTACGCCATGGGCGGCACGCCGGTGGTGGCGGTCAACCTGCTCGGCTGGCCGCGGGAGACGCTGCCGTTCGAGCTGGCCGGCGAGGTGCTGCGCGGCGGGCTCGACGTCTGCGGCAAGGCGGGCTGCCACCTGGCCGGCGGGCACAGCATCGACGACCCCGAGCCGAAGTACGGGCTGGCCGTCACCGGCATCGCCGATCCCGCGCGGCTGCTGCGCAACGACGCGGGGTGCGCGGGCGTACCGCTGACGCTGACCAAGCCGCTCGGTGTCGGCGTGCTGAACTCGCGGCACAAGGCCACCGGCGAACGGTTCGCGCAGGCGATCGACCTCATGACGACGTTGAACGACACCGCCTCCCGCGCGGCGCTCGGGGCCGGGGCTGTCTGCGCCACCGACGTCACCGGGTTCGGCCTGCTCGGCCACCTGCACAAGCTGGCCAGGGCGAGCGGGGTCACGGCGCGCGTCGACCCGGCGGCCGTGCCGTACCTGGACGGCGCGCGTGAGGCCTTGCGCGACGGGTACATCAGCGGGGGCACGCGCCGCAACCTCGACTGGGTCCGTCCGCACGTCGACGTCTCCCGGATCGCCGAGGACGAGGCGTTGCTGCTGGCCGACGCGCAGACGTCCGGCGGACTGCTGGTCGCCGGGGAGGTGCCGGGGTACCCGGTGATCGGGGAGCTGGTGCCGCGCGGGGAGCACACGATCGTCGTGGGGTGAGTTTCGGGGCCTGCACGGCGGGTACGCGAGGATCATGTCTGCACCGGACCGATCCAGCCTCGAACAGCACCTGGCCGAGACCGAATACCCGTGCGGCCGCGAGGAGCTCCTGCGGCGCGCGGCCGCGGCCGGCGGCGGCGACTCCGTGCTCGGCTCGCTCGGCGGCCTGCCCGGCGGCGACCGCTACGCCGACTTCGACTCCGTGTGGGAGGCCGTGTCGGCGAAGCACGTCGGCGGGGCGCCCTAAGCGAGACGCTCCACGGCGTCGCGCGCTTCTTTCAGGTCCGCGCCCGTGTGCTCGCGGTAGGTCTTGATCGCCTGGATCTTCTTGCCTTCGCGCACCAACGCGGTGACCTCGGCGAGACCGGGCTCTTCGACGGTCACGCCGAGCTGCGCGACGATGGCGTCCAGCTTCCGTTCCATCCGCTCGAGCCGGCGGGTGAGCCTGCGTTCGGTGGCCGACGAGCTCAGGCCGACGACCGTGATGAGCAGAACGACCCCGAGCAGCACCATCCCGTAGTCCATGGCGGGTCATGCTACTTCGCGGAAACTGTCGGTGCCCGCGTTTAGGGTGGGCCCCATGACGACATTGACCGACCGGCCGAACACCGCATTGGTGGTAGTCGACGTGCAGAACGGCGTGATGAACGGCGCCCACGACCGCGAGGCCGTCCTCGCGAACATCGTCGCCTTGGTCGAGAAGGCGCGTTCCGGCGGGGTCGAGGTGGTGTGGGTGCAGCACGCCGATGACGGGCTGCCCCGCGGCAGCGAGGAGTGGGAGTACGTGCCGGAGCTGGTGCGGCGCGAGTCGGAACCGTTGGTGCACAAGGCTTACGGCGACGCGTTCGAGGACACCGACCTGGAGGCGGTGCTGGCGGCCCGCGGTATCGGCAGGCTGGTGGTGGCGGGAGCCCAGACGGACGCGTGCATCAGGTCCACCCTCCACGGCGCGTTCACCCGCGGCTACGACGCGACATTGGTGGCCGACGCGCACACGACGGAGGATTTGACGGCGTACGGGGCCCCGTCGCCGGGTGGGGTCATCGCGCACACGAATCTGTACTGGAAGTTCCAGACGGCGCCGGGCCGGACGGCGGGGACGGTGCAGACCGCGGAGGTGGACTTCGGGGTGACCGCATCGGCTTGAGGCGCTTGGGGGCTGCCGGTCGGTGGGGCGGGTGTTGGTTGGGGGCGGGGGTTGATGAGGGCGCCGTTTGGCGGGCGCACCCGGGCTGAGGCTGCACACCGGTTCGCCGCCGCGAGCGGTTGGCGGAGGCGCGGGTTGGTGGGGCCGGGTTGGCGAGGCGCGCCAGGTCGGTGGAGGCGCGCCCGAGTTGAGGCTGCACGCAGGTTCGCGGCCGCGGGCGGTTGGCGGAGGCACGGGTTGGGGTTGGCAGGGCGCGCCAGGTCGGCGGAGGCACGCCCGAGCTGAGGCTGCACACGGGTTCGCGGCCGCGAGCGGTTGGCGGAGGCGCGGGTTGGCGGGGCCGGATTGGCGAGGCGCGCCAGGTCGGCGGAGGCACGCCCGGGTCCGCGGCACCTGGAGCCCCAACCGATACTCAGGCTCCGCGCAGGTGGTCGCGCAACTCCCGGGCCACCCGGGCCATCAGCACGTCCGCCTCGGGCTGCAGCACCGCCGGGACCCGGGACTCCGTCAGGGCCACCACCCCGAACACCCGCCCGTCCGCGTGCTCGACCACCCCGGCCTCGTGCCGGAGGTTCAGCAGCGTCCCCGTCTTCGACGACCAGCGCGCGGCATCCGAGGCGAAGTCCGGGGTCAGCCGATGGCGGATCACGTTGTGCGCCATCAGTTCCCGCACTCCCGCGGCCACCGCCGGGTCGATCCGCGACGGTGTCCACAGCGCCTGCAGCAGCTCCAGGACCGCCCGCGCCGACGCCGCGTTGGCGCGCGTGACGTCCAGCTGGGCCAGCCGGTGCCCCTGGCCCGCCGTGCCCGCGCCGATCGCCAGGGAATGCGCCAAATCGGCCTCGTCCGCGTCGAATCGCTCAGCCGGTGTGTCGACGAGGTCCGCCATCAGGTGGCGCACGGCGATTCCCCGAAGACCCCAGCCCTCCAGCGAAAGCATGACCGCGTCCGGCGGGGTGAGGCCGAACAGGACGTCGGCCGCCGCGCCGTCGCTCAGGGCCGTGCTCAGGTACACCAGGTCGTCGACCGCGATGCGGGCCGGGTGGCGGAACCGCGTCAGCCCGATCGGCCCCGGCGTGGTGACGCCGCCGGGCGCGACTTCCAGCTGCGTCGCGCCGTCCAGCTCGCCGCGGCGGATCCGCTCCAGGGTCGCCGCCGCCAGGGGGACCTTCACCAGCGACGCGATCGGGTACACGCGGTCCGGGTCGATCCCCAGCTCGTGCCCGGACCGCAGGTCGCGGACCAGGAACGACCCGCGCAGCCCGCCTTCGTCCAGTTCGGACCGCAGCCGCCGGACCAGCCCTTCCGCGCTCACGCCTCGGCTCCCAAGCACCGCGCCACCGCGGCGGACAGCCCGCGCACCCGCTCGGCGTCTTCACCCAGGGCGGCGGCCACGCCGTAGCCGCGCGCCAGCGTGACCTCCCCGACCGGCCGCCAGTGCAGTCCCAGCTGCTCGGCCTGCGCGGGCGAGCACAGCAGCAGGTCCGCCGAGCCGAACACCGCCGCGGCGGCTGCGGTCAGCGACGCGGCCACGGCGACCTGGGCCGGCGGGAGGCCCACGGCGTCGCGCACCCGCAGCAGCCGGTCGCGGACGTGCGGGACGTCGTCCTCGGGCTGGATCCGGACGTGTCGCCGAGGTCCGCCGGACCGCCCGGCGCGCAAGGTCTCCAGGTGCACCACCCGCGCCTCCGGCCGCGCGACCCCGGCCAGCCCCAGCGGCACGGACCACACGCTCTCGCCGGCCGGGACCGCGACGAGCGCCGCCCGCACCTCCTGCGTGCGGACGAGTTCGGCCCGCTCCCCCGGCGGCGCGACGCGGAACTCCAGGTGCACCTCCCGCGCGCGAGCCTCGGCGGCCAGCTCGGCCAGCGAACGCACGTCGCAGGTGTCCGGGACGGCCAAGCGCAGCGGCCGCAGCCGTGCCCGCTGCGCGTCGTGGTCCAGCGCGTCGGCCAGCTGCACGAGCCGCCGGGCGGAGGGCAGCACCTCCCGCCCGAACGGCGTGAGCCGCGCGCGGCGGGTCGTCCGGTCGAAGAGCCGCTCACCGAAGTGCCGTTCGAGCGCGGCGATGCGCCGGCTCGCGACCGGCTGCGGGATCCGCGCGACCGCCGCGCCCGCCGTGAAGCTCCCCGCCTCGCTCACGCTCACGAACGCCCTGCAGCCGCCGACCAGGTCCACGACGTCACTCTATGCGATTCCGGCATCGAACCGTTCGTTTCCGTCTTGGACAGCATGGACGAACCCGGTGAGACTGCGGAGGTCGATCAAGATCGGAAAGGATCCGCCCGTGCCGTTCCCCCACGTCCGGCGGGCCGCGCTCACCGCGCTGGCCCTCGTGTCGCTGACCGCCTGCGCCGCCGAAGCGCCGGCCGCACCGCCGCCGACGACGACCCCGACGACCACGACCGCGACGACCGCGTCGCAACCGGACTTCACGCCCCTGGAGCGCGAGTTCGACGCCCGCCTCGGCGTGTACGCCGTGGACACCGGCTCGGGCCGCGAACTCGCCCACCGCGCCGACGAACGCTTCGGCTACGCCTCGACGCACAAGGCCTTCTCGTCCGCCGCCGTCCTCCAGCGCACCAGCCTCGACGGGCTGGCGAAGGTGCTGAAGTACACCCGCGCCGATCTCCAGCCGAACTCCCCGGTCACCGAAAAGCACGTCGCCACCGGCATTTCCCTGCGCGACGCGATGGACGCGGCCCTGCGCTACAGCGACAACACCGCCGCCAACCTGCTGTTCGGGGAACTCGGCGGACCGCCGGGTCTCGGTGCCGCGCTGCGCGCGATCGGGGACACGACCACCCACGTCGACCGGACCGAGCCCGGCCTCAACGACCTCGCGCCCGGCGACCTCCGCGACACCAGCACGCCGCGGGCGATGGCCACGAGCCTGCGCGCCTTCACCCTCGGCGCCGCGCTGCCGCCGGAGAAGCGCGCCGTGCTCACGGACATGATGCGCGCCAACACGACCGGCGCGGCCGTGATCCGGGCGGGCACGCCCGCGGGCTGGACCGTCGCGGACAAGACCGGCACCGGCGACTACGCGACCCGCGACGACATCGCCGTCGTCTGGCCACCCGGGCGGGCGCCGATCGTGCTGGTGGTCATGTCCGACAAGAAGGCGAAGGACGCGACGGCGGACGACCGGCTGATCGCGCGGGCGGCGAAGCTCGTCTTCAGCGGTCTCGGGTGAGGACGCGGGCTTCGAGGTCGACGCCGTGCGTGCCGATCACCTCGGCCCGGACCAGCGAACCCGGGTCCGGCACCGCATCGCGGAACGTCACGTGCCCGTCGACTTCGGGTCCCTGGTGCGCCGCCCAGCCGCGGCCGCCGGTCCCGACGACCACGTCGACGCACGTGCCGAGCCGCTCCTCCGCGCGGCGGGAGACCAGGTCGTCGGCGAGGACCGACAGCTCTTCGACGCGCTGCGCGAGCACCGGGGCCGGGATCTTGCCCGGCAGGCCGGCGGCCTCGGTGCCGTCCTCGTCCGAGTAGCCGAAGACACCGATGGAGTCCAGCCGGGCCTGCTCCAGGAAGAGCTTCAGCTCGGCGAAGTCGGCGTCGGTCTCGCCGGGGAAGCCCGCGATGAAGTTGGACCGCACCCCGGCGTCCGGGGCGATCACCCGGATCCGGTCGAGCAGCTGCAGGAACCGTTCGCGGTCGCCGAAGCGGCGCATCCGGCGCAGCACCGGCCCGCTCGCGTGCTGGAACGACAGGTCGAAGTAGGGCGCGACGCCCGGCGTCCCGGCGATCGCCTCGAGGAGGCCGGGCCGCAGCTCGGCCGGCTGCAGGTAGCTCACGCGGACGCGGTCGGCGACGGCGGCGAGCTCCGGCAGCAGTTTCTCCAGCGCCTGGAGATCGCCGAGGTCCTTGCCGTACGACGTCGAGTTCTCGCTGACCAGCACCAGCTCCCGCACGCCGTGGCCGGCCAGCCACTCGGCTTCGGCGAGGATCTCGGCGGGCGGCCGCGAGACGAACGCACCGCGGAAGCTCGGGATCGCGCAGAACGTGCACCGCCGGTCGCAGCCGGACGCCAGCTTCAGTGGCGCGATCGGGCCGCCGCCCAGCCGGTGCCGCAGCACGCGCGGACCGCTCGCCGGGCCGTGGCCGGGCACGTGCGCGGCCTTCGTGGCGACCCGCTGGACCGGCGTGATCGGCAGCAGCGTCCGCCGGTCGCGCGGGGTGTGGGCCGGGCGGGCCCGGCCGTGGAGGACGTCCTCGATGCGGTCGCCGATCTCCGGGTAGTCGTCGAACGACAGGACGGCGTCGGCCTCCGGCAGCGCGTCGGCGAGCTCACGGCCGTAGCGCTCGGCCATGCAGCCGACCGCGACGACCTTCGCGCCCTTGCCGGACGCGGCGAGGACGGTGTCGATCGACTCCTTCTTGGCCGCTTCGATGAAGCCGCAGGTGTTCACGACGACGACATCGGCCTCGTCCCCGGCTTCGGCCAGGCGCCAGCCCGAACCGCCCAGCCGGGCGGCCAGTTCGTCGGAATCGACCTCGTTGCGCGCGCAGCCCAGGGTGACCAGGGAGACGGTGCGCACGTCAGTACGTGACGACGTCGCCGTGGCCCGGCTGGTCGCCGATCCCGAGGACCACCACGTGCTCGCCGCAGCAGTCGCCGATCGCCTTGGTCTGCACCAGTGCCGGCGCGTCGACCGCCGGCGCGGTGGCGTTCAGGGGCAGGTAGGCGGTGATGACCATGCCACTGGCCAGCAGCACCCGGGCGATCTTCCGGCGCCGGTCGCCGACTTCGTGGACGCCCACGCACGTTCCCCACTGCTGCCCGGCCGGCGCCTCCTGGGCGTTCTCCCGCCGCAGCCGGCGTTCTTCGGCCATCCGCTCGAGCATGCTCACGGGTCCCCCTCGAAGTCCGGTGCCGGGTCGAGCCGACAATCGCACGGCGCCCGAAACCGTCTCAAGGTCTTCACCGGAAGTGGCCGGAACCGGTCAGTGACCACCGAACAGGTGCCGGACCTCGGATTCGGCGTCGTCGAGCCACCCGGCCCGGCGCCGCTCGTCCGCGTCGGCGAGCACCCGCAGCACCAGCCGGCGCACCTCCGGCTCGCCGAGGTAGGGCGCGAGACAGCGCTTCCAGATCGCGTCGAGCGGGTCGCCGAAGAGCGTCCGTTCGCGCTCCTCGGTGGTGTCGGACGTGTTCACGACCAGCAGCCGCCGCAGCGAGAGCAACGACTCGGGCGCGCCGCCGGCGTCGTCGAGGCGGTACGCGACACCCGGGACGAGGATCCGGTCGAGCCAGCCGGCGAGGATGGCGGGCGGCTTGCCCCACCAGTTCGGGTGGATCGCGACGAGCCCGCCCGCTTCCCGCAGCTCCTCGCGGTGGCGCCGCACGAGCGGATCCGGTTCGGCGGCGAGGAACTCCTCCGCCCGGGTCCCGCTCGTATAGGCCTCTTCCGCGGTGAGCACCGGGTCGAAGCCCTCGGCGTACAGGTCGTGGAAGAGCACCGGCCGTCCGGCGCTGGTCAGCGTGTCCCGGACGCGCGCGGCGAGCGCGTGGTTGAAGCTCCCGGGCCGGGGGTGGGCCAGCAGGACGACCACCGGCCGGGACGAATCGTCGATCACCGCGTCAGCTTGCCACGGCCTCCGGCGCGGTTCAGCCCGCGTTCGCCAGCAGGCCCGGTCCCGACGGCGCGTTCGCCATCAGGCAGGCGTGGCAAGGCATCCCGCGCAGGCCGTCGAGCACCTCGGCCTCGCCGGGGAAGATCCCCTCGCCGCACAGCGCCGTCAGCTGCGCCGGCACGGCGCCCGCGGCGGGAACGGGGATCAGGTGGCAGACGCGTCTGCTTTCGCCGACGACGCCTCGGCGTAGCCGCACCAGTGCGAGCATCCCACCGTTTTCACCCATACCGGGAACGTAGGCCGAACGGCCCATTCCGGCTTCGTGCCCGCGAACCAACGATCTTCGCCGGTGCTGGTCCGGGGTACCAAAGTCACGCCGGCGACAGCACGGCCGCGCCCAGGCGCTGGCTCAGGTTCAGCGCGAGCTCGACGTCCAGGCGGCTTTCGGCGAGCCCGCGCGGCAGCAGCTCCTGGGCCTTGCGGACGCGGTATTGCACCGAGTTCTTGTGCATCGTCAGCTCGCCCGCGGCCGTCGTGTAGCTGCCGCCGGCTGCGAGGAACACGCGCAGGGTGTCGCGCAGCCGCGCGCAGTTCTCGTCGTCGGCGCTCAACGGCCCGAGCGTGCTCGCGACCCACAGCCGGGCCGCGTTGAGGTCGGACGTCATCAGCGCGACCGTGCCGACCTCGCGGAAGGTCAGCACGCGGTCGCAGTGTTCGCCGGCGGCCAGCGCCAGTGCGTGCACCCGGCGGGCCTGCTGGTGGGTGTCGCGGAAGCCGGCGACGCCGGTGCCTGGGTCGCCGACCGTGACGCGCACGCCCGGGTCGGCCTCCGCGAGCGCGGCGTCGAGGTGCTCGCGGTGGACCGACGCCACCGGGAGCCAGGCCCACGCGCCGGCCTCGTCCCGGGGCACGAACAGCGGACGCCCCTCGCCGCCGGCGCGCTCGAGCACCGCACCCGCGACCGACTCCAGCAGCGACAGCACGTCATGGGTCTCGGACGCGTGCCAGACGATCATCCCCACGTGCGTGCCGCGCAGGCGGTAGCCGATGACCGCCTCGGCCGCGTCGACGTCCGGCGGGCCGCCGTTCTCGCTCAGCAGGTCCAGCACCTTCGCCGCCCGCGCGGCGCTCCGGTTGAGCAGCCACTTGTCGCGTTCGTCCTGGTAGACGCCCACGAGCTGGCGCACCACCCGGGTGATGAACTCGTAGGCGACCTTGAGCAGCCGGCGCATCATGGCCCCGAGCAGGGCCGCGTCGTCGACGAGCCGGATGCACTCCTGGAACCCGAAGTCGAGCATCGCGGCCTGCCCGAGGTCGTACGCGCGGATCAGGTCGAACACCGGCGTGCCGCGCTGCGCCAGCCGGCGCGCGTACTCCATCGCCGCGGCCGGCGGCTCGACCGTCGCGGGGTCGATGCCGTGCTGGAGGATCTGCAGGGCGGTCTCGATGTTCTGGTAGACGCTCGCCGACAACAGGCTCACCATGCGCTCGTCGTCGTTGACCAGCTGCGGCAGATCGGCCGCGTACAGCTGGACCAGGTCCCCGGTCAGCTCGCCCGCCCGGTCCGCGAGAGTGGCGGCGATCTGCCGGATGCGGTCCGAGACGGCCTCTTCGTCCACCATGGAGCCACTCTACGGGGTGAACGATCAAGCTCGTCCGGCGAACTCGTCGATCACCGCGAACGTTTCGGCCGGTGCCTGAACGTGGGGCACGTGTCCCGCGCCCGCGACGACCTCGAACCGCGCGTTCGCGAACGCGGCCGCGTAGACCTTGCCGAACTCCGGCGGCACGACGACGTCGTCCGCGCCCCAGACCAGCAGCGCCGGGATCCGGACCCGCGCGAGCCGGCGCAGCAGCTTCGGGTCGGCGATGCCCGGGCCCCCGTACGCCCGCAGCGCGGCCATGTCGGCGGGATCCGGCCCGGGCGCGCCGGGCGGGGGCTGCGGCAGGCTGATGGCGTGGCCCTCGACCTCCGGGCCGATGCCGTCGAGCACGACCAACCGGCCGAGGCGGTGCCCGCGGTCGCGCACGGCCATTTCGGACGCGACCCAGCCGCCGAAGGAGCTGGCGACCACGAGGACGTCGTCGACGTCTTCGTCGTCCAGCAGGTCGAGGTAGGTCACGGCCAGGTCGTCGACGCCGGAGAACCAGTCCGGGCGGGGCGTGCCGGACCAGCCGGGGTGGGTCGGCGCGAGCACGCGCGCGTGCGGGGCGAAGTGCTCGACGATCGGCTCGACGCCCCGCGGGCCGGCGCCACCGTGCAGGACCAGCACGGTGCGGTCGCCGCGGCCGGTGTCGACGAGCGGGATGTCCAGTCCGGGGTGCGGCCGCAGCGTTCGGCTCATGAGGGGTTTCCTTCCGGTCGGTGAGCGGTGTGGGCCAGCATCTGCTCGACCATCGCGGCGGGCGCGTTCGGCCGGAAGCAGGCTTCGAGGTTGTCCGCCGAGTCGCGGGCGGCCTCTTCCGCCCGGGGGAACAGCGCGGTTTCGTAGGCCGAGAGAGCGCTCTCGACGTCGTCGTGGGCGGCGAGGGCGAGGGCCAGTTCGGTCGCGTCGAGCATGGCGAGGTTGGCGCCCTCGCCCGCGAACGGCGACATCACGTGCGCGGCGTCACCGAGCAGGGTCACCCCCGGCCGCCGGTCCCAGCGGTGGCCGACGGGGAGAGCGTGGATCGGGCGCGGGATCAAGGGGTCGTCGCTCTCTTCGAGCAGGGCGCGCAGCCCGGCGTCGAAGCCGGCGAAGACGTCGAGCAGGCGCTCGCGGTCGGCCAGGTCCGCGGCCTCGGCGGGGTCCTCGGTCCGGACGGCGGCATACACGCGGATCCGGCCGCCGCCGGTGCGCTGGGCGATCAGGCCCTTCCCCTCGGCCAGCGCGAACATCGATCCTGTTCCGACGAGCGCGGCCGCCGCCGGGTGCCGTTCGTCCACATCGGACAGGTGAGCCTCCACGAACGACAGTCCGGAGTAGACCGGCACGGCGGCCGACAGCAGCGGCCGGACCTTCGACCACGCGCCGTCCGCGCCGACGACCAGATCCGCTTCGACGACCTCGCCGGTGCCCAGGGTGAGCCGGCCGGCGGACACCGCCGTCACCTTGGTGCCCCAGCGGATGACGCCTGCCGGCAGCGATTCGACCAGGATCCGCTTGAGGGCACCGCGATCCACCTCGGGCCGGGTACCACCACTCTCTTCGGCCGTCTCCTCGAACCGGACGACGCCGCGCCGGTCGAGGATCCGCAGCGCCTCGCCTTCTTCCCGGGCGACCGCGCGGAACCGGTCGAGGAGCCCGGCTTCGGCGAGGGCGCGCAGCCCGGACTCTTCGTGCAGGTCCAGGGTGCCGCCCTGGTCGCGGGCGGCCGGTGAGGCGTCGAGCTCGTAGACGGTGGCGGCGATGCCGCGGGTGTGCAGGACGCGGGCCAGCGTCAGGCCGCCCAGGCCGCCGCCGACGACGGCGATCCCGGTCATCGGGTCTCCTCGGGTTCGGGTCGCGGGGTGGCGAGCGCGCCGTTGAGCAGCGCGTCGAACGCCCACCGGGTGCGAGCGGGGCCGGGGCCGGACACCAGGTCGGCGGCCAGCGCGGCGATGTGCGGGTGGGTGTCGGCCGAAGCGGTCGCCACGGACTCGACCAGGACCTCGTGTTCACGGGCGGCGCCCGGCTTCTCGCGGCGGGTGCCGTGTTCGACGGCGGTCGCGGTGGCGGTCAGCAGCAGCACGTCGACCGCCCAGGCGGCCTGCCCGGGCGCCATACCGCCCTCGTCGAGCAGCGCGAGCACCGCCTCGACGACGGCCAGGTAGTGCGGTCCGCTCAGCCGGGTCACCAGCGCGACGCGGGCGAGGCTCGGCTGCGCGAACAGCACCGACCGGTAGGAGTCCAGCACCGCCCACAGGCGCTCGCGCCAGTCCCCCACCCCGTCGAAGCCGACCTCCGCGAGCAGTTCGTCGAGCATCGCGGCGTGCAGCTCTTCGGTGTCCTTGACGTACACGTAGAGCGAGGCCGCGCCGGTATCCAGCTCTTGGGCGAGCCGGCGCATGGTGACGCGCTCGACGCCCTCGGCGCGCAGGAGGGCGACGGCGGTCGCGACGATGCCTTCGCGGGTCAACGCCGGTTTCGCCGGACGCTCGCGGCGGTTGTAGGTGCTTTCCGGAGCCATGGCTCCACTGTAGCGAACATGTTCGTTCCGAGCACGTTCGGGACGAACATGTTCGTGCCAGCTCCGTCACAGCCTCCCGGACGCACCCCGCGCGGGCCGATCCGATCCACCAGGCACGACGAGCACAGCAGCCCGACGAATATTTCCGGGCGACAAAATTCGGAAACAAAAACGAAACACGGACCAGCCGGGAAACTGGTCTGGACCACAATAGGAAGATCACCCATCTGGCGGATTCCGTTGCTACCACAAGGTAAACGCAGAGGTATAGACCACTCTGGCACTTTGCCGGAGAAAACCGGTTAAGCAACTTTCGGGGGGTGTGTCACCTTCTCACGAGCGGTATATCTGGGAACACCGAATCCCCCGTGGCCGGCCGCCCCGCCGGCCGGTTCGATGCCGCCCGCTCCCGCACACCGGAGGCACCATGCACCGCCTGGACCCGGCCCGCGACCACGTCATCGGTCTCTACCGCATCGTCATCGGCTTCTTGTTCGCCTGCCACGGCCTCAAAACGCTGTTCGGCCTCTTCGGCGCGAAGGCTCCCGCCGTCGTCGGAGCGTGGCCGGGGTGGTGGGCCGCGGTGATCCAGCTCGTCTGCGGCACGCTGGTCTGCCTGGGCCTCGGCACCCGGACGGCGGCCGTGCTCGGCTCCGGCTCGATGGCCTTCGCCTACTTCACCGCGCACCTGCCGAACGGGCTGTTCCCGATCCAGAACGGCGGCGAGGCCGCGACCCTGTTCTGCTGGAGCCTGCTCGTGGTCGCGTTCGTCGGCCCCGGCCGCTTCGCGCTCGGCAATATCCCCGCCCTGCAACGGACTTCCGAGCCGGCGCGGGACCGCGTGCCGGCCTAGGGGCGCGAGATCCCGACGCCGCTGCGTGCGTCGGGACCGTACTTCGCCAGCTCCGCCGCGAGGTCGAGCCGCCCGGTCTTGGCCCGGTCGTCGTCGGTCAGCAGCTCGCGCGGGATGATCCAGACGACCTCGAACTCGAGCCCGCTGGGATCCTCGGCGTACAAGGATTTCGTGGTGCCGTGGTCGGACGAGCCCACCAGTGCGCCGGCCTCGGCGAGGCGGCCGGCGAGCTGGTCGAGGTCGCCGAGGGTGTCGACCTCCCACGCGAGGTGGTACAGCCCCACGGACGTCTGCCCCGCACCCGAGGCCGCGGCGTGCGAGCCGAGTTCGAACAGGCCGAGGTCGTGGTCGTTGGTCGACCCGGGCGCGCGCAGGAACGCCGCGCCGCGGTGCACGTCGCCGCCTTCGATGTAGTCGAAGCCCAGGACGTCCCGGTAGAACGCGACGCTTTCGGCCAGATCCCGGACGTAGAGCACGGCGTGGTTCAGGCGAAAGATCGACATCGAGGCTCCCCGCGCGGCACGCGAATCGGTTGAAGTTTCAACCGAAGGCTACCACGAACGACGACACCCACAGCCGGCCCAGCCAGGCCGCGTACCGCTCGTCGGACCACCCCTGACACTCGACGAGCCGGTGCCACAGCGTCCCGTCCGTCGTGGACCACAGCACGTCGCGGCACTCGTCCTCGGAGACGGCCAGCCGGCCGGTGGCCGCCGCCTCGCGCGCGTGACCGCCCATGCTCTCCAGCCGCTGCCGGTCGACCTCGGCGAGCATCGCCGCCGCCGCGGGATCACTGGCCGCGGCACCGCGCACGGCGAGGTGCAGCCGCCTGCTCCTGCCGCCGGCTCGATCATGCCCGCACCCGCCGAAGAGTTCCTGGCCGACGTGCTGCCGCGGCAGACCGCCGCCGAACGGGCCGTGCACAACGGGGACGCGGGCGCGAGCGGCGACCTCGCCTACACCGTCGGCTTCGAGCAAAACACCGTGTCGATCAACGGCTGGCCGGCGACCTACACCCTGCGCGTCACGCACGTGTACCGCCGCGAAGACGGCGAGTGGCGGATCGTCCACCGGCACGGCGACCGGCCACCGGACGAACCCGCGCCGGAGGATTCGCTCCACTCTCGGTAGGTCCGGTGACCGACCGGGCGACAAACCTTCGACACCGCATCGAGGCCCTGGTCAGGCACCCCGGCGGTTCGTAAGGTGGGTGCACCGCAGGACATCGTGTCAGCTGTCCCGCGGGCGGTGGTGACCCCGGATCCGACCTTTCCCCGAAGCCAAGTCCGGGGCACCACCGCGTCCCTCTCCCCCGCTCGACAGCCGGCCATCGACCCGTGCGGGCTCATTTACATACATACACCATGTATGTACTCTCGGCTTCATGACGAAGCGAAGCGAATCCCTGGGCCGGGAGCACCGGGTCCGGCTGCCGGCCGGCGAGGTGCGGTACTTCGAGCGGGGCGTGGGCGCGCCGGTGGTGTTCGTCCACGGCGTGCTGACGAACGCCGAGCTGTGGCGGAAAGTCACCCCCGACGTCGCCGCCGCCGGGTTCCGGTGCCTGGCCCCGGATCTGCCGCTGGGCTCGCACGACCTCCCGATGCGCGCGGACGCCGACCTGTCCCCCACCGGCAATGCCGACCTGATCGCGGACTTCCTCGACGCGCTCGACCTGCGGGACGTCACGCTCGTCGCGAACGACACCGGCGGCGCGCTCACGCAGATCCTGCTCAGCCGCCGCCCGGAGCGGGTCGCGCGGGTCGTGCTCACGCCGTCCGACTGCTTCGAGTACTTCTTCCCGCCGATCTTCAAGGCGCTGCCGCCCTTCGCGCGGATCCCCGGTTCGATGGCGGTGCTCGGGCAGCTGCTGCGGATCCGCGCGCTGTACCCGTTGCCGCTGCTCTTCGGCTGGGTGGTCAAGCGGCCGCTGCCGGATGCCGTCGCGCAGGCCTACCTCTCGCCGCTGCGGAAGTCCGCCGGGGTGCGCCGCGACCTGCGCAAGCTGCTGCGAGACGTGCACCCGCGGCACACGCTCGCCGCCGCCGAGGCGCTGCGGACCTTCGACCGGCCGGTGCTCCTCGCCTGGGCGCCGGAGGACAAGCTGTTCCCCATCGCACTGGCCCACCGGCTTGCCGCGCTCCTGCCGGACGCGAAGGTCGTGGAGGTGCCCGACTCCTTCACGTTCGTCTCCGAAGACCAACCCGCCGCACTGGCCGGGCACATCGTCGAGTTCGCGGGCGTCATGGCAGATTAGGCGGGTGCGACGTACCCAGCAGGACCGTTCCGCCGGCACGAAGGCCGCCCTGGTCGCCGCCGCGCGCGAACTGTTCGCCGCCCGCGGCTACCAGGCCGTCCCGGCGGACGAGATCACCCGCGCCGCCGGCGTCACCCGCGGCGCGCTGTACCACCACTACGCCGACAAGCAGGGCTTGTTCCGTGCCGTCGTCGAAGAGCTGGAACGCGAGCTGACCGAGGAGGTCCAGGCCGCGTTCGCCGGCGGCTCGGACCCGCTGACCGGAATGATGCACGGCCTCGGCGTCTTTCTCGACGCCTGCCTGCGCGAGGAGGTCCGCCGCATCTCGCTCACCGACGCGCCCGCCGTGCTGGGCTGGGACGTCTGGCGCGAGATCGAGGCGGAGTACGGCCTCGGCCTGATCGTCGCCGTGCTGGAGCGGGCCAGGGCCGACGGGCTGATCGTGGAGACGCCCGTGCGCGCCCTGGCCCAGCTGGTGCTCAGCGCGGTGATGGAGGCGGCGCGGATGATCGCCGCGGCCGACGACCCGGCGCGAACGCGCGCCGAGGTCCAGCAGGTTCTCGGCGGCTGGCTCGCGAGCCTCCTGCGGACCTAGCGCGTCCGGTAGGTGCTGAGCACCGCGGGCCCGACCCGCGTGACGGACACCAGCGCGAGGTCCGCGGGGGCTTCGAAGAGCCGCCGGCCCGCGCCGGCGACGCTCGGGAACACGAGCAGGCGGTACTCGTCGACCAGGCCGGCGCGGCCGAGCTCCTGCGCGATCCCGATGGACCCGATGACGATCACGTCGTGCTCGTGACGCCGGACTTCTTCGGCGAGATCTCCTTGCAGCAGCGTGGAGTTCTGCCATCCGGACACGTCGGCGAGCGTTCGCGAGGCCACCAGCTTCCGTGCCGCGTTGAGCCGGTCGGGGAACTCGCCCGTGCGGCCGGGCCACAGCTTCGCGAACAGCTCCCAGGTCGTCCGGCCGAGCAGCAGGGTCCCGGTGTCGAGCCGCTCGCCGAGCCGGAACTTGTCCCCCGCGACGGCCTCCGGGCCGTGCCGGAACGCCCAGCCGCCGATGGCCGTGCCCCCGGAGCCGTCCGGGTCCTCGACGACACCGTCCAGGGTGAGGAACTCGACGACGATCACGCTCATGACTGCTCCCGGTGGGTTCGCCGCGCCCTGGTGGCACGGCCTCACCGGTACCTACCGGCGGCGGCCGCCGGATTCATCGGCCGCCGCCGGAAGATATTGCTACGCCGTGACGAGCGACAGGCCGTAGGTCTGCAGGATCTCGTTCACCGGCTGGAACCACGTCTCGCCGCCGGAGCTGCAGTTGCCCCAGCCACCGGAGGTCACGCCCTGGGCCTGGTCGCCGGTGATGAAGGAGCCGCCGGAGTCACCGGGTTCGGCGCAGACGTTGGTGCGCGTCATCTGGTAGACCGCGCCCTGCGAGTAGTTGACGGTCTCGTTGAGCCCCAGCACCGTGCCGCAGTGCCAGTGCGTCGTCGAGCCCGAGCGGCACACCGAGGTGCCGACCGGCGCGACCCACGAACCGCGGACGAGCGCGTCGCTCACCGTGCCCCAGCCGAGCACGACCGGTGCGGTCCACCAGCCGTTGCCGATGCGGATGAACGAATAGTCGTTGCCGGGGAAGGAAGAGCCGGCGAAGCTGCCCATCGCCGAGCCGTCCCAGCCGACCACCGAGCTGCCGGCACCACCGCAGTGACCGGCGCTGACGAAGCCGCCCTGCACCGAGAAGCCGATCGAGCAGCGGGTGTTGCCGTTGATGTAGTACGGATCGCCACCGACGGTCCCGGCCGAGAACGGCTCGGCGGCCGGCGCGGTCGCGACCGTCACCGGGCCCGCTTTCCGCGCTTTCGCGAGGAAGGAGTCGGCGTCGGCGCTGTGCGCGCCCGGCCGCAGGGTGACGACGACACTGCCGGTGCGCGGTTCGGTGCGCCAGCCGCTGACGGCCGCCGGAGCGGGATCCGCCTTGGCCACGGCGTCGATCGCGGCCTTGGTCGCGTCGAGCTTCGCGGCGCTGACCTTCGCCGGCGTGGTTTCGGCGCCGGCCCGCCGGACGGCGTCGGCCGCGGCCGGGTCGGTCACGCCGACGACGAGCTTGCCGAGCGCGGGGTCGAACCAGGCGCCACCGAAGGCGGCTCCGGCGGCCTTTTCGGCGGCCGGCATCACCCGCGCGGCGGTGATTTCCTGGCCGAGGCGGGTTTCGGCCTGGGCGGCGGTCAGGCCGAAGTCCCGCTGCATGGCGGCGATCAACCCGGGCGAGGCCACGGCCGGGGCGAGCGACGCGGAAGCGAGGGAAGCGGTCAGGACGGCGGCACCGCCGAGGGCGAGGGCGATTCTTCGACGCATGAGATCTCCTTCGAGGCAGGGGGGAAAGAAACTCACCGTGCGCCGAGTGTGCGGGCGGATCGTGCGGGTGGTCCAGATTTGTCCGGTCTTCTGTCCGGAATTCGCGGAGGCGAACGTCTGTCCGATGTGGACTCAACAGCAGGATGCGTTGCGCGACAGGGCATTTCCGGAACGCGAAGAACCGCGAACAGGTCTCACCTGTCCGCGTCGACGAAGGTCTGGACCAAGTACAGCACGCGGGCAAGGGCGGCGGCCGGAACCAGAGTCTGCGGGGCAGCAGACGTGCATGACCGTCCCCCTCGGCGGCACCCCGGCCGTTGACAGCGTTCCCCCGCGCGGTCAGAATCATATTTCCTATAGGATTCTGCGTCAGGGGGATCGTTGACTGTCGTCACGCGCGCCGAGGCCTTTCTCGTCGACGTCGAGGTCGAGCGGGCCCGGACCGACGCCGTGCAGGCGTTCACCTCCCAGGAGACCGTCTTCGTCGAGCTGGCCACCGACGACGGCGGCCGCGGGCTCGGCTACTCCTACACGATCGGCACCGGGGGCAGCTCCGTCGTCGCGCTGCTGCGCGACCACCTGCTCCCCCGGCTCGTCGGACGGGACTCGCGGCTGGTCGAGGCTTTGTGGCGGGACCTCTTCGCCGCGACCCGGGCGACGACCGTCGGCGCCATCACCGCACTCGCGCTCGCCGCCGTCGACACCGCGCTGTGGGACCTCAAGTGCCTGCGCGCCGGCGAACCCCTGTGGCGCGTCGCGGGCGGGTTCCGGCCGCGCGTCCCGCTCTACGACACCGACGGCGGCTGGCTGCACCTGAGCACCGAGGAACTCGCGGCGGGAGCGAAAGCCGCCGCGGACGCCGGGCGGGGCGGCGTCAAGGTGAAGATCGGCAAGCCCGACGCGAGCGAAGACCTCGAGCGGCTCGCCGCGGTCCGCGAGGCCGTCGGGCCGCGGTTCGACGTGATGGTGGACGCGAACCAGTCGATGACGGCCGCCGAGGCCGTCCGGCGGGCGGCGGCGTTCGGCCCGCTCGACCTGTTCTGGCTGGAGGAACCGCTGCCGGCCGACGACGTCTCCGGGCACGCCCGGCTCGCCGCCGCGACCGCCGTCCCGATCGCCGTCGGCGAGTCGCTCTACTCGGTGGCCCAGTTCCGCGACTACCTGCACCGCGGTGCCGCGTCGATCGTGCAGCCCGACGTGGCCCGGGTCGGCGGCATCACGCCGTGGCTCAAGGTCGCCCACCTCGCCGAGGCCTTCAACGTCGAGGTCTGCCCGCACTTCCTGATGGAACTGCACGTGAGCCTGACGGCGGCCGTGCCGAACGGCCGGTACGTCGAACACATCCCGCAGCTGCGCGCGATCACGCGCACCGGACTCACCGTCGAAAACGGCCATGCGGTGCCCCCGGAAAACCCCGGGCTCGGAATCGACTGGGACCGCGACGCCATGGACGACCGCCGCACCTCGTGAAAACTCCGGACACGACACTGTCCGGCCACCCGGAAATGGGTGGCCGGACAGTTCTGCCGGAAATCAGATTTCGTCGACCCGGTAGGTGACCACCCGCGCCGGCACCAGCAGCGCCCCGGAGCATTCCGCGACCGCCGGACCGAATCCGTACGGCACGAAATCACCGGCCACGAACCAGAACGCGTTGCCGTTGGCGCAGTGGGCGATCACGCGGTACCCGTAGCCCTCGCCGGGGAAGCAGCTGACCGACACGCCCTGTCCGAAGAGCGTTCCGTAGCGCTCGCCGAAGCAACCGGGTGGCGCGAAGTCGCCGCCGGCCGCGGCCGCGGGCACGACCGACAATCCGAACAGCGAAAACACAGCGACCGCGAATACCGCCAATTTCCTTCGCATGACCACTCCTCAGCGCGGAGAACCCCGACGTTATGGAGCCTAGGAGAACGGAAGAATTACCGGCAATTCATCGGGCCAGTGAATGCGAGCGCAGCGCAAAGTCACCACGCTGCTCCATCCGGGCTAGCGCGGGTCCGAACGAGACGGTCAACGGGCGAACGCGGTCAGGAACCGGTCGCGGAAGGAGTCCATCTTCCACACCGGCGCCTGCGCGGCGGGGTGCAGGCCGTCGGTCCAGCCCCAGCCGGAGATCCGGTCCAGCACCTTCGGGTCCTTCGCCACGATCGTGATCGGCACGTCGTGCACCGCGCCCTGCGGCGTGACGACCGGCGGCTGGTGGTCGCCGAGGAAGACGAGCACCGTGTTCTCGTCGCCGTAGTACTGCATGAACGAGATGAGCGTCTTCAGGGAGTAGTCGGTGGCGTCCCGGTAGGCGTCACGGATCTTCGCGGGGTCCTTCCAGACCGACTCCGGCGCCTCCCCCGCACCCGGCTGCGGCGCGAAGATCGAGCCGTCGCCGACCTGGTTCCAGTCGACCAGCCAGGGCCGCGGCGACCACGGCGCGTGGCTGGAGACGAGGTCCACCTCGGCCATCACCGGCTTCTGCGCGCTCTTCGCGAGTTCGCTGCGCTGCAGCATGGAAAAGGTGTACTGGTCCGGCATCGTCGCGTAGGCGAACCCGGGACCCTTGTACCCGATGTTCCGGAAGTCGTAGTAGGCGTCCGGGTGGTAGAACCGCTGCCCCTCCGGCCAGTCCTTCGTGTGCGCGGGAACGTCCCAGACCGTCTTCCAGCCCGCCTTCTGGAACGCGCCGCCGAGGGTCAGCCGGTCGCTGTCGAGGAGGTTGTTGTAGCGCTGCTGGTTGTCGATCCACATGCCGGACTCGACGGTGGAGTGCGCGAGCCAGCTGCCGCCGCCGAAGGTCGACGACGAGAGGAACGCGCTCTTCGCACCGATGCCGGCCGCCTTCAGCTCCGCGGTGCCCGCGTCGAGGGTCGCGCCGATCTTCGGCGCGAACGCCGGGTCGTCGAGCGCGACGCGGCCGTAGCTCTCCACGAACGTCAGCACCACGTTCTTGCCGCGCAGCCCGTTCAGCAGCTGGTCGCCCGGGGTGTCCCGGAACGCGTCCGCCGCGGCCAGCTCGCCGAACGGCCGCTGTTCCCGCAGGTCCGTGCTCACCTGGCGAAGGTCGTCATAGGCCAGTGCGGCGGCGCTCTGGGCCGCGACCGGCTGTCCCGGGGCGATCTCGACGCCGAACACCGAGCAGACGATCCAGATCACGCCGAGCACGGCCACCACGCGCGTCGCGCCGGTGCGCCGGCCGGCGGCGATCCGGCTCAGCCGCAGCATCGCGAGCACCATGAAGGCGACGATCGCGATCGCGAGCACCACGGCGCCCGCCAGGGCCGCGTAAGCACCCACGTCCCCGATTTCCCCCGCGAGGAACTCGATCCCGGCCTTGAAGAAGCTCCAGTCGTAGATCGGGTCGAACGGCTTCTCGAGCGTCGCGTAGAAGCCGGTGTCGAGCGCCTTCAGCACGGTGAGCAGGCCCAGCACCAGCCCGACCAGCACCGCGACGACACCGCGCGCCCGCGGCGGCAGGACCAGCACCAAGGCGGCCACGATCAGGCCTTCCACCGGAACGCGGACCAGCAACTCCGGTGAGAACGAGTTGAGGTCGGCGGGCGCGAGGAGCGCGAACAGCACGAGCAGCGCGGCGAGCACCGTCAGGACGACGCCGGCGACGGCGTGCCTCCGCGCGGTCCGGGGCAGCCCGAAGTCGGGCAGGACGGCACCCGGGTCCGGGATGCGGCGGCGGGCGCGCCGCGGCAGCGGCAGACCGGTGGTTCCAACCATGACAGCCTCACGTCGTGTTCGCGGTAACGAGCGCCTGCCCTGCGGCGGGCCGGCGCTCCTCACCCCGGTATACGGGCCACGGCGGCGCGTGGTTCACGCCGCCGCGCCGCGAGCGGGGCGGCAGCAGGGCTTTCCGGGACGATCCGGACGATCGGCCGCCGCGCGACCGGTTCCCGGCGGTCCGGCCATCGTCGCGCGAGAGAAAGATCCACCGCTACCCGAACTCGCCGCTCCCAAACCCGCGGCACCCGCTTTCACCCGGGAAAGGGGCCGTAATACCCACGACAGGTGAGTGCATACGGCCATTCGGTTGCGGGCCGGCTGCGCCGGTGTTCTCCTCGGAAGGTCCGAAGATCGGATTCCGAACGGAAGGCCGGAAACGATGAACCTGTTCGACAAGGCGAAAGAAGCGCTCGGGAACAACCCCGACAAGGCCGACCAGGGTGTCGACAAGGCCGCCGATGCCGCCAAGCAGCGCTTCGGCGACCACGCCGACAAGATCGACCAGGGCTCGGAGAAGGTGAAGGACTACCTGCACAAGCAGAACGGCGGCGGGCAGGACGCGCCGCCGCAGTAGGCCCGCGCCGGTGCGCGCCCAGCCGTTCGGGGGAAGCACGCTTCGCCACCCGCTCGGCTGGGTACCACCGGCTCCGTGGTCGCCACCTACCTCGTCCCCGTCCGGACAGCCCTCATCCTCTTCCCGTTCCTCGTGCTGGCCGTGATGCTCCCGGCCGCCTTCGTCAGCTACCGCCGGCGGGGCCGCGCCGGCGGATGGCCGACGTTCGTCTTCTACGCGTTCCTCTTCTACCTGCTGGCGATCGCCACGCAGACGGTGCTGCCGCTGCCCGCCGACCCCGCGTACTGCGCGGGTCACACGTACGCGAGTTCTCCGCAGTTGCGGCCTTTCTACTTCGTCGAGGTGGTTTCGCAGCGCGCCCGCGGGCACTGGAGCCCCGGCGCGCTGCTGCACAACCCGGCGGTCTGGACCACCGCGCTCAACGTCGTGATGCTGGCGCCGCTCGGGTTCTACGTCCGCTACGCGCAGCGCATGCGGCTCGTGCCCGCGGCGGTGGTCGGCTTCGGCGTGTCGCTGTTCTTCGAGCTGACGCAGCTGACCGGCCTGTGGTTCGTCTACCCGTGCCCGTACCGGCTGTTCAGCGTCGACGATCTGATCCTCAACACCGCCGGGGTCGTCGTGGGCTGGCTGCTGGCCGGCCCGCTCGGCCGGCTGCTGCCCTCGCCGGAGCCCGAGCACGACCGGCGCCGCTACGCCGAGAAGGTCACGTTCACCCGGCGGCTGTTCGCGCTGGCCACCGACCTGCTCGGGTTCGCCGCGCTGCTCGGTTTCCTGTTCGGCCTGCTGACGCTGTTCGGCGAGGACCTCGAGCACCGCGACACGCCGATCGTGATCCTCGCCCTCGTCTGGTTCGTGGTGCTGCCCGCGGTGACCGGCTCGACGCCGGGGAAGCGGGCGATGCTGCTGCGCGTGGCGCGCCGGGGCCGCCGCCGCGCCGGGCCGATCGCGCTGCTGGTGCGCAACGGCGTCCTGCTTTCGCCGCTCTGGCTCACGTGGATGCTGCTGGACCTGGACCACTGGGACCTCGGCGAACACCCCGAGCAGCTGCTCCTGCCCCTCGCGCTGGCCGCGTCGGTCTTCGTCGTGGGCGTCTGGACGCCGCTGGCGGTGCTGCTCGACGGCGAGCACCGCGCGCCCTACGAACGGCTGACCCGGACGGTCAACGTCGCCATCGTGCCCCCGGGCGCCCCGGCACCGGAACCGGCGGCCGAACCGGCCCGCCCCGACAAGGTCCTCAAAGGACTGTGACGGGACACGCTGCCCGCGATCGGGAGCGCTGGTAGATTGCGTCCGGAGCAGGTTGAGCCGCCAGCCCGCGTCCCCGATCCCCATTCCTGGAGCTTGCATGACCACCGACGCACTGCGGCCCCGGCAACGGTTCCGTGGTGACGGCTGGTCCGTGGACGTCCGCGAAGACGGCGACCTGGAGATCTACACCCTGCGCGGCGAGTTCGACTTCTCGGTTTCGCCGAAGCTCGCCGAGGTGTTCCCGGACGATCCCGGCGCCCGTCGCGTCGTGCTGGACATGGACGAGGCCGAATACTGCGACTCCAGCTGCCTGCAGGTCCTGCTGCGGCTGGCCGGCCGGTTGCGCGAGGCGGGCGGCAAGCTGGCCGTCGTGACGACCGTGCCCGCCGTCACACGGCCGATCGAACTCCTGGGCCTCGGCGACGTCATGCCGGTGCGCCCGAGCCTCGCCGAGACGCTCGCGTCCTGGGACGGAGAAGCATGACGGCCTCGGACACCCGTGTGGGCGGGCCCGGATCCGGGCATCAGGACGGGGAGGGCTTCTCCCCGGAGCCCGGTACGGAGGAAGCGGACGTGAACCTGCGAGCGATCCGGCACGAGCTCGGCATCACCGCCGAGCTCACCGAGCTGGCGAAGGTCCGCCACTGGGTCCGCACGGTCCTGCGGGGACTCCCCGCGAGTGTCGTCGGCACCGCCGTCATGGTGGTGGACGAGCTGACGTCCAACGCGCTGCGCCACGGCCGCGCGCCCTACCACGTGCGCCTGCTGACCGGCGCCGCGAAACTGCGGATCGAGGTCGACGACGGCGGGGGCGATCCGGCCCGCCGCCGGGCGCCGTCCGACCAGGGCGGGCGCGGGCTCCTGCTGGTGGAGCGCTGCGCGGCGGCCTGGGGTCAGCTGCGCCGGCCCAGCGGCAAGACGCTGTGGGCCGAGCTGGCCACCGACGACCCCGCGGGCGCCCGTGGCTGACCCGGTGCGCACCGCGCGCAGGACCGCCGGCACCGGCGACCGGGGCTGGTCCGCCGCGCCCACGGCCGCGATCTGCGCCGACTCCGGTGGCCTCGTCCTCGCGCTCAACGAAGCCGCCCGCACGCTCTTCCCCACGGCCGGGCCCGGCCGCGCCCTGACCGGCACGGTGGCAGACTGGCTGGCCGGCGCGCACGACGCCCGCGGCGGCGAGGTCGTCCGCGGCGAGGTCGGCGGGCGGGCCTTCGCGGCCCACCCGATCCCGCACGGCGAGGCCGTGACGTGGTGGCTGGTCGACGAAACCGACGCCCGCGTCGCCCAGGACGCCCTGGCCCGGGAGCAGGAGCGGACCGCGTTCCTCAGCGACGCCTCGGCCGCGCTGCTGGGCTCGCTCAACCTGGAGCGCTGCATGGAGGTCGCCGCCCGGCTCGCCGCGCAGCACCTCGCCGACGCCGCCCTGGTCCTGGCGCCCACCACGAGCGGGAACTATCCCGCCGTCTCCTGCGTGCGCGGCGACGAGCCGACGCGGTCCCGGCTGGAGATCAACCCGGACGAGCTGCCCGGGCTCGGCGAGGCGCTGCAGGGCTTCCCGCCGGTGCCTTCGCGCTGGCTCGACCCGGACGCGGCGCCCGGCTGGGTGCTGCCGGCGGGGTTCGGCCCGGTCGGTTCCATCGTCGTCACTCCTCTGCCCGGCCACGGCGTCCCCGCCGGCGCACTGGTCCTGCTCCGCCGCGGCGATCGCGCCTCCTTCACCGGCCAGGAAGAGCTCTTCGCGCGGCTGTTCGCGGCGCGGGCCGGCGCGGCGATGTCCGCGGCGCGCGTGTTCGCGCTGCAGGCGTCGATCACCGACACGCTGATGCGCGAGCTGCTCCCCCCGACCCTCGAGCAGCTCGGCGGCGTCGAGTTCGCCGGCCGCTACCGTCCGGCCCGCGACGGCGAGCGGATCGGCGGCGACTTCTACGACGTGCACCCGGCGACCCCCGGCGAGGGTGACGAGTCGCTGGCCGTGCTCGGCGACGTCTGCGGCAAGGGCCTCGAGGCGGCCGTGCTGACCGGCAAGATCCGCACCACGCTGCGCGCGCTGCTGCCGATGGCCGGCGACCACCACGGCCTGCTGAGCCTGCTGAACCGCACGCTCGCCGACCGGCGTGACGCCCGCTTCGTCACGCTCGTGCTGGCCTCGGCGCGCCGCGAGGGCGCGACCGTCCGGCTGCGGGTCACCTCCGCCGGCCATCCGCCGCCGCTGATCGTCCGGGCCGACGGCCGGGTCGAGGAAGCCGACACCCGCGGCAGCCTGATCGGCGTGCTGCCGGAGATCCGGTCGACCACCGCGGACGTCACGCTCGACCCAGGCGAGACGTGCCTGCTCTACACCGACGGGATCATCGAAGCCCGGGGCGGCCCGCTCGGCGACGAGATGTTCGGCGAAGAGCGGCTCCGGCGGTCGCTCACCGAATGCGCGAACATGCCGGCCGACGCCGTGGTCGAGCGGATCCACATGCTCGCGTCGCAGTGGATCGGCCGCGGTGCGCACGACGACACGGCCGTGCTGGCGATCACCGCCCCGCGGGGGCAGCACCTGGCCGCGGTCGGCGGCCACGGCCGCGGGAGGTACACCGCATGAGCACCCCCACCCGCGCCCCCGGGGTGGCCGAGCGCGCCGAGCGGCTCTGGGACGCCGTCACGACCGGCGACGAGTACGCCGCGGGCGACGTCGTGGTCAAGGCGCTCGACGACGGCGCCGACCCGGAGACCCTGCTGCTCGACGTGATCGGCGCGGTCCAGCGCCGGGTCGGGCAGGAATGGGCGGCCAACCGCCTCACGGTCGCGCAGGAACACGCGGCGACCGCGATCAACGACCGCGTCATCGCGACCTTCGGTTACGTGCTCAAGCGGCCGGAGCCGCACCTCGGCCGCATCACCGTCGCCTGCGTCGACGGCGAGTGGCACGCGATGCCCGCCCGGCTGCTGGCCGAGGTGCTGCGGCTGCGCGGCTTCCGGGTCGACTACCTGGGCGCGCAGGTGCCCGCCCCGCACCTGGTCGCCCACCTGCACCGCACCGGTCCGGACGCGGTCGCGCTGTCCGGGTCGATCGCCACCCGGCTGCCGACGGCGCACGCCACGATCACCGCGTGCCAGGCGGCCGCGACACCGGTGATCGCCGGCGGCGCCGCTTTCGGTCCCGACGGCCGGTACGCCCGGCTGCTCGGCGCCGAAGCCTGGGCACCGGACGCGCGGTCGGCGGCCGACCGGCTGGCCGAACCGCTGCCCCGGCCGTACACCGGGCACGAGCCGCTCGACGACCTTCCGCACCTGGCCGACCAGGAGTACACGCTGGTCACGCGCAGCTCCGGCCGGCTCGTCAAGTCGGTGCTGACCGGGCTCGAAGAGCGCATCCCGGCCATGCGGTCCTACACCGACCTGCAGCGCCAGCACACGGCGGAGGACCTCGCGCACATCGTCGAGTTCCTGGCGACCGCGCTGTACGTCGGCGACGGCGAGCTGTTCACCGGGTTCCTGACCTGGACCGCCGGGATCCTCACCGCGCGAGGCGTCCCGGCGACGTCGCTGGTGCCGGCCCTCGACCTGCTCGAGGCGGAGCTGCGCGACTTCCCGCGCGCCACCGAACTGCTCGGCACCGCGCGCACGCACTTGGCGGACCCGGGCGCCGGATCGGAGCAGACGGCTTGATCAGTGGCTTGACGTGCACGTGGACCGCACCGGACGAAGCGACGGCCCGCGTCACTATCGTCGGTGAGCTCGAGTTCGCCACGGCCGGGGCGCTGCTGCAGCTGGTGACCGACCGGCTGGCCGATCACCCGGGCGTCCGCGATGTGAGGCTCGACTGCGGCGAGATCGCCTTCTGCGACTCCTCCGGCCTGTCGACCCTGCTGCTGATCCACCGAGCGGTCACCGGCGCGGGCTCCCGGCTGCACCTGGACAACCGGCCGCCGTCGCTCGAGCGACTGCTGTCCCTCACCGGCACGACGGAGTACCTGACCGGCGAGGTCGCCTACTCACGCGCCCGCCGCGACTCCTAGCCGGTCCAGCTCCCACGGGTCGTGGGCGCTGAAGAGCGTCACCTCGCCGCCGTGCCGCCTCGCCAGCTCGCGCAGCCGTGCCTGCGTGCCCAGGCGCAGGTCGTGGTGGACCTCCGAGCGGGTCTGGACGACGTCCAGCACCGGGTGCGGCTCCGGGTCGGCCGTCAGCTCGCGGTGGTAGTAGTACGCGTCCCCGCAGTGCAGCAGCCAGCGCGTGCCGTCGTGCACCGCGACCCCCGCGTGGCCCGCCGTGTGCCCGCCGAGCGGGACGAGCCGGATGTCCGCCGCGACGCCCGTCAGCGGCACCGAAGCGAAGCCGAACCAGTCGTCGCCGGCGGGCGGCTCGTAGGTCTCCCACTTCGGCCCGTGCGCCCAGTGCGCCGGCCGGTACCGGAAGCTCGGGGCCTCGGCCAGCGCCGCGTCCAGCTCCGCCGCGAGGACGTGGACCCGCGCGTCCGGGAAGTCGGGCAGGCCGCCGCAGTGGTCGACGTCGAGGTGGGTGACGACGACGTGCCGGACGTCTTCGGGCGCGAACCCGAGCCGGGCGACCTGCCGGACGGCCGTCTCGGCTTCGGCGAGCAGCGGCTGCGCCATGGTGACCCAGTCGCCGCCCAAGGTGGCTTCGGGGTCGCGGACGTCGTCGAGGCCGAGGCCGGTCTCGACGAGCACGAGGCCGTCGTGCTCGGTCTCGGCGAGCAGGCAGTGGTTGACCGCGTGCGCGGCCGGCAGTCCGGGGGCTTCGATCTGCCGCACGGACCCGCAGTTGAGGTGGTGGATCATCATGGCCGTCATCGTCCGACTTGAACTACGCTTCAAGTCAAGGAGGCGCCATGACCCTGCTCGACATCGCCGAAGTCGCCGAGAAGTCCGGGCTGGCGCCGTCGGCGCTGCGGTTCTACGAGAAGCGCGGGCTCGTCGAACCGGCCGGGCGCAACGGCCTGCGCCGCACGTACCACCCGGACGTCCTGAGCCGCCTCGATCTCGTGGCCTGCGCGCGTGGCGCCGGGTTCACGATCGCGGAGATCGCCCGGTTCCTCGTGGCCACGCCGAGCGACGACGCGCTGCGCGAGCGGATGGCGGTCAAGGCGGCCGAGCTCGACGACGCCATCGACCGCCTCACCCGCATGCGCGACAGCCTCCGCCACGCGGCGACCTGCGACCACGTGCCGCTGGTGGAGTGCCCGGACTTCAAGCAGGCGATTTCGTAGCTTTCGCCAGCTTCGACGGCCACCAGATCCGGCGCCCGACGTCGACGGTCAGCGCGGGCACCAGCAGCGACCGCACCAGGAACGTGTCCAGCAGGACGCCGAACGCGACGATGAACGCGATCTGGGCGAGGAACAGGATCGGGATCACCGCGAGCGCGGAGAACGTCGCGGCGAGCACCACGCCGGCCGAGGTGATCACGCCGCCGGTCAGCGACAGCCCGCGCAGCGTGCCGTCGCGGGTGCCGCGGGTCAGCGCCTCCTCGCGGACCCGCGTCATCAGGAAGATGTTGTAGTCGATCCCCAGCGCCACCAGGAAGACGAACCCGAACAGCGGCACGACCGGGTCCGCGCCCGGGAAGTCCAGGATGTGGTTGAACACCACGGCCGACACGCCCATCGTCGCCGCGAACGAGAGCACCACCGTCGCGATCAGCAGCAGCGGTGCGAGCAGCGCGCGCAGCAGCAGGGCCAGCACGAGGAAGATCACCAGCAGCACGATCGGGATGATCAGCGCGCGGTCGTGCTCCGAGGTCTTCTGCGTGTCGAGCTGGATCGCCGTCGGGCCACCGACCTTCGCGTCCGCGCCCGGGATCGCGTGCACGGCGTCGCGCAGCTTGCCGACGGTCGCGACCGCCGTTTCGGAGTCCGCCGGATCGTTCAGCACGGACAGGATCTGCACGCGGCCGTGCACGACCTTCGGCTTGCCGTCCGGTCCCGGCAGCGGGAACGACTGCGCGATTCCGTCCATTGTGGACGCTTGGAGCACGGCGGGCAGCGCGCCGGCGTCGGCGACCGTGATCGCGGGTGCGCCGAGCCCGCCCGGGAAGTGCCGGCCGAGGACGTCCTGCCCGGTCCCGGACTCGACCTGGGTGAGGAAGACGTCGGACTGCGCGGTGCCGGACGCCTTGAGCTGCGGCAGGAACGCGACGCCGACGCCGAGGACGAGCGCCGTCACCACCCAGACCGCGCGCGGGCGCCGGCCGACCAGACCGGCCACGCGGCCCCAGATCCCCGAGGTCTCCGGGTGCGGCGAGCCGAGCGCCGGCTTGAACGGCCAGAACGCACCGCGGCCGCAGAGGGCCAGCACGGCGGGCAGGAACGTGGTGGACGCCAGCAGCGCGGCGCCGATGCCGATCGCGGCGACGGGACCCAGGCCCTTGTTGGAGTTCAGGTCGCTGAACAGCAGGCACAGCACGCCGAGGATGACGGTGCCGGCCGAGGCGGCGATGGGTTCGAGCGTCGCGCGCCAGGCGAGTTTCAGCGCGTCGAACCGGCTCGGCGTGTCCCGCAGCTGTTCCCGGAACCGCGCGACGGTCAGCAATGCGTAGTCGGTCGCCGCGCCGAAGACGAGGATCGAGAGGATGCCCTGGCTCTGGCCGTTGAGCGCGAGGACGTCGTTCTTCGCCAGCAGGTAGACGACGAGGCTGGCGAGCCCGAGCGCGAACACCGCCGAGAGCAGCACCAGGAACGGCAGCAGCGGGCTGCGGTAGACCACGATGAGGATGAGCGCGACGACCCCGCCGGCGACGAGCAGCAGGATGCCGTCGATGCCGCCGAACGCCTTCACCAGGTCGGCGATCTGCCCGGCCGGCCCGGTGACCAGCACGGTGAGCCCGGCCGGGGCGCCTTCGAGGTGCGCGCGGACCTCTTTCACGACGTCGGCGGGGTTGCCGTCGGCGAGGATCGGGACGGCCAGCTGCACGGCCTGGTCGTCGCGCGGCGCGTTCTCGGGTTTGCCGACCGGACCGACGACGCCGGGGATGCCGCCCAGCTCCTGGGCCTTGGCGTCGAGGAACCGGCGGTCCTCGGCGGTCAAGCCGGTGGTGCGCTCGGCGACGATGGTCGCGGGCAGCACCTGGCGCGGTGTGAAGGCCTTCTGCTCGTCGGAGACTGCGGTGGCTTCGGCCGAGCGCGGCAGGAAGGCGGCGTTGTCGTTCTTCGCGACTTCGCTGAGCTTCCCGGCGAACG
Organism: Amycolatopsis sp. NPDC005961; assembly: GCF_040629235.1. NCBI lineage: Bacteria > Bacillati > Actinomycetota > Actinomycetes > Pseudonocardiales > Pseudonocardiaceae > Amycolatopsis > Amycolatopsis sp. NPDC005961. The sequence continues at coordinate 23,599 of NZ_JBEXVF010000026.1, read as the reverse complement.
GCCCGCCGAACCCGCCCAGCCCCAGCCAGGCGATCACCAGGAGGGCGGGGATCAGCCAGCGGAGCCGGCGCGGCTTCTCGTTCATGGTCGCTAAGGTCCTTTCGAGGGCGAACACGCCCAATTGTTCAGCAAGCTGAACATTCTGCACGACGACCCGGAGTGACGGTGAGCACAACCCCCGAACCCGACCTGAGCACCTGGCCGACCGGCCGGCTGCTGGCGGTGGCCGCGCGCCTGGTGGAACACCGCTGGGCGGCCGTGCTCGACGGCATGGGGCTCACCCACGCGGGACTGATCGCGCTGCATACGTTGCGCGACGGGCCACTCCCCCAGCGGACGCTGGCCCAGCGGTGCCAGGTGACCGACCAGACGATGAGCCGCACGCTCGACCGGCTGGCCAAGGCGGGGTTCGTCACCCGGACGCCGGACCCGGCCGACGCGCGACGTCACCTGACCCGGTTGACCACGAAGGGGCGGTCGGCGCACGAACGGGCGGTGCGGGCCGAGCCGGCGTTGCTCGGCGTGCTGGGCGAAGACGACGCGTTCCGAGCGGGACTGCTGGACGTGATCACCCGGCTGTCCACGGAAGAGTGACGGCGGGAATCGCGCGACTTCGGCCGCCCACCAACGGAATCCGCGTCGTGATCACCCGGTTGCCGCATCGCGTGGTTGAGTTCTCGCGCGCCTGGGTAGATGTTCTGTCATGTGGATCGCGGTGAGCACCCCAGTCGCCCTCCTGATCGCCACCGTCCTGATGGAGCGGTTCGAGCGACGATGCACCCTGGCGCCCGCCGCGGAGCCGGAGCGCCCGGAAGCCGTTGGCTGACGCCTCCCCACCCCCGGGTCAAGCACTGGGCTCGCCTCGCGTGTGATCCACGTCTCACTTCTGCTCGCCGAGAACCTCGGGCCCGCCCCGCGGCGACTGACGAAGCAGATCCGGCGAATCCCGGATCCGGGGAGGAGACCACCATGACCGCGAACGATCAGCCGCCGCCGAAGGGGGCCAGGGCCACCGTGCAGGTGAGCCCGAACCCGACGACCCGGCGCGGCCAGGAAGTGACCATCACGGGCAGCTGCGGGGGCGGCACCGGCCTGAAGTCCGTGCTCGGCGGCTTCCCGGAGCACCCGGCACTGGAGAACATCCGGATCATCGACGCCGGGCCGGACCACTTCGTCGCCGAGGCGACCGTGTCGCAGCACATCGGCAACGGCGTCGGCCCGGTCTTCGTCGACTGCGGCGGCGAAGCCGGCGTGACACTTCTGGTCACGCACATCTGACCCGAATGGGCCCGCTCACCGGGGTTCCGATGAGCGGGCCATCCGGGAAATGCCGCCGAATTCAGCAGTTCTTCCACGCGAAGTGGTAAATCGTGTCGACACTCGCGTGCTCGGAATCCATTTCGATGTAACTCGTTCCGGAGGAGGTGCCCGCGTCCGCCCGCAGTTCCGCATTGATGTTCAGGTTGCGGTCCTCGCCGCACGGGGCGAACACCAGCGCCGCGACGTCGGTGACGTCGCTCGCCCGCCACACGCCGTGGAACGGGCCCGGGAACGTGTGCCGGACCCGCGCGGTGGGTGACGTCCCGGCGAAGTAGTAGTTGGCCTGTTCGAGCGCGCTCGCTCCGCTCTCGATGTGCGCGTAGCCGCGGTACTCGGCTTCGGCGATCGCGTACGTGAGCCCTTGGGGCACATGGACGAGCACGTTGATCTGGCAGTTCTTCCGGGCGTCGAGCGCGGACGCGCCACCGCCGGCCTTGGCGGTGAAGTTCGTGTAGTGCACCGTGAACGACGTGTTGTCGGACGCGACGTCGGCCGACGCCGTGGCGGTGCCGGCCGGGCAGCCGGACCCGTTGATGGTCTTGATGTCGAGCGTGATCTTTTCGGTCGGAGCCGATGCCGCCCCCGAATCGACGGGTGCGGCGAGGGCGGACAGAATCATTGCGGCTACGACCGACATACCGAGCATGACGCTCCTCCAAATGGGCCACGGTGCCTTTTGATCACGATGATCGCGCGCGGAACGGATCGTAGCGCGATCGCAACCTTTTCGACGGCCACTGAACGGAGTAACACGACAACCGGGAGTACGGGAAATCCATTTCCCGCTATTTCACCCGGCCGCGGTTGTGCATATCGAAGAATCGACGGTCAGTGCTGGTCCAGACCAGTATCGCGGCGGAGCGAGTACGGCGGGGTCGCGCCGGCGAGCAGGGCGTCGGCGTCCAGGGTCGAGGTCCGGCTCCCCCGCTCCGCGAACCGCCGGGCCACCAGCGCACCCGGCTCGTCGACGCGGTCCGCACGTCCGGAGAGGAAGGCCCACTCGTGCTCGTCGGAGCCGAAGTACAGCACCGTCGGAAACACCTCGCGGAACCGCCGCCACGACGCGAGCAGCGTCTCGTTGCGCCACAGCGTCGGACAGCCCGCCTGACAGGTCACCACGCCGCCGGGGGCCAGGAGCCGGGCGCACCGGCCGAGGAAGTCCGTGCCGTACAAGCGGTTGTGCTGCGCGTCCGGGTCGGTGTTCTCGTCCGGCAGGTCGATCACGACGACGTCGTAGGTGTCACCCCGCGCTTCGGCCGCGGCCAGGAACGCCCAGCCGTCCTCGAAGGACACGCGGATCGGCCCGCCCTCGCGCGCGAGGTCCGCGGTCGTGTAGCCGTAGGGCAGGTGCTCGGCGCAGGCCCGCACCGCCTGCTCGTCGATGTCGACGTGGTCGACGTGGGTGGCGCCCGCGTCCACGGCCAGCTCGGAGGCGACTCCCTCGCTCGACCCGATGATCAGGACCCGCCGGACCTGCTCGGCCAGCAGCAGCGCGGGCACCATCAACGCCTCGTGGTAGACGAGCTGGCTCGCTTCGGTGCTCTGGCGTTCGCCGTCGCAGAACAGCGAAATCCCTTGCGCGGTCTTCCCGATCAGCACTTCCTGGAACGGCGTGCGCGCGCTGAACACGACGTCGTCGACCTGCCAGACGCGGGTGAGGCCGGCGCCGACCGGTTCGTGGATCGTGGGCATCAGCGTTCTCCCCGGTGCAGGACGGACAGGTGGACCGAAGCGGCGTCCAGCGACTTCGCCAGCAACCGCACCGCGTACTCGGGGTCGGCGCGCTCGCCGCAGGTGAACACGTCGGCGAACAGCGACCCGTGCTCGGGATACGTGTGGACGGACGCGTGCGACTCGGCGAGCAGCGCGATCACCGTGGCGCCCTGCGGCGCGAACCGCTTCGCCACGACGTCGACGACCGTCGCGCCCGCCTCCGTCACGGCCGCCCGCAGCAGCTCTCCGAGCCGCGGGGCGTCGTCGAGCAGGCCCGGGTCGATGCCGTGCAGCTCGGCCAGCACGTGGCGCCCGGCGAACCGGCCGACCTCAGACATCACCCCACCGCCCGACGCACCGGGTGCGCAGCGGCTCGATGCCGTTGAACCCGACCGACGCGTAGCTCGCGGTGTAGGCCCCGGTACCCGGCACGTCGAGGCGGTCGCCGCTGCTCAGGGAAAGGGGCAGCTCGTACGGCGTCCGCTGGTAGAGGACGTCGTCGCCGTCGCAGGTCGGTCCGGCGAGCACCACCGGCCCGGTGGGGCCGCCGTTCGGGCCGACCGGCTCGAACCGGTAGGCGATCGCCTCGTTCTCGGCCTCCGCCAGGCCGTTGTAGCGGCCGATGTCGAGGTAGACCCACCGGCGCTCGCCGCGCTGCGCGACCAGCACGACCTCGGTCCGCAGCAGGCCCGCGTCCGCGACGAGCACCCGGCCGGGCTCCAGCATCAGCTCGGGCCGGTCCTGGGGGAAGTACGTGTCGAGGGCCGAGGCGATCGTCGTCGCGTACGCGGCCAGCGAAGGAACCGCCGCGCGGTGCGTGGTCGCGAAGCCGCCGCCCAGGTTGAGCCGTGTCATCGCGACCCCCTGCGCCTCGGCCTCGGCGAAGAGCTTCGCCGCCGTGGCGATCCCGATCTCCCACGCGGCGACGTCCGGCTGCTGCGACCCGACGTGGAAGGCGATGCCGGGACGCAGCCCGAGCGCGGCCGCGCGCAGCACCAGGTCCAGGGCCTCGGCGGGCTCGCAGCCGAACTTCCGGCCGAAGGGCGTCACCGAGTCCGGCGCGTCGAGCACCACGCGGATCGACACCGCCGAGCCCGGCGCGTACCGGCCCAGGTGGTCGACGTCGGCCGGCGCGTCGGACGTGAACTCCCGGACGCCGCGTTCGAAGGCGAAGGCGATGTCCCGGGGCTTCTTGATCGGGTTGCCGTAGGCGAGGTCCGCCGGCGCCGCGCCGCGCTCGAGGCACAGCGCGAGCTCGGCGGGCCCGGCGACGTCGAAGCCGATCCCGGCGGCCACCAGCGCGTCGAGCACCGGCGGCGCCGGGTTGGCCTTGACCGCGTACCGGATCAGCGCACCGGGGAACGCCGAACGGACCTCACGCGCCCGGTCGGCGACGACATCGGTGTCGACGACCAGGCACGGGGTCGGGGGGTTCCGCTCGTCGAGGAACCGGCGAAGCGAGTCGGCACGCACGTCGCCAGTGTCGCAAACGGAGTCAGACGAACCGCCACAGGTGGTCCGGTGACCCGTTGTCGGCCCACTGGGTCACCTGCGCGCCGTCGGCGGTGGACTGCTGGTCGACCGCCATGACCTTGCCGCTGCGGACGTTGACGAGCTTCGACCAGCCACCGCCGGCGTCGACGATCCGCCAGTTGTGGTCGGGTGTGCCGTTGTCCTGGAACTGCTGCACGTGGGCGCCGTCGTCGAGGCTCTGGTCGTGGACCGCCAGGATCTTGCCGCTGTTGCGGTTGACGATCCGGACGGTGCCGTCGCCGTTGTCGACCACGGCCCAGAGGTGGTCGGCGGTGCCGTTGTCCGCCCACTGCGTGACCTCGGCGGTGTCGGCCAGCGACATGTTCGACACGGCCAGCACCTTGCCCGACCGCTGGTTCTGCAGCTTGCGCCACACGGTCGTCGACGCCGCCGGGCGCGTCAGCAGGGCCAGGTAGCCCCCGGCGACCGGGCGGGCCTGGAAGCCGCGCTGGGTGGCGTCGGCGACGACGTACCAGTCGCTGAACGGCACCCGCTGCGGTGTCGCGGTCGCGTAGCTGTACACGCCTTCGACCAGGGTGTTCCGGATGTTCGGCTGGTCGGTGAGCCAGGCCGCGGTCCACAGCTCCCAGTCGGCCTTCGTGTAGTTGTTGCGCGGGTCGAGCAGGACGCCGTGGGCGCCGGCGCGGCCCTGGTACCAGGCGGCCTCCTGCGCGGCGACGCCCAGCGGGACCAGGTCGAGGCCGAGCACGCGGTCGGCGAAGCCGTTGTACTTCAGGCTCCACGTGCCCGGCTGGTCGTAGGCGAGCTTGAGGTGCTGGTTCGACGAGTCCTGGGCGAGGGTCACCCACTGGCTGACGTAGCCGCGGGAGGTCGACCGGTAGCGCTGGGCGTCGGCGGTGTTGCCGACGGCCGCCGCGATGGCGCCCATCGCGCCGACGCCGATGATGCCCTTCAGCGCGAGGTTGGCGCTGTGGGCGATGAAGCCGGTGAAGTCGTCGGTCTGGTTCTGGAAGCCGGGGTCGAGGGTGTTGCCGATCAGGTACTCGGCCCACTGCCGCAGGATCCGGTAGTGGGCGGTCGCGAAGGCGTTCGCCTCCGCCGACGGGAGCCGCTGCACGAGGGCGGCGGCCATGATCAGCATGTTGGCCGACTCTTCGACCGGCATGCTCTCCTCGTTGCCGTCGTTGTGGCCGGTCGCGTCCGGGTAGTGGGTGCCGAGGTCGTGCTCGGCGAACTGCATCGGCCAGCCGCCGCGCTCGGCGTAGTCGAGCAGCGGCTCCAGGATCAACCGCAGGTAGGCCGGGGAAAGGTAGAGGTAGGCGGGGAACGCCGGGTAGGTGACGTCCACTGTGGACATGTTGCCGTTGGAGGAGATCTCCTTGAGGAAGCCCCAGGGCGCGCCGCCGCGGTCGACGAGCTCGGTGGCGCCGAAGGCCTGGCGCAGGGCCAGCGCGCAGATCCCGGCGTAGTGCTCGCCGGTGGTCCCGCCGCCGGCCGCGGCGACGGCGTCGTCGTGCAGCCGCTGGTCGATCGCGGTCGCGGCGGACAGCGCGCTCGCGTAGTCGTTGCCGAACCAGACCGCCATGTCCTGCCAGCTGCCCCAGTAGTGCGTCCACCAGGGGCGCAGCTCGGTGCCGAGGTAGCGGACGGCGGGCGTCCGGACGTGCCCGATCGAGAGCGTGAACGGGCTCGACGAGCCACCGGCCGCGATCGTGCCCAGGTTCTTGTTGAAGGCCAGCACCGGCCAGCGGTCGTTGATCGCGCGCGGCTGGGCGGTGTCGCTGGTGTTCGGCAGGGCACCCTGACCGGCCGACGCGGCGCGCACGACGGTGTCCTGCCCGATCTGCCAGCTGACGCCGGACGTCGGGGCCGCGAGCACGAGCGAGCCCCAGCTCGCCTGGTCGCCGTTCTCCTGCAGCACACCGGGGCTCGCCGGGGTGCAGCTGAGCAGCGTGTAGCCGCCCGACTGCTGCTGGGTCCAGGTGACCGGGGTCGCGGTGTTGCCGTGCACCCACTCGGCGGAGGTGTCGAAGTGCAGGTCGACGGTGTGCGCGCGGCCGTCCGCGCTGGCGGCCTGGATGGTCACGTAGCCGAAGGGCACGCACTGGCGCTGCAGGTTGGCCGGGTCGACGGGCGAGAAGAACGTGACGGTCAGGTTCACGCCACCGCCGGTGAGGACGTAGGTCGAGCGGGTGCCGGTGACCTGCAGGCTGACCTGCGTCATCGGGGTGAGGGCGGGCCCGGACGGCAGCGCGGGCGAGCCGGCGAAGACGTAGGCGGTGCCGTCGACGCGGGCGAGGCCGCACAGGGCGGTGACGTGCCCGGTCCAGAAGCTCGACCACGTGCCGGGGAGGTTGTCGGCGGCCTGCCAGGTGGACAGGTACGGCGAACGGACGATCAGCGGGGTGGCGGGCGGCCGGATCGGGCTGAAGGTACCCGCGGCGGCGACCGCGCCGGGCAGCCAGAGCGCCGCGGCGACGGCGGCGGCCGAGCCCCCGGCGAGCCGGAGGAGGTCCCGGCGGGTCAGGTGAGCGCGTTCTCGGGAGGACATCGGTGGCCCCTTCCACGGCGTGCGAGCCGGTGCGGGGATAACATTTACATCGTTGGTACAACGTTGTAAATCCGCCGTTGGTCGGTGTGTGAATCTTTTGCGGACCACCGGAGACGCAGGTCCGGTGCGGATTCCGGAGTCGCACCGGCCGGGTCGCCGGCCCGCGATGTCCTGAATGCGTCGTTACCGATGCCGAGACTCATTCACGACAGCCCGAAACGTCCGAGCACCAGCCGACTCGGGCCCGCCGATGCGGGAAGATCGGTGTCATGCACGCCGACCTCGTCTTCACCCGCGGCCCCGTGCTCACCCCCGGCGGACGGGCCGGGTTCGCGGCCGTCCGCGGCGATCGGATCGTCGCCGTCGGCGATGATCCGGGGCCGCTGATCGGCCCGCGCACCGACGTCGTCGACCTGCGCGGCCGCCTGCTGCTGCCCGGCTTCCAGGACGCGCACGTGCACGCGGTCGGCGGCGGTGTCGAACTCGGCCGCTGCGACCTCACCGGCGCGAGCACCATCGTGAGCTGCCTCGACGCCGTCGCCGCGTACGCCAGGGCGAACCCGCGGCTCGCCTGGCTCACCGGCAGCGGCTGGTCGCTCGACATTTTCGCGGGCGGGCTCCCCCACCGCCGGCTGCTCGACGCCGTCGTGCCGGAAAGACCGGTCGTCCTGGTCAACCGCGACCACCACGGCGCCTGGCTGAACAGCGCCGCGCTCGCCCGCGCCGGGATCACCGCGGACACGCCCGACCCGCCCGACGGCCGCATCGAGCGCGATGCCGACGGTGCCACCGGCGTCCTGCAGGAAGGCGCGATGGACCTCGTCACGCGGCTGCTGCCGCCGGTCACCGAGACGGAGCAGCTCGCCGGGCTGCTGCGGGCGCAGCGGCTGCTGCACTCGCTCGGCGTCACCGCCTGGCAGGACGCGCTGCTCGGCGAGTACGGCGGCATGCCCGACCCGTCGCGCGCGTACGCCACCGCGTCGGAACGCGGCCTGCTGACCGCCCGGGTCACGGGCGCGCTCTGGTGGGACCGCGCCCGCGGCGCCGACCAGCTCCCGGACCTCCTGGAGCGACGGGAGTCGTTGCGCGCCAGCGGTTTCCGCGCGAGCACCGTGAAGATCATGCTGGACGGCGTCGCCGAGAACCACACCGCGTCCCTGCTCGGCCCGTATCTGCGCACCGGCCACAGTGGACTGAGCTTCGTCGACCCCGTGGCGCTGCGCGAGTACGTCACGCTCCTCGACGCGCACGGCTTCCAGGTGCACTTCCACGCCCTCGGCGACCGCGCGGTGCGGGACGCGCTCGACGCCGTCGAGGCCGCGCGCGCCGCCAACGGCGCGACGGATCACCGGCACCACCTCGCGCACCTGCAGGTGGTGCACCCCGACGACGTCCCGAGGTTCGGCCGGCTCGGCGCGACCGCGACGATCCAGCCGCTGTGGGCCGTGCACGAACCGCAAATGGACGAGCTGACCATCCCCTTCCTCGGTGCCGAACGGGCGTCGTGGCAGTACCCGTTCGGTGCCCTGCTGCGGTCCGGGGCCACGCTGGCCGCCGGGAGCGACTGGCCGGTGAGCAGCCCCGACCCGCTGCAGGGCATCCACGTGGCGGTGAACCGGATCCCGTACGGCGAGGACGTACCCGCGTTCCTACCCGGGCAGCGGATCGACCTGGCCGCGGCGATCACCGCGTACACAGCGGGCTCGGCCTACGTCAACCACCTCGACGACACGGGCGCGATCCGGCCCGGCCACCGCGCCGACCTCGTGGTGCTCGACCGCGACCCCTTCGCGGGCCCCGGCTCGGAAGCCGGGGCCGCGAAGGTCGCGATGACGTTCACCGGGGGCCGGTGCGTCCACGAGCCATGACGGCCGGCTCCGGCTCGACGCTCACCCGCGGGCGCAGGGGCAGGTTCTCCAGCCCCTCGACGTCCAGCACCAGGAACCAGTGCGCGTTGGCCGGGATGTGGATCTTGAACATCGGTGCGGTGGCCACCCCGCCGTGCATCCGGTAGTACTGCCGGCGCCGGTAGGCCTGGAGGTTCACTTCCGTCAGGAGCCTGACGTTGGCCATCGCCTCCAGCCGGATGGTGACCACCGCGTCTCTTCGCAGCTTTCCGAGATCGAACACAGTCGCTTCCATTTCGCCCCTATTCACGTGTGGATGGTGCTTCCGGTGGTCGCGGGCAGCGCTGATCGCGCCGCGAACGCGACGGGAGAAGGTGCGGGGCGGGCTCAGCCGGGGCCGGTACCCGGTTCGCAGGCCCGCCAGAGCGGGACGAAGACCCCGTGCGACGGCGTGAACGCGTGGGTGGCGCGAGGGCCGTGGCCGGGGGTCAGGAAGGCCGGCGGGACGGTGGGGGCGGTCCCGCAAGCAGCATCTTCGGGGGCCGGCGACCGGGGTGCCGGGACGTTCCCCGGGGCGTGGGCCGGCGGTGGTGAGGCCGTGGCGTGGAGTGCGGGGTGCTTGTGGTGCCGGAGCTTTGCCGCGGCGGGCCCGGCGGTCTCGGCGGCCGGGACGAGCCGGCTGTCGGACCGGGCCGTCGCGGTCAGCCGGGCGGCTCCAGGTGCGCCGGCGGCGGTTTCCTGCTGCGGGGGCAGGGTTTTCGCTTGGCGGGCCGGCCGGACCGCCGGTTCGGCGGCGGGGTTCGGAGTGGCAGGGTCGGCCGTGTCAGGCGCCGACGGGACGGTCGGCTGGAGCCCGGGGGCCAGGGCATCGCCGACGGGCTCGGTCACGGGGCCGACGACGGGGTCGACCGCGGATGTGGTGGCGTGGAAGATCGGTGCGAGAACAGGTTCGACGGAACGCACGACCGGCTCGACAACCGGAGCGACGGGCTGAAGGAGCTGCGAGACCGGCTTGACGACGGGTGCGGCGGCGCGGACTACTTGCGAGACCGGCTCGAGTACCGGGGCAGTGGCCTGCACGACTCGCGAGACTGGTTCGAGCACCGGAGCGGCGGCCTGCACGACAGGCTCAACAACCGGCCCGACAGCGCGCACTACCTGCGACACCGGCTCGACTACTGGGGCAGTTGCCCGCACCACGGGCGCAACAACAGGCCCCACACCACGCACTACCTGCGACACCGGCTCAACTACCGGAGCAGCCGCCCGCACCACGGGCCCAACAACCGGCCCCACACCACGCACTACCCGCGAGACCGGCTCAACCACCGGAGCGGCGGCCCGCACCACGGGCGCAACAGCCGACCCAGAAGCACCCACGACTTGCGTCACCGGCTTGAGTGCCGGGGCAGCCGCCCGTACAACCTGCGACACCGGCTCAACTGCCGGAGCACCAGCACCCACAACCCGCGCCACCGCAGGAGCCCCCTCCGGCGCCGCACCGGCCGCGACGCCCGGCAACGGCCCTCCGAGGACTCCCGCCACCACCTGGTCGATCGGGTTCACCTCGCGCGACGCGGCCTGAGCATCCCCCGACACCCACCACGACAGCAGCCAAAGACCCGCCACCGCTCCGGCCAGCAGCAGCAAGCGCCGGGCGGCGGTTGTCGCGACGCCCTTGTCGCTTGGCCTGGCCACGGTCGGCGAACCTCCAGAGTGCGAGAAGCAGGTCTATGACCTACCCTCCAACGCCCGTCCCCACACCCGCGCTACGCGCCGGCTGTCGCTACCACTCGACCGGCCTAGTTCTTTTGTGTCACCACTCCCGGGTACGCCGCCAGGTGGCGGAACCCCCTGGCCCGGTCGCTGAATCAGGGCTCCTGGGAACGTCGCTGGGACGACAACGCGCCCAACGCCGACACCCCGTGCTGGAGCCCCTCGCGGAACGTCGCGCGCTGCCCCGGGGTCAGGTCCGCGAGCAGCGCGTCCTCCACCTCCGCCACCGCCGGTGTGCAGTCGGCCAGCAGGCGGTGCCCGGTTTCGGTCAGGCCGGCCAGCAGGACGCGCCGGTTGTCCGGCTTGGGGGTCCGCGCGATCAGCCCGCGCTTCTCCAGCGCCAGCACCATCTCGTGCATCGTCTGGGGACGCAGGAACGAGCGCCGCGCCAGCTGGGCCGACGACAGCGCGCCGCTGGCTTCGAGCACCGTCAGCGCGGTGTACTGCAGCGTCGTGAGACCGAGCGGCCGCAGCGCGTCGTCGAGCAGCGCCCTGATCACCAGCTCCAGCCGTTTGACCAGGTAGAGAGTCAACGGCGGGCCGGTGGGCTGCTGCTCCGCGGAGGTGCTCACGGGCTCAATCATGACACGCGCCCGCGGCTATGCTCCGATCATGGACCTCGGTCGGCAGACCCGCGTGCGGCAGGCGTTCGACACCTTCTTCGGCCCGCCCGAGCCACCGGAAGCGGACCACGTCCTCGACCTCTTCCGCCGCACCGCCGAGACCGTGCCCGCGTACCGGAAATTCCTCCAGGACCACGGCATCGCGCCCGAGGACATCCGGACCCAGGCGGACTTCCGGACGCTTCCGCTGCTCGACAAAGCCGGCTACCACCGGAAGTACCCGCTGCCCGAGCTGTGCCGCGGCGGGACGTTCGCCGGCAACGACATGATCGCCGTCTCGTCCGGCTCCAGTGGCCGGCCGACGATCTGGCCGCGCGCGCTCGAGGACGAGCTGCACGTCGCGCGCCGGTTCGAAACCGTGCTGGTGGACGCCTTCGAGGCCGACCGGCGCAGCACGCTCGCCGTCGTCTGCTTCCCGCTCGGCACCTGGGTCGGCGGCCTGTTCACCACGGCGTGCGTGCGTCACCTCGCGGCCAAGGGCTGTCCGATCACCGTCGTGGCGCCGGGCAACAACAAGGCGGAGATCCTGCGCGTGCTTCCCGAGCTCGCGCCGCACTTCGAGCAGGTGGTGCTGCTGGGCTACCCGCCGTTCGTCAAGGACGTCGTCGACACCGGTCTCGCCGAAGGCGTCGACTGGGCCGCGTACGCGATCAAGCTCGTGCTGGCGGGCGAAGTCTTCAGCGAGCAGTGGCGCGAGCTGGTGGCGCGGCGCGCCGGGGTCACCGACCCGATCCGGCACATCGCGTCGCTGTACGGCACGGCCGACGCGGGTGTCCTCGGCACCGAAACCCCGCAGTCGGCGGGCATCCGGCGGTTCTTCGCCGACCACCCGGACCTCGCCCGCGAGGTCTTCGGCGACGCGCGCCTCCCGACGCTCGTGCAGTACGACCCGGCCAGCCGCTTCTTCGAAGAACACGAGGGCACGCTCGTCTTCAGCGGCGACGGCGGCATCCCGCTGATCCGCTACCACATCGCCGACGACGGCGGGCTCCTGCCGCACGCCCAGCTGCTGGACTTCTGCTCCCGGCACAGTTTCACGCCGCCGCCCGGGCCGGAGCTGCCGTTCGTGTACGTGTTCGGCCGTTCGTTGTTCACGGTGTCGTTCTTCGGCGCGAACGTCTACCCGGAAAACGTCACCGTCGGCCTGGAGCAGCCCGGCATCAGCGACACGGTGACCGGCAAGTTCGTCATCGAGTCGGTCGAGGACGCCGACCGCGACCGGCGGCTGCGGATCACGGTCGAGACCGCGCCGGGCGCGACCGCCGACGCCCACCGGATCGCCGAGTCGGTCCGCGACCACCTCCGCAGGCTCAACAGCGAGTTCGCGCACTACGTCCCGGCCGAGCGGCAGCTGCCGGACGTCGTCCTGCGCCCGGCCGGCGATCCCGAGTACTTCCCCGTCGGGGTGAAGCACCGCTACACGCGGCCGTCCTAGGGCCGGGCGAGCTTCCGGAACCGGTCGCGCCGCTCGACGGCGGACGAGCCGTCCGCGATGTCGTCGTCGAACCAGGACCACAGCGCCGTCCACAGCTCGGCGCAGCCCGCGAAGTCGTCGACCCTGGCGTGCTCCGCCAGGTCGGTGATGTCGGCGGCCAGCTGGTCGAGCCGCTGGTCGCACTGGCGGACGTACTCGCGGACCACGATGTTCGCGTCCAGGCCCGTCTTCACGCGCCGGCCGGCGGCACCGCGCAGCTGGGCGTGCAGCCGTTCCTCGCAGTACAGCGGGAATCCCGTGATCGACCCCGGGTAGCCCGAGTCCGCCGACCACGCGCGGAACGCGCAGATCGCCTGGTAGCGCGTGTACCAGTCCTGCTTGCCGGTCGCCAGCTCGGACAGCTTGCGCCAGGCGTCGCGATCGGCCGCGCGCCAGCGGTCCAGCGTCCGGGCGTCCGGGGGCGGGTCGAGGGCCCGGGCGCGCCAGAAGTGCGCGCGGCAGGCGGCGATTTCCCCGACGAGTTGCCGGACGTAGCTGACCTGCTCCCAGACGTTGGCGCGCTGCGGGCGCAGCGGTGCGGCGCGGTCCGGGGAGAACGTGACCATCTCGAAGACGCGGAACAGCTCGTGGCCGCGCAGCGCGACGAGGTCGGGGTCCTCCCCCATCAGCCACGACCGCCGTTCCGGCAGCCGGCCGCTGTGGCTGATGGTCGCGGCGTGGTACAGCTCGCGGACCGCGCGGCGGGCCACTTCGTCGCGTGCTTCGCCCACGAGACGCGGGTTGCGCGCGCGATCGCGAAGGTCACGCTCCCCGCGCGGGCCGACTTCGAGCATCGCGATGGCGTACACGCTCGCCGCGTTGTAGCACTCCTCCCACGACCTGCGGGTGCCCGCGGCTTCGACGGTCTCGTCGATCGCCCGCGGGTCCGGCGGCCAGTGGCGGTCCGGGCAGACGTCGGCGAGCCGCACGCGGCTGCCCGGGTACGCGACCGCGGGCGCGGGGACCGCGCCGGTCTCCGGCTCGACGTCGGCCATCGCGCGCCGCACCACCGTCCAGACCAGCGACAGGTCGAGCGCGCGGTTCGTCAGCTGCTGCCAGCTGCCGCGCCAGCGCCGCCAGAACCGGCGGTAGTCCGCGACGAGCCGTTCGATCTCGTACTGCGACAGGGCGCAGAAGTACGAGCGCATCTCGGCGGCGCGCTGGTTGTACTCGGCCAGCTGCGCCGGAGTCGCGTCTTGGACGACCAGTTCGTCGGCCGGGACCTTGAGCACGCGGCGGTGCAGTTCGAGCCGCTCCTCGCGCGGGATCGTGTGGGGCCGCACGCGCACGTCGAGGTCCACGTAACGGCGGAAACGCAGCTCCAGCGCCACTCTCAGCTCGGCGCGGCGCAGCGCCCTGGCGTCGCCGGGCACGCCCGCCGTCGTCCGCCGCACCCACCACGAGCCGGCCACGGAGTCGCCGTGGCCGAGGACGAGCGCGTGCCGGTAGCGGGCGATCAGCAGCGCGACGGCACGGCCGCGGCCCGCGTGCCGGGGCTGGCGCGCGAAGTCCGGGCCGATCCACCACCGCGCCAGCTTCGGGTTGCCCCGGCTGCAGACGGTGATCACGTCGTCGTACGTGGCGAGCGCGTCGAGGTGCAGGTCGAGCTGCTCCTGCAAGGCGGCGATCTCGAGTCTGATGTAGACGTTCGACGGGTCGAGGCTCACCGCGCGGTAGTACTCGGCGAGGGCTTCGTCGTAGCGGCGGTGCACGATGAAGTGGTTGGCGCGCTGGTAGGCGTCGAACAGCTCGTACGGGATCTTCGCGCCCCGCCAGGCCGCCCAGTGGATGTTCGTGCGGACGTAGGCGCTGCGCGGGATCACGAGCGCGGCGACGGCGTTGGCCGCGCGGTGCAGCACGCGCGGCCAGCTCTCGTCCTCGATCACCAGCGGGCTGGCGGCGAACCGCGGGACGCGCACCAGCTCCAGGATGAGCTGGTAGCGGCCGGACGTGTTGCCGAGCCGGACCGTGCCGGTGACGGTGAACGCCGCCGGCGGCTGGGCGAGCCGGACCAGCTTGGTCGCGGCCTTCCACCAGCCGTCCGCGGAGTCGCCGGCGTGCTCGACGATCTGGATGAAGTCGTAGGAGCTCCCCGCGCCCGGTACCGGGGTCGGCGTGTAGAGCCGGGAGTCGTTGAGGATCCGCTTGAACGCGGCGGTCAGCTCGACGGCGGAGTCGATCTCGCGGTCGTGGCTGCCGTCCGGGCGCTCGTCGGCGAAGAGACGGATGTCGATCTGGTTGGCGCGGTAGGCGGCGCCCTCCAGGCGGGCCCGGCCGACGAAGTACAGCGTCAGCACCGCGGAGATGATCACGACGGACGTCTGCAGCACGGTCCAGGTGATGACGCTCGCGACCTTCGGGTCGCGGACGAAGGTCCAGCTCTGGAAGAACGGCAGGTAGGGCACGACGGCGAAGCCGGCCGCGACGAGCCCGGCCGTCACCGCCGCGAGCCACCACCTGATCCGGTGAGCCGCCGGAAGTTCAGCCTGATCGAAGCCGCCGTGACGTCGCGCGGGCACCGTCGATCACCCCCTCGTGTCGCCAGGTTACTCGCGGAGGGAGTGTGTTTCGTTACCGCCCGTGATCCGCGAGCTCGGCGATCACCTGGGCGTGGCACAGTTCGGGGACGCACCAGCACCCGAGCCGTTTCCCGCGCAGCTCCGGCAAGAGCGCGAGCAGGTCCGGCCGGGACAGCAGGTGCTCGCGGTACTTCGTGACGACGTCCTCGCGGGAACCGTCCTTCCCCGGCCTGAACGGGCTGGCGAGCTTCGACCCGGCGAGGTGCCAGCCGCCCCGGTGCATGGCCCGCCCGACGTAGACGACGTCGGCGTAGTCCGGGTCGTCGCGGTGACCTTTGAGGTTGACGACGGTGGTGGGCATCCGCGCTCCTTCCTCCCCGCCCAGCCTGGCGGCCCCGGCGCGGGGCCGCCAGGCCGGAGGCGTCACGGCAGCTTGACCGCCAGCAGGTCGGTTTCGCGGATCTCCGGCGGCGCGCTGAGCATCGTCGCCGCCGCTTCGGTCAGCGCCGCCGCGATGCGGCCTTCGAGGTGGGCGCGGCGGCCCTGCTCGTCGGCGAAGGTGTCGAACACCCCGAAGGTCGTGGCGTCCAGCCGGAACGCGAACCACGCCAGGGTGTGCTGTTCGGCCTTCGCGAGCTCGACCGCGTCGCGCAGCATCGCCTCGACCTTGTCGGCGTACTCGGGCTTGGCCTCGATCCGGGCCAGCAAACCGATCTTCATCTTCGCTCCTCGTCTCGTTCGGACCCCACCGAAACTAGGGCCGCCGACGGGACCCGCGTCAGTGGCAGAAACGACATTTTTGCTACCGTTTCCGACATGAAGGTCGCGGTGCTGGCGTACGACGGGGTGTTCGACTCGGGACTGGCGGCGGTGCACGACGTCCTCGACACGGCGAACGCCATGCGCGACATGCTGGACCGGCCGCCGCCCGCCTGGGACGTCACCACGATCGGCGCGAAGCGGCGGGTGCGGACCGGAGCCGGGCACGTCGTCGCCACCGAACCCCTGCGGCACGTGGCGGACGCCGAGCTGCTGGTCGTGCCCGCGCTCGCCGAACGGAGGCCGGACGAGCTGATCGCGTACGTGTCGGGGCCGGGTTCGGAGCCGGGACGACGGACGGTCGCCCGGGCGTGCGCGGCCGGGACGCCGATCGCGTCCGCGTGCACCGGCACGTTCCTGCTCGCCGAGGCCGGTGTGCTCGACGGGCACCGCGCGACCACCAGCTGGTGGCTGGCCCCGGTCTTCCGGGCGCGCTACCCGGACGTCGAGCTCGACCAGACGCGGATGGTGGTCGGCTCGGCCGGGGTGACCACCGCCGGAGCGGCGTTCGGGCACGTCGACCTGGCGCTTTCGATCGTCCGGCACCGCAGCCCCGCGCTCGCCGAGCTCGTCGCGCGGTACCTGGTGGTGGACGAGCGCCCGTCGCAGTCGGCGTACACGATCGCGAGCGCGCTGGCCGGGCACGACCCGACGGTCGCGGCGTTCGAGAGCTGGGTCCGGGCGCGCCTGGCGGAGCCGATCAGCCTCCCGGCGGCGGCGCACGACCTCGGCGTCAGCGAACGCACGCTGCAGCGCGCGGTCCGGCGCACGCTCGGGACGTCGCCGGTGCGGTTCGTGCAGGACCTGCGCGTCGAGCAGGCGGCGCACCTGCTGCGCACGACGGGCCTGTCGCTGGAGTCGATCGCCCGCAAGGTCGGCTACGAGCACCCCGGCACGCTGCGGGAGCTCTTGCGCGACCGGACGGGCAAGCCGGTGGCCTCACTGCGCGGATGAGGGGGTCCGGCGGAGTGCGTCGGTGGTCGACCTAGTGCACATGCACTATGCTGGTGGTTCACGGTTGAGCCGTCAGCCGCTGCCGGACGTTCCGCGCCCGGGCGGTGAGCTGCGTTCCGCCCTTCGTCCGGCCCGCCTCCGCTGCTCGACGAAAGGGTGTGCCGCGATGGTTCCCGAACCTCGCTCGGCCGACCACGACAACTCCACCGCCCGCATCGACGTCGGCGGCCACCTGTCCCTGCGCGTGTCGCACCCCACCCCGCGCACCGTGCTGATCCAGGTGTCCGGCGAGGTCGACCTGAGCACCGCGCGCAAGCTCGACGAAGTCCTGCGCTCGCGGATCCGCGGCCCGGTCGGCACGGTCGTGATCGACCTCGACGGCGTCACGTTCTTCTCCGTCGCCGGGCTGAACTCGCTGCTGCGCGCCCAGCTGCTCGCCGACGCCGCCGGAGCGCACCTGACGGTGGACCCCGGCGGGTCGCGGGCCGTGGCGCGACTGTTCACGTTGCTACCGATGGACTTCTACGGCGTGATGAGCCCCCGCGCGGTCGGCTGACCGCTCACGACGGCGGCCGCCCCAGCCGCCGGACGGCCTCGACGATCTTCACGTTCGCCACGCCCTTCACCAGGTATTCGGTGACGCCGGCCGCGGCGAGCGCGGCCATCGACGCCCGGTCGGCGTAGGCCGAGAAGGCCAGGATCGCGGTTTCCGGGCTGCGCCGGGCGATTTCGCGCGCCGCCCGGGCGCCCCCGCCGCCCGGCATCCGGACGTCGAGGACCGCGACCGCGGGCCGGTGGTGCCCGGCGAGCCGGATCGCTTCGTCGGCGTCGCCGGCGACCGCGACGACGGCGATGTCGGGCTCCTCGTCGAGGACCTCCTTGAGGACGGCGCGGATCATCTCGTCGTCGTCGGAGATCAGCACCCGCACCTCGGTCACGGTTCGAGTCCCATCACATCGGGCAGCATCGGCAGCCAGAACTCGACGGAGGTGCCGCGGCCGGGCACGCTCCTCACCGACAGCCAGCCGTTCGCCGCTTCGGCTCGTTCGTGCATCTCGACCAGGCCGAAGTGGCCCGAGCCGGCGTCCTCCCCCGCCGTGCCGGCGCCGTCGTCGGAGATCCGCACGAGCGTTCCGTTGTCCGTGGTGGACAAGTGGAGGTCGACCCGGGTGGCGCGGGCGTGCTTGTGGATGTTGCTGAGCGCTTCCTGGCAGATCCGGTACGCGGTGATCGCGGCGGTGGCCGACGGCTCGGCGGTGAGCTCGTCCCGCACCGCGTGCGCCAGCCCCCAGCGGCCCGCCACCTCTTCGACGTAGGCGGAGACGGCTTCCACCAGGCCGTGCTGGTCGAGCTCCGGCGGCCGCAGCCGGGACACCAGGCCCCGCAGCCTGCCGATGGCGGCCTGCACCGCATCGTCGAGCCCCGCCACGGCGCTCTTGTGCGGCTCGGGCAGCCGGGAGGCGAGCAGCTGCAGGCGCATGCCGACGGCGACCATGGACTGGATGGACTCGTCGTGGACGTCCCAGGCGATCCGGCGCCGTTCGACCTCCTGCGCCTCGACGAGGTGGCCGACCAGCCGGCGGCGTTCGCGCAGCGCCTGCTCGGCGTTGCGGCGTTCGGTCATGTCGCGGGTGACCTTCCCGAAGCCGTGGAGCCGGTGCGCTTCGTCGTACAGCGCCGTGATCACGACGTTCGCCCAGAACCGGGTGCCGTCCTTGCGGATCCGCCAGCCTTCGTCTTCCAGCCTGCCCTCGGCGACCGCGATCTCCAGCTCCCGCGCCGGCTTGCCCGCCGCCACGTCCTCCGCCGGGTAGAACATCGAGAAGTGTCGTCCGATGGCCTCCTGCGCCGACCAGCCCTTGATGCGCTGCGCGCCGGCGTTCCAGCTCGAGATGTTCCCGCTCCGGTCCAGCATGAAGATCCCGTAGTCCTGCACGCTCTGCACCAAGAGCCGGAACCGCTGCTCGCTCTCCCGCAGCGCCTCCTCGGCGTCGCGACGCTCGCCGGACGACGGCTCCTCCTCTACGGGGTCGAGCACGGAAAGCCGCCGCCCGAGGACCTCCCGCGCCGGCCGTCCGGTGACCCGCTCGGCCTCCGCGCTCCAGCTCGCGACGCGTCCCTGTGCGTCCAGCCCCACGCTCACGTGGTCCGCACCCGGCCGAAGCTCGTCGTCCATGCCGTCACTGTGCCGGATGGCCGCCCGGCCGGCACATCGCGTCAGCCGGCCAGCTCGGCCGACGGTGCGGACAGCGCGCACCAGACCACCTTTCCCAGGCCGTGCCGCGCGGTCCCCCAGTCCAGGGACAGCCGCTCGACCAGGACGAGACCCCAGCCGCCGTCGGCGCCGGGTGGCCGCCGCACGGGCGGCGCCGGGTCGTCGTCGAAGACCTCGATGCGGACGTGCCCGGCCCCGACGCTCAACCGGAGGACCGGCCGGCCGGTGCCGTGCCGCAGGGCGTTGGTCGCGAGCTCGGTGACGATCAGCAGCGCGTCGTCGACGACGGTCGCGCACGCCCAGGCGGTGAGGGTGACCCGGGCGAACCGGCGCGCGACGGCCAGGCCGCCCGCCGGATCGGTCAGGCCGCACTCCGCGACGAGCGGCGCCGGGATGTCCACGGCGTCCAGCCTGCCGGGCGGCGCCCCGGCGCACGAGATGCAAACCGCGACCCGCGGCTGATGCAGGTGCATCAGCCGAGGAGGCCCTCCCGGCGGGCCACGGCGACCGCTTCGAGCTTCGAGCGCGCGCCGAGCTTCTCCAGCACCCGCTGGACGTGGTTGCGCGTGGTGTTGCGGGAGACGCCGAGCCGAGCCCCGATCTCCTCGGTGGTGGCGCCCTCCGCGAGCAGGTCGAGGGTCTCGCGCTCCCGCGCGGTGAGTTCCGAGCCGCGGGCCGCCAGCCGGCCGGTGAGCCGGTCGAAGATCTCGGGCAGCAGCTCCTGGTCGAAGACCACGCCACCCGCGGCGACGTCCCGCACCGCGGACTCCAGCACGCCGAGCTGCGACGACTTGAGCAGCAGCCCGGACCCGCCGGCCTTCGCGACCTGCACGGCGACCGACGGGGTCGCGTCCCCGGTCAGCACCAGCACGCGCGCGCCGCTCTCGCCGAGCTCCGCGATGACGCCGAGGGCGTCGCCGTCGGCGAGCCGCCGGTCCAGCACCACGACGTCCGGGGCGTGCTCGCGCGCGTCGGCGACGGCTCCGGTGCGGGAACGGGCGCGGCCGACCACGGTGATCCCGTCGGCGCGGTCGAGGGCCTGCTGCAGCGCCTCGGCCACCATGTCGTGGTCCTCCACGAGGAGGACACGGACGGGTTTCGGTTCCTCGGCGCTGCTCACGGGGTTCCCTCGCTGGACGGTCGCTGCCCGCCCATCCTAGGCGCCCGCGGCGCTTCACCACGGCGGCGAGCTCGCCCTCAGCAGTCCTTCGGGCCCGGTGACCGGCAGCAGGCCGACGAGGTCCTCGTGCCGGCCCGGCGCCCGGAAGACCGGCGGGCGGGACGAGCCAACGGCCGGCATCCGGGCGGCGAACCGCGCGACCGCGTGCGGTGGCGGCACGACATCGGTCCCGCCGAGGTAGGCGAGCACCTGCGGCGCGCCGCCGTCCGCGGGCTCGGCCACCGCCGACCAGCCGTGCACCTCGTGCCAGATCAGCGCGAGGTCCCGCCCCGGGCCTTCGAGAGCCACGTAGCCGGACGCGGGGACGTGGGGGTCGAGCGAACACGATTCGAATCCGACACCGACCGCCCGGGCGACCCGCCCGACGTAGGCCCGCAGGCCACGCGCGAAGTGGTATTCGGTGTCCCGGCCGAACCCGGTGAGGATGTCCTCGATCTCGCCTTCCACACCGCCGCGAGTACCCCGTCCGGCGGAACATCACACTTTCGGGTCACTCCTCGATCGCGCCGCCGACGGCCCGCAGGTGCGCGCGGAACGTCAGGCCCGGATCCGTTTCGCGCGCGGCGAGGAACTCGGCGAAGCGGACCTGCTCGCGCAACGGCTCGCCGGCCCGGATCCGCTCCGCCTGGCGGCGTTCGGTGTCGCGGATGCCCTCGGCCAGGGTGAACAGCTCGTCCGCGCGGTCCAGCGGGAGGAAGACGACGCCGTCGTCGTCGCCGGCGACGAGGTCCGCCGGGCCGATCCGCCAGGGGCCGACGATCGCTTCGGCGAGCCCGCCGTCGATGCGCGGGCCCAGGGCGAGCGGGCCGGTGGGGATCGAGCCGAGGCTGAACACCGGCAGCCCGATCGCGCGGATGTCGGCGGTGTCGCGGTGCAGGCCCCAGATCACGACCCCGGCGAGCCCGGCCGCGCGCGCTTCGAGGACGACGAGGTCGCCGACGCAGCTTTCGTCGAGCCGGCCGCCGTTGTCGACCACCAGCACCCCGCCCGCCGGGGCGTGCTCGAAGGCTTCCAGGAAGACGTCGACGCTGCCGACGTGCCGGGCCGGGACCGCCGGCCCCAGCAGCCGGGTGCCGGAGACGACGGCGCGCGTCGCCGCCGGGGCGCAGCGCACCGGGAGGCCGGCGCGGATGCACGCGTCGGCGAGGTGAGCGGTGGTCAGGGAGGCGAAGCGGGTGCTGAGGTCCATGCCTCGAAGCTAACCACCGTTCCCGGTTTCGGTGGTCACCCAGGTCAGGTAGTCCGCGCTGCCGCCTTCGATCGGCGTCGCGATCACCTCGGGCAGGTCGTAGCCGTGCAGCTGCTTGATGCGCTCGGTGAGCGCGGGCACCCGGGCGGCGGTGGTCTTGATCTCGACGCGCCACTCCCGGTCGGTCCGCACCACGCCCTCCCAGCGGTAGACGCTGGTCACCGGCCCGACGATCTGCGCGCAGGCCCCGAGCCGCTCTTCGACGAGCTTCACGGCCAGCTCCCCGGCCGCCGTCTCGGAGTCGGTCGTGGACGTCACGATCACGTGCTCTGCCGCCATGCCGCGAGGCTACCGGCGGCTCGGTCGCGGCGAGCCGCGGCCGAGCGAGCCGGCTCCCACCCCCTCGGTGGGAGCCGGCCCTGGAGCCGGCGACCGGGCCGGCCCCCGAACCGCACGCGCCGGCCCGGCCCCCTCACCCCGGCGGGCGGTACCCCTTCCGCCGGGAACTTTTCCCCCGTCAGCTCACGGCGTCGGCTTCGTGCTCGTCGTGGTCGTCGGCGTGGTGGTCGTCGTCGGGGTGGTCGTCTTCGTCGGCGTGGTCGTTCTCGGCGGGGTCTTGCGCCGGGTCGTCGCGGGTGGGTTCGTGTGCGGGGCCGCCACCGTCGCGTGCGTCGTCTCCGGAGCCTCCGGGGAGGGCACCGTCACCAGCGTCGGCGTGTCGGTCGCCGCGGTCGTCGCCGGTGGGGTGCCGCCCGAGGGGCTTCCGCCCGAGCTCGCCACCGCCACCGCCACGCCGCCGATCGCCACCACCGCCACCGCGCACAGCCCCACCACGACCCCGCGGCGCGAGGCCCGCCGTCCCGGGCTCGCTGCGGCCTTCGCGCGGCCCAGCGACGGCGGCGGTGCACCCGCGCCGAACCCGGGCGTCGCCATCGTCTTCGTCTCCTCGCGCGGGGCCGGCACGCGGGGAACGGCCGGGACCGGCGGCGGGGGCACCGGCCGGATCGACGGCTGCGAGCGCGTCGCCTGGACCAGGCCGGACCGACCGGACGCCAGCGCCGCGGCGCCGAGCGCGACCCCGTACTTCGGGTGGATGTCGACCGCCGTCGGGCGGCCCAGTTCGGCCGACACCAGCTGGGACACCAGCGGGATCCGCGACGAGCCGCCGACCAGCAGCACCGCCCCGAGGTCGGCCGGTCGGAGGTTCGCCGAGCGCAGCGCCCGGTGCAGCGAACCGATCGTCGCGGTGATCGACGGCCGGATCATCTCCTCGAACTCGCCGCGGGTCAGGCGCACCTCCGTCTGCACCGACGGCAGCAGCACCGGAATGGCCGTCTCGGTGTCGGCCGACAGGGCTTCCTTCGCCAGCACGCATTCCTGGCGCAGCCGCACGACCGCCGCCACCGCGCCCGCGTCGTCCGGGTCGATCTGCGACAGCTTCCCGTCGAGCGCCCGGTCGACGTGGCCGAACACCGCTTCGTCGAAGTCGACGCCGCCGAGGCCCTCGATGCCCTCCGGGCTGCCGAGGATCTCGAAGCCGTTGCCGCGCTTGCGGAGCACGGTCGCGTCGAACGTGCCGCCGCCGAGGTCGTACACCGCGACGACGGCGCCGTCCTCCAGCCGTTCCTGGGACGCGTAGTGCGCGGCCGCCGCTTCGGGCTCGGTGATCAGGCCGACGCGGTCGATCCCGGTCAGCCGCGGCACCTGCTCGAACAGCTCCCGCTTGTACGGCCCCCAGTTCGCCGGGTGCGTGAGCGTGATCCGGTCCGGCCGGCCGCCCTGCTGCCCGGCGACCGTCCGCACCACGTACCCGAGCAGGTGCGCCATCAGCGACGCCACCGAATGCGGCGCGCCGCCGAGCAGCACCGGCGTCGGGTCGCCGAGACGCCGCTTGAACTCCCGCGCCACGCGGTCCGGCTCGACGG
>NZ_JBEXVF010000025.1:0-113672 GCF_040629235.1 Amycolatopsis sp. NPDC005961 | reverse complement strand
TTCGAATAACGATTTTTGTGTGATTTTTTGTGTTGTAATGAGGTGTGCTCTCCCCAACGCTGGGCTCTGGTTTTGTGCCCGGGGGGCCCCCCCCCCCCACGCCCCCGCCGGGGGCTCGCCCCCGGCCCCCCCCCGCTTGGGTCGGGTTGTGGTGTTGGTCACGGCTTAAGCGGAGTGAACGATCCGTTCGGATCTTCCGTATCTGCTGGCAAGGCTCCTTCCGCCTGTGTCGCCGAGACCTGTCGGATCTGCCTCTGAGGCTTGCCGTTGCGGCGATCTTCTGTCGAACGGACCCCGCGGGAGGCTCGCGTGTGATCTCGGGATGAGACGGTTCGCCGCGGCGCGGCGACTTGTGACGGAAACCTGCACGTGTGACGATCTGGCGATGAACGTCACGGGCTGATCACCGGGCGTCCGCGTGACGGTGTCCGCGGCCCGTGCCGGTCCACAGTGGACCAGGGGCCGCCCGGAGTGTCCACAGTAGAGCCGCGGGCCCGGTTCGGCCGTTCGGAAGAGCGTGGGTCCACCCGGGTGCGGGTACTGCTCCATTGGCTACATTCCGTAGTTTTTGCCGGGATACGCCCTATCACGCATCGTCATCTTCTTGTTATCTTGCGGCCATTTTCTGGCGGGAAAGACCCGCTGCATGTGGCTGGAAATCCTTGTAACGATGCTGAGAGGGTCGCCGATACCTTGCCGTGTGAAGCCCTCCGCGGGCACAGCGCGAGCTTTCAGCCGTGGTGACTGTATGAAATCACTGCCGGTGACGCAGCGTGCTTGCGGACCTCATTCGATCCTTGGTCCCGGGAGGACAGATGGAAGAGTCGGTGCGGCCGTCCTACACGGTGAGCCAGCCACCGCCGCGCATCGACCTCCAGGCCATTCCCCGCCCCGCCCAGCGGGACGGCAAGCCGGCCGAGGTGGCCGGAACGCCGGCCCCCAAGGCACTGCCGGCGGCCTGGGAAGCGAGATACAGAGCCTGGGTCATCGGCAGCGATGTGTTCATCACGCTGCTGGTGATCGCGATCAGCGCGTTCGTCATCGATCGCGTTGCCCCGCACGACATGCACGCCTTCGGCACGATCCTCGCCGTCTTCGTCTCGCTGCCGGTCAGCCGGGCGTGGAGCTCGCGAGTGCTCGGCGAAGGCGCTGAGGAGTACCGCACGCTGGGCCGCGGCTTCATCACCGCGGCCGTCCTGGTCGCGCTGGGCGGCCTGCTGTTCGGCGCGCTCGAGGTCCAGGTCTGGGTGTTCGTCGTCGTCCCCGCGATCGCGCTCGTCGCGTTCCCGCAGCGCTACCTGCTGCGCCAGGTGCTGCACCGCAAGCGCGCCAAGGGACTCTGCCTGCTGCCGGTGATGGCGGCCGGCAGCCCGGAGACCGTCGCCGACCTGATCGCGCGGACCAAGTCCGAGGTCCACGTCGGCTGGCGCGTCGAGGCGGCGTGCACGTTCACGGGCCACGGCGCCGAGCGCGACAGCGGGGAGATCGACGGCGTCCCGGTGGTCGGGAGGCTGGAAGAACTCTCGCGGTACGTGCGGCGCGGCGGGTACCGGGTCGTGGCGATCACCGCCGACCAGTACTGGACGCCGAAGCGGTTGCAGCGCCTGGCCTGGGACATGGAGGGCACCGGCGCGGAGATGGTCGTGGCGCCCGTGCTGATGGAGGTCGCGGGCCCCCGGCTCAACGTCACCGGCGTGCTCGGGATGCCGCTGCTGCGGGTCACGGCCCCGATGTTCACCGGCGGCCGCCGCGTGGTGAAGGAGATCGTGGACCGCGCGGGCTCGGCGTTCCTGCTGACCATGCTCTCCCCGCTGCTGCTCGTGATCGCGCTGGCGATCAAGCTCAACGACCGCGGCCCGGTGATCTACCGCCAGCAGCGCGTGGGCCGCGACGGCGCGACGTTCACCATGCTGAAGTTCCGCACGATGGTCACCAACGCCGACGAAATCCGGAAGACCCTCGCCCAGGACAACGAAGGAGCGGGTCCGCTCTTCAAGATGAAGCGCGATCCACGGATCACCCGCGTGGGTGGTTTCCTCCGCCGATATTCGCTCGACGAGGTGCCCCAGCTGTTCAACGTCGTGTCCGGGAAGATGTCGCTCGTCGGCCCGCGGCCGCCGCTGCCGGAGGAGACCGCGCAGTACGCGCCGGACGCCCGCCGCCGGCTGCTGGTGAAGCCGGGCCTGACCGGGCTCTGGCAGGTGAGCGGACGCAGCGACCTCACGTGGGCGGAGAGCATCCGGCTCGACCTGCGCTACGTGGAGGACTGGTCGCTGGCGCTCGACCTGGTGATCCTCTGGAAGACCTTCCGCGCGGTGATGGGCGGTCAGGGCGCCTACTGACCCGTCCGACGAGCCGCGCACGCGCACCGCGGCCGCCGATCCCCGTCGAGGGGGTCGGCGGCCGTGTTCGTGTACCCGGTCGGGTGAGGGTCCGTCGCGACTCGTGTGCGGCGCTGTGATCCACACAACTGGTTGAACGCGAAATAGTTCAACGCTCAACTGGGTTGGACCGGGTACCTGACCAACGGAAGGAACCCAGCCCGATGACCACCTTTGCCGAGCAGACCGAAGGCCTCCAGGTTCCCGCGGACGTCCAGAACCTCCTGTTCCGCGAGGCGCGCACGGCCAACAGTTTCAGCTCCGAGCCGGTGACCGAGGAACAGGTCCGCGCGATCTACGACCTCGTCAAGTGGGCCCCGACGTCGATGAACACCCAGCCGCTGCGCGCGCTGGTGCTCCGGACCGCCGAGGCGAAGGCCCGCCTGCTGCCGCACATGGCCCCGGGCAACCGGGACAAGACCGAGGCCGCGCCGCTGACCGTCGTGCTCGCCGCCGACGTCGACTTCCACGAGAACATCCCCCAGGTGTTCCCGCACGCCCCGCAGGTGAAGGACAACTTCTCCGACGAGCAGGGCCGCGTCGAGTTCAGCAAGCTCAACTCGCTGCTGCAGGTCGGCTACTTCATCATCGGCGTCCGCGCCGCCGGCCTGGCCGCCGGGCCGATGACCGGCTTCGACGCCCAGGGCGTCGACGACGAGTTCTTCGCGGACAAGAAGTGGCGCTCGCTGGTCGTCGTCAACGTCGGCAAGCCGGGCGAGAACCCCTGGTTCGACCGCCTGCCGCGGCTGGACTTCGAGCAGGTCGTCGAAACCCTCTGACGTCCTGGTCCCCGATCGGGCAGGCCGCTTCCGGACCCGGAGGCGGCCTGCCCGATCGTTCGCGGACGCGCGTGAGGCCCGCGCGAGCCGACGACTAGCATCGTCGGAGTCATCTCCGTCACCCCAGTCCGAGGAGCCATCGTGTCGCAGTCGCCCCCCGTTTCCCCCGTGGCCACCTCCCGCGTGGTGGTACCGGCGGGCACTACGGCGGGCGCGGCGGTCCGCGAGGCCGGCCTGCCGACCAAGGGGCCGGACACGGTCGTCGTCGTGCGCGACGCCGAGGGCAAGCTGCGCGACCTCGCCTGGGCGCCGGAAACCGACGCCGAGGTCGAGCCGGTCGCCGCGAACACCGAAGACGGCCGCAGCGTCATCCGCCATTCGGCGGCCCACGTGCTCGCCCAGGCCGTGCAGCAGCAGTTCCCGGACGCCAAGCTGGGCATCGGCCCGCCGGTGAAAGACGGTTTCTACTACGACTTCGCCGTCGACACTCCGTTCACCCCGGAGGACCTGCAGGCGCTCGAAAAGCGCATGAAGCAGATCGTGAAGGGCGCCCAGCAGTTCTCGCGGCGCGTTTTCGACTCCGTCGACGAGGCGAAGAAGGAACTGGCGGACGAGCCGTTCAAGCTCGAGCTGGTCGACCTCAAGTCCGAAGTGGACACCGCCGAGGTGATGGAGGTCGGCGAGGGCGAGCTGACCATCTACGACAATCTCGACCCGCGCACCAAGGAACGTGTCTGGAGTGACCTCTGCCGCGGTCCGCACGTGCCGACCACGAAGTTCATCCCCGCGTTCAAGCTGACCCGCGTCGCCGCCGCGTACTGGCGGGGGAGCGAGAAGAACCCGCAGCTGCAGCGGATCTACGGCACCGCGTGGGAGTCGGCCGAGGCGCAGGACGCCTACCTGGAGCGCATCGCCGAGGCCGAGCGCCGCGACCACCGCAAGCTCGGCGCCGAGCTGGACCTGTTCTCCTTCCCCGAGGAGATCGGCTCCGGCCTGCCCGTGTTCCACCCCAAGGGCGGCATCATCCGCCGGGAGCTGGAGAACTACTCGCGCCGCCGCCACGAGGAGGCGGGCTACGAGTTCGTGAACACCCCGCACATCAGCAAGGGCGAGCTGTTCCACACCTCCGGCCACCTGCCCTACTACGCGGACACGATGTTCCCGCCGGTGCAGTTCGACGAGGAGAACTACTACCTCAAGGCCATGAACTGCCCGATGCACAACCTGATCTTCCGCTCTCGCGGGCGGTCCTACCGGGAGCTGCCGCTGCGGCTGTTCGAGTTCGGCACCGTCTACCGCTACGAGAAGTCGGGCGTGGTGCACGGCCTCACCCGCGTGCGCGGCCTGACGATGGACGACTCGCACATCTACTGCACCAAGGAGCAGATGCCGGGCGAGCTCCGGTCGCTGCTGAAGTTCGTGCTCGACCTGCTGGCCGACTACGGCCTTTCCGACTTCTACCTCGAGCTGTCCACCCGCGGGGACTCCGAGAAGTTCATCGGCGAGGACTGGGAGTGGGAGGAGGCCACCGAGACGCTGCGGCAGGCCGCCGTCGACTCCGGCCTCGAGCTGGTCCCGGACCCGGGTGGCGCGGCCTTCTACGGCCCCAAGATCTCGGTCCAGGCCAAGGACGCCATCGGCCGCACCTGGCAGATGTCGACCATCCAGCTGGACTTCAACCAGAACAAGCGGTTCGAGCTCGAATACACCGCGCCCGACGGCACGCGCCAGACGCCGGTGATGATCCACCGCGCGCTGTTCGGCTCGATCGAGCGGTTCTTCGGCGTGCTGACCGAGCACTACGCGGGCGCGTTCCCGGCGTGGCTCGCGCCGGTGCAGGTGGTCGGCATCCCGATCACCGCCGACCAGGTCGGGTTCCTGCAGGACGTCGAGAAGGCGTTGCGCGCCCAGGGGATCCGCGCGGAGGTCGACGCCAGCGACGACCGGATGCAGAAGAAGATCCGCACGCACACGACGCAGAAGGTGCCCTTCATGCTGCTGGCCGGTGCGAAGGACGTCGAGGCGGGCGCGGTGTCGTTCCGCTTCCGCGACGGCGGGCAGATCAACGGCGTCCCGGTGGCCGACGCCGTCGCCGCCATCGCCGGCTGGATCGAGCGCCGCGAAAACGCGTCGCCGTCGGCCGAAGCGCTGGAGACGGTCGTTCGGTGAGTGAAGGTCCCGAGCTCGTCGAGCAGCAGGGCGCCGGGGTCCAGGACGCGTTCCACCGCCTCTGGACCCCGCACCGGATGGCCTACATCAAGGGCCAGGACAAGCCGGACGACGACGAGGACACCGGCTGCCCGTTCTGCCGGATCCCGTCCCTGGACGACAAAACGGGGCTGATCGTCGCGCGCGGCGAGACGGTGTACGCGGTGCTGAACCTGTACCCGTACAACCCCGGGCACCTGATGGTGGTGCCGTACCGGCACGTCGCGGACTACACCGAGCTGACCGTCGAAGAGACGCGCGAGGTCGCGGAGTTCACCCAGCACGCGATGAAGGTGATCCGCGCGGTGTCCGGTGCGCACGGGTTCAACATCGGCCTCAACCAGGGCGTGATCGCGGGCGCGGGCATCGCGGCGCACCTGCACCAGCACCTGGTGCCGCGCTGGGGCGGCGACGCGAACTTCATGCCGGTGATCGGCCAGACGAAGGTGCTGCCGCAATTGCTGGGCGAAACGCGGGACCTGCTGTCCGACGCTTGGTGAAACGCTCGAATGCCGTAACCGGCAAACCGTAATTGAGTGTTCAACCGAGGGTATGATGGGCGTATGTCCGAAACCCGATGGCTCAGCGACGACGAGCAGCGCGTCTGGCGTGAGTTCAACGCGGCCACCCGCATGCTCAGCGCGCACCTCGAGGGTCAGCTGCAGCACGACTCGGGCATGCCGCACACCTACTACGAAGTCCTCGTCGCGCTCTCGGAAGCGCCCGGCCGGCGGCTGCGGATGAGTGAGCTCGCCGACGCGCGCCAGGCGTCCCGCAGCCGCCTCTCGCACGCCGTCGCGCGCCTGGAAGCCAACGGCTGGGTGCGCCGCGAAGCCTGCCCGACCGACAAGCGCGGCGCCTGGGCGGTGCTGACGGACGCCGGCTTCACCGCGCTCGAGGCGGCCGCACCCGGGCACGTCGAGGCCGTCCGCGAGAGCCTCTTCGACCCGCTGACGCCGGAGCAGGTCGCCGCGCTCGGTGAGATCAGCGCCGCGATCCGGCAGCGCCTCTCGCCCAAGTGCGCCGCCGCGCAGGCCGCCGAAGAGGCGCGGGAGTACCCCGGCGAGGTCGTCCGGCTGCCGAAATCGGGCTGACCCGGGGCGGCGCGTCGGGTTCACCGGAGCGGGTCGATAGGCTGCCCTCGCCCACCCGATCCTCGTAGCCAGGTGTCTCAGACGAACCGATGCTCAATATCTTCGCGCGTGCCTCCGTTTCCCGCGTCACCGATCCGATCGGCCAGGCGCTGGTCCGCGTCGGGCTGACCCCGAACGCGATGACCGTGATCGGCACCGCCGGCGCGGTCATCAGCGCTCTCGCCTTCTTCCCGAACGGCTACCTGCTCTGGGGCACCTTCACGGTGTGGGGCTTCGCCATGCTCGACCTCCTCGACGGCGCCATGGCCCGCGCCCGCGGCTACGGCACCCCGTTCGGCGCGGTGCTCGACGCCACCTGCGACAGGCTGGTCGACGGCGCGCTGTTCGCCGCGATCGCGTGGTGGTGCTTCGTCGTCGACGACAACCACCCGGCGGCCGCCGCGGCACTGCTGTGCCTGGTCCTCGCCCAGGTCATCTCCTACGTCAAGGCCCGCGCCGACGCCTCCGGCCTGCCGGTGGACGGCGGGCTCGTCGAACGCGCCGAGCGGCTGATCATCGCCCTGGTCGGCACCGGCCTGCACGGCTTCGGCATCCCGTACACCGTGGACGTGACGCTCTGGCTGCTGGCCGTGCTGTCGGTCATCACCCTGCTGCAGCGCTTCGCCGGCGTCGCGAAGGCGGCCCGCGAGGCCGCCGCCGGGGAGCAACCCGCATGAGCGCGCTGTCGGAACGGCTGAGCGCCTTCGGCTACGCCGCCGGGTGGCGGCTGGCCGGCTGGCTGCCCGCCGGGTTCGGCAGCACGGTGTTCTCGCTCGGCGCCGACCTCGCCGTCCGCCGCGACGCCGGGGGCGTGCGGCAGCTGCGCACCAACCTCGCCCGCGTCGTCCCGCAGGCGGACGAGGTCGAGATGGACGAGCTGACCCGGCGGGCGATGCGCTCGTACGCCCGGTACTGGCACGAGACCTTCCGGCTGCCGTCGATGGACCAGAAGGCGGTCAGCGAGAAGGTCGCGGCCTCCATCACCGGCGTCGAGAACCTCGACGCCGCGCTGGCCGAGGGCAACGGCGCGGTGATGGCGCTGCCGCACAGCGGCAACTGGGACATCGCCGGCGTCTGGCTGGCCGACTACCTCGGCGGGTTCACCACCGTCGCCGAGCGCCTGAAGCCCGAGTCGCTCTACCGCCGGTTCGTCGAGTACCGCGAGTCGCTCGGGTTCGAGATCGTGCCGCTGACCGGCGACAGCTCGGCGATGCGCGTGCTGCTGAAGCGGCTGCGGGAGAACAAGGCCGTCTGCCTGGTCGGCGACCGCGACCTCACCACCAGCGGCATCCCGGTGAAGTTCTTCGGCGAGCAGGCCCGCTTCCCGGGCGGCCCGGCGCGGCTGGCCGCCACGACCGGCGCGGCGCTGATCCCGGCCGGCTGCTGGTTCACCGAGGACGGCTGGCAGATCCGCCTGCACCCGCGCATCCGCGTCACCGCGCGCGCCGAGGTCGCGGCCGCCACCCAGGCCCTCGCGGACATCTTCGCCGGCGACATCGCCGCGCACCCGGCCGACTGGCACATGGTCCAGAAGTTCTGGCCGGCCGACCTCGAGGGCGACGAGCGGGTCGACCTGGAAGAAGCGAGCTGAGACGTGGCCACGCGTCCGATGCGGGTCGGGATCGTCTGCCCCTACTCCTTCGACGTGCCCGGCGGGGTCCAGGGGCACGTGATCGACCTGACGAAGGCGCTGCTCGCGCGCGAGCACCAGGTGTCCGTGCTCGCCCCCGCCGACGACGACGCCGACCTGCCGGAGTTCGTGCACCCGGCCGGCAAGGCGCTCGGCATCCGATACAACGGCTCGGTCGCGCGGCTGCAGTTCGGCCCGGTGTCCTACGCCCGGGTGCGCCGCTGGATCCGCGACGGCGACTTCGACGTCCTGCACCTGCACGAGCCCGCCGCGCCGAGCCTTTCGCTGCTGGCGCTGCTCATCGCGGACGGCCCGATCGTCGCGACGTTCCACACCGCGACCACGCGCTCGCGCACGCTGTCGGCGTTCCAGCCGGTGCTGCGGCCGCTGCTGGAGAAGATCACCGCGCGGATCGCGGTGTCCGCGCTGGCCCGCCGGGTGCAGGTGGAGCACGCCGGCGGGGACGCCGTGGAGATCCCCAACGGCGTCGACGTCGAGTTCTTCTCCTCGGCGACGCCGCTGCCGGGCTACCCGCGGGCCGGCGGGACGGTCGGCTTCGTCGGCCGGTTCGGCGAGCCGCGCAAGGGGATGGGCGTCCTCCTGGAGGCACTGCGGCGGATCCTGCCGGAGTTCGAGGACCTGCGGCTGGTCGTGGTCGGCCGCGGTGACGAGGACCAGCTGCGCCGCGACGCCGGTCCCGCGCTGGCGCCGCACCTGGAGCTGCTCGGGCAGGCCGACGACCACGTGAAGGCCCAGGCGCTGCGCAGCGTCGACGTCTACTGCGCGCCCAACACCGGCGGCGAGAGCTTCGGGATGATCCTCACCGAGGCGATGGCGGCGGGGACCCCGGTGCTGGCCAGCGGCCTCGACTCGTTCCGGCGGGTGCTCGACGACGGTCACGCCGGGATGCTCGTCGACACCGGTGACCCGGCGGCGCTCGCGGACGGGCTGCGCGAGCTGCTCGGCGACCCGGCGCGACGGGCGTCGCTGGCCGCGGCGGCGGGGGAGCGGGTGACGATGTTCGACTGGTCGGTGGTGGCCACGCAGGTGCTGCGCGTCTACGAGACGGCCGTCGCCGCCGACCCGCGGCGCGTCGCGGCGCCGGAACGGGAGCCGGCCCGGTGAGCGTGCTCGGCTGGCTGCTCCCGGTGCTGGCGCTGGTCGTCGTGCTGGGCGGGCTCTTCCTGGTGGCGACGGCGAACCGGCTCGACCGGCTGCACGTCCGGATGGACGCGGGCTGGGCGGCGCTCGACGCGGCGCTGGCCCGCCGCGCGGTCGTGGCTCGCGCCGTCGCGGTGGTGCTGGGCGACACCGGACTGCGGACGCTCGCCGAGCGTGCCGAAGCGGCCCCGCGGCCCGACCGCGAGGGCGAGGAGAACGAGCTGACGCTGCGGCTGAGCCGCGTCGACCGGGCGGGTCTGCCGGCCGAGCTGGCCGAGGAGCTGACCGACGCCGAGCACCGGGTGGTGATCGCCCGGCGCGTCCACAACGACGCCGTGCGCGACACGCTGCGGCTGCGTCGGCGGCGGAAGGTGCGGTACTTCCGGCTCGCGGGCACCGCGCCGCTGCCGGAGTACTTCGAGTTCGCCGAACCGGAGGTCTGACGTGTGGTGGGTGATCGTCGAGGAGCAGAGCGGCGGTGGTGACGCGCGCACCTGGAACGTCACCAAGACGAAGCCGGCGGGCGGGGACCGGGAGCACGCCGACGAGGTGGCGCGGCGGGTGGCGTTCGAGCACCGGCCGGTGCACCCTTCGTCGGTCAAGGAGCGGAAGGTCCTGCGGGTCGGCGACGGCTACCTCGTGATCGCGACCGGCCGCACCGCGACGTTCCACTTCCGCGTCACGCTCGGCGAGACCGTGGCGGAGCCGGCATGAGCTGGTGGGTGGTCGTCGAAGAGCAGCGCGGGAGCGGTGACGGCCGGAACTGGTCGCTGTCGGAGACGTTCCGCTACGACGACCAGGCGACCGCCGAGGCCGAGGCGCTGCGGCTCGCGCGGGAGTACGAGCCCGCCCACCCGTGGTCCCCGAAGGGGCGGAGGGTCCTGCGCGGCCCCGGCGGCTACGTGGTGATCGTGGAAGGCCAGATGTCGACGTTCCACTTCCGGCTGAGCGTGCTCGAAGAGATCTGAAACCTTTTGCCGGCCGCCCGCGTCGGACCGGCATGAGCGCGACGTGGTGGGTGGTCATCGAAGAGCAGGGCGGCATGGGCGACGGCCGGGGCTGGGGCGTCGCGGAGGCGACGCCGTACCCGGACCGCGACAGCGCGTACGACGACGCCTACCTGCTCGCCAAGCAGCACCGGCCGCCACGGCCGTCGTCGCCGCAGAACCGGCTCGTGCTGCGCGTGACCGACGGGTACCTGGTGCTCGTGAAGGGCAAGACCGACCTGTGGCAGTTCCGCGTGACTGTCGGCGAGCAGGCCTGACAGACTGGGCGCATGACGGAGCCCGATGCTTGCGAGGTCGCCCACGGCACGGTCGCGGTCGATCCGGCCGTGCGGACGCTGGTCGCCGTGTTCGCGTCGCCGGTGTCGCGGTACCTGCTGAAGTTCGCGAAGGACCTCGGCTACCACGTCGCGCTGTTCGAACCGGACGCCGCGCGCGCCACCGACGGGCCCGACGGGATCGAGGCGGACACCACGCTGCCGCCGCTGGACGCCTCGGCGGACGTCGTCGTCACCGACCACCACCGGCCCGAACTGGGCGAGGTGCTGAAGGCCGCGCTCGACGGGAACCCGCGCTGGATCGGCGTGCTCGGCAACCCGCGGCACCCGGGCCCGCACGTGACGGCGCTGCGCGGGCTCGGCGTCGCGGAGGCCGACATCGCCCGGGTGCACCGGCCGGTGGGGCTCAACATCGGCTCCCGCACGCCGCCGGAGATCGCGATCGCGACCCTGGCGGGCCTGCTCGCCGACCGCAACGACCGTCCGGGCGGCTTCGACTTCTGACCGGCTCGACCCACCGGCGGTCCCTCGCCGCACGAGTCACCAGCCTCGCGCACTCCGGCCGGGCTGACACCCACCCGGACGACTCGCGTACGCAGGCGGACGACTCGCGTACGCAGGTGGACGACACGCGTACGCAGGTGGACGACACCCGTACGCAGGGGGACGACACGCGTACACAGGCGGACGACACGGGACGCCGGGCCGGCCTTCGCCGTGTCGTCCATCCAGGTACGGGTGTCGTCCGCCCGGGTACGCGTGTCGTCCGTTCCGGTGCGGCTAGTGGACCGCCATCCCTTCCGGCATCGGCTCGAACCTCGCGTGGCGGCGGGTGAACGTCGCTGTCCCGGAGCTCATCGAGCGCAGGTCGATCAGGTAGCGCAGCAGTTCCGTCGCCGGGACCTCCGCCCGGATCACCGTCCGCCCGCCTTCGCCGGCTTCGGTGCCCAGGACGCGGCCGCGGCGCGAGGACAGGTCGCCCAGCACCGTGCCGAGGTGCTCGTCCGGCAGCCGGATCGCCACTTCCTCCAACGGCTCCAGCATCGTGATGTGCCCGTTCGCCGCGGCCTCCCGCAGCGCGAGCGCGCCCGCGGTCTGGAACGCCGCGTCCGACGAGTCGACGCTGTGGGCCTTGCCGTCGACCAGCGTCACCTTCACGTCGACGACCGGGTGGCCGTCGGCCAGCCCGCGCTGGAGCTGGGCCCGCACGCCCTTCTCCACGCTCGGGATGAACTGGTGTGGCACCGAGCCGCCGACGACCTTGTCGACGAACTGGAACCCGCTGCCGCGGGGCAGCGGCTCGACCTCGATGTCGCAGACCGCGAACTGGCCGTGCCCGCCGGACTGCTTGACGTGCCGCCCGTGTCCCTTGGCCGGCTTGGCGAAGGTCGCGCGCAGGCTGATCTTCACGGGTTCGGTGTCGACGTCCGCGCCGCCCGCCCGCAGCCGCGAGAGGACGACGTCCGCGTGGGCCTCGCCCATGCACCACAGCACCAGCTGGTTGGTCTCGGCGTTGCGGTCCAGCCGCAGCGTCGGGTCGCCGGCGACCAGGCGGGAAAGGTTGCGGGCGAGGGTGTCCTCGTCGCTGCGGGTCTTCGCGACGACCGCCACCGGCAGCAGCGGCTCGGGCATCGCCCACGGTTCCATCAGCAGCGGTTCCTCCGGGGAGGAGACGGTGTCGCCGGTCTCCGCCGAGCCGACTTTCGTCAGCGCGCAGAGGTCGCCCGCGACGCAGTAGGGCACTTCGCGCAGGTTCGCGCCGAGCGGGGAGTAGAGGTGGGCGACGCGCTCGTCGGCGTCGTGGTCCTCGTGCCCGCGTTCGGTGAGGCCGTGCCCGGACACGTGCACCGGCCGCTCCGGCCGCAGCGTCCCGGAGAAGACCCGGACGAGCGACACCCGGCCGACGTAGGAGTCGACGGCCGTCCGGACGACCTCCGCGGCGAGGGGGCCCTCGGGGTCGGCGGTGATGGCGGTGTGCGCCTCACCGTCCGGCGTCGTGACGTCGGGGGGCTCGTGCTCGAGGGGGGAGGGGAACGCCCGGACGATCCCGTCGAGCACCTCGGCCAGGCCGATCCCGCTGGTCGCGCAGACCGGGATGACCGGGTGGAACGACCCGCGCGCGACGGCGGTCTCGAGATCGGCGATCAGGGTCTCCTCGGCGATCTCCTCGCCGCCGAGGTAGCGCTCCATCAGGGACTCGTCCTCGCTCTCGGCGATGATCCCTTCGATGAGCTCGTTGCGGGCCTCGGCCATCCGCTCGAGGTCGGCCGGGTCGGGCGCGCCGATCTTCGGCGGGTGCCCGCCGGAGTAGTCGAAGTACCGCTGGGTGATCAGCCCGACGAGGCCGTCGCCGGCGGGCAGGTACAGCGGCAGGACGCCGGCGCCGAACGCGGCCTGGCAGGCGGCGATCTCGGCCATCGCGTCGGCCCGGTGGTGGTCGAGCCGCGAGACGACGACCGCGCGCGGCATCCCGACCGCCGCGCACTCTTCCCACACCGCGACCGTCGCCGCGTCGACGCCTTCGGCGGCGCAGACGACGAACAGTGCCGCGTCGGCCGCGCGCAGCCCCGCCCGCAGCTCCCCGACGAAGTCGGCGTACCCGGGCGTGTCGATCAGGTTGATCTTGTGGCCCTGGTGCAGCACCGGCGCGACCGAGAGGCCGACCGAACGCTGCTGGCGGACCGCCGCGGGGTCGTGGTCGCACACCGTCGTCCCCTCGACCACCGAACCCGCGCGCGGGACGGTGCCGGACGCCGCGAGGAGGGCCTCCGTGAGGGTCGTCTTCCCGGAGCCGGATGGGCCGACGAGCACGACGTTGCGGACCTTCGCGGGGTCGTTCACAGCGACGGCGGCCCCGGTGTCGGCGTTCTTGGCCTGTTTGTCTGCCATGACGACTCCTCGGCGAACGGCTCGTGTACGGGATGTGTCCTCGATCACACACCCGCTACCCTGGTCACGGCAAGGCAGGGCTTCCCGGACCAGCCGAATGCCCGGGGGAGCACGGGGCAGGGGGAGAGCGTGGACAGGCGGACTTTCTTGCGGGTTTCCGGAGCGGTGCCGGTGGCGGGGCTGGCGGGGTGGCCTCCGCCGGACGATTGGGAGCGGCTGCGACGACGGCTTTCCGGGCCGCTGTTCCGGCCGGGCGACCCCGGTTATCCGGAGGTCAAGCAGGGCTTCTTCACGATGTACGACGATCGGATGCCGGCGGCCGTCGTCGGCGCCGCGCGCGTCGAGGACATCCAGGCGGCCGTCGCTTTCGCCGCGCGGCACCGCTTGCCGGTGGCGGCCCGCAGCGGCGGGCACAGCTATCCCGGCTACTCCACTGTGGACGGCGGGATCGTCGTGGACCTGAACCGGTTCTCGGGCATCGAAGCGCGGCCGGACGGCCGGGCGGTGATCGGGGCCGGCGCCCGGCTGGGCCCGATCGCGACGACGCTCGCCGCGGCCGGGCGGGTGCTGCCGGCGGGCAGCTGCGGCACGGTCGGCATCGCCGGGCTCGCCCTCGGCGGCGGCGTCGGCGTCCTCGACCGGAAGTACGGGCTGACGTGCGACCACCTGGAGGCGGCGCGGATCGTCACGGCCGACGGCCGGGTGCGTACGGTGTCGGCCACCGCCGAGCCGGACCTCTTCTGGGCGCTGCGCGGCGGCGGTGGCGGGAACTTCGGGATCGTCACGGGCTTCACCTTCCGGACGGTGCCGGTCGCCGACGTCGCCACCTTCGCCCTCGAGTTCCCGCCTGCCGCCGGAGCCGCGTTGCTCGCCGCCTGGCAGGAGTGGCAGCCGGTGGCGCCGGACGAGCTGTGGTCGGGGATGGGACTGGCCTGGAACGAAGCCACGCTCGGCGGTACCTTCCTCGGCCCGCGGGCGCGGATGCACGCGCTCCTCGAAGACCTCGTCCGCCGCGTCGGCACCGCGCCGACGGTGTGGAACGAGGGTGTCCAGGACCACCTGAGCGCGATGCGGTCGTTCGACGACCAGGAGTCCCGGCCGTCGGCGGCCGCGAACCGGGGGACCTACATCGGCACGTCGCGGATGCTCACCCGGCCGCTCGCCGACCCGGGCGCGGTCGTCGGCGTGCTCACCCGCGACCGGGGCGTGCGCACGATCGGCGACTCGGGCGGAGGCGCCATCGCGCGGGTGGGCGCCCGCGAGACCGCCTTCCCGCACCGGACGGCGCTCGCCAGCCTCCAGTTCCTGCACGGCGCGGCACCGGAGGAAGGCGGCGAGGCCGGCGCGCGGCGCTCGCTCGCGGCCGTGCGCGACGGGCTCGGACCGGAGTTCGGCACCACCGGCTACGTCAACTACCTCGACCCCGAGATGCCGGACTGGGCCGAGGCGTACTACGGACCGAACCTGCCGAGGCTGCGCGCTGTCGCCCGAAAGTATGACCCGCGAGGAATTTTCGCCTTCCCGCAAGGACTTTCGGTGCCCCACTCGACTGTCCACATCGGAAAGACTTAGACTGGGCGGAACCCGGAGCGGAGAGGCGGCGCGTGCTCGACCTGGCATTCTCCACAGAGGACCTGGCGCACACCCGGTTCGCGTTCTCCCCGGCGTGGGAGGTCGTGGCGAGCGTCCGCGTCCTGAACCAGCCGGGGGAGCACGCCCTGCACCTGCCGTGGGTCAAGCGCGCTACCGCGGCGATCCGGGAAGCCGGGCTGGACATCGGGCTGCTGCGCGACCTCGTCCCGCTGCGGCACCTGCCCGGGTTCCTGGCCGGCACGCCGTCGACGCCGCTGCCGGAGCTCGCCGACGAGCTCGCCGACCTGCGTGACGTGCCCGCCCGGCTCGTCCGGCGCGAGCTGGACGCGATGGCCGGGCCGCGCACGCCCGCGCTGCACCGCTTCCACCGCGACCCCGAAACCGGTCTCGACCGGCTCGCGACGCTGATGGAGACGTACTGGGGCCTGGTGCTCGCCCCGGACTGGCCGCGGATCCGCGCGCTGCTCGAGGCCGACGTGCTGCACCGGTCGCGGCTGCTGGCCCAGGGCGGTGCCGCCGAGCTGTTCAACGACCTCACCCCGCTGGTCCGCTGGCAGGGCGGGACGCTCACGGTCGCCCACCGCCACCTGCACGCGGCGGTGCCGCTCGACGGGCGCGGCCTGGTGCTGGTGCCTTCGGCGTTCGTCTGGCCGCGGGTGTTCTCCAAGACCGACCCGCGGTGGCAGCCGGTGCTGCGCTACCCGCCGCGCGGGATCGCCACGCTCTGGGAGACCGGCACCGCCGTCGCGCCCGGCGCGCTGGCCGCCGTGGTGGGCCGCGGCCGGGCCATGCTGCTGACCGAGCTGACCGCGCCGGCGTCCACCGCCGAGCTGGCTCGCCGGACCCGGCTCAGCGCCGGGGCCGTGTCGCAGCACCTCGGCATCCTGAAGGCCGCGGGCCTGGTCAGCGGGCATCGTGCCGGACGTCACGTGCTGTACGCACGCACCCGCGCTGCGGAAGTCCTGGTCGCGGGGGTGCCGGAAGTGGACTCCTGAGATAGCCGCGAACTGGCCTGCTTGAAGGGTCCACCGCCGACCTACGCTCGGAGTCGTCACCCCCTGTTCTCCTTGTGGAAAGGCCCCGTCGTGTCCGAGCAGCAGACCACCTCCAGTGGCACCGTCCAGTCCGTCACCGGCACCGCCAAGGTGAAGCGCGGCATGGCCGAGATGCTCAAGGGCGGCGTGATCATGGACGTGGTCACCGCCGAGCAGGCCAAGATCGCCGAAGACGCCGGCGCGGTCGCGGTGATGGCGCTGGAGCGCGTGCCCGCCGACATCCGCGCCCAGGGCGGCGTGGCGCGGATGAGCGACCCCGACCTGATCGACGGCATCATCGAAGCCGTTTCGATCCCGGTGATGGCGAAGGCCCGCATCGGCCACTTCGTCGAGGCGCAGGTGCTGCAGTCCCTCGGGG
This sequence comes from Amycolatopsis sp. NPDC005961, assembly GCF_040629235.1. Classification (NCBI taxonomy): domain Bacteria; kingdom Bacillati; phylum Actinomycetota; class Actinomycetes; order Pseudonocardiales; family Pseudonocardiaceae; genus Amycolatopsis; species Amycolatopsis sp. NPDC005961. The sequence continues at coordinate 97,203 of NZ_JBEXVF010000025.1, read as the reverse complement.
TCGACTACGTGGACGAGTCCGAGGTGCTCACCCCGGCCGACTACGCCAACCACATCGACAAGTGGGCGTTCACCGTCCCCTTCGTCTGCGGCGCGACCAACCTCGGCGAGGCCCTGCGCCGCATCACCGAGGGCGCGGCGATGATCCGCTCCAAGGGCGAGGCCGGCACCGGTGACGTCTCCAACGCCACCACGCACATGCGGCAGATCCGCGGCGAGATCCGGAAGCTGACCTCGCTGCCCGAGGACGAGCTGTTCGTCGCGGCCAAGGAGCTGCAGGCGCCGTACGAGCTGGTCCGCGAGGTGGCCCAGGCCGGCAAGCTGCCGGTGGTGCTGTTCACCGCGGGCGGCATCGCCACCCCGGCCGACGCCGCGATGATGATGCAGCTCGGCGCCGAGGGCGTGTTCGTCGGCTCCGGCATCTTCAAGTCCGGCAACCCGGCCCAGCGCGCGGCGGCGATCGTCAAGGCGACGACGTTCCACGACGACCCCGACGTCCTCGCGAAGATCTCGCGCGGCTTGGGCGAGGCCATGGTCGGCATCAACGTCGAAGAGCTCCCGGAGCCGCACCGCCTCGCCGAGCGCGGCTGGTAACGCCACCTCGATCGCACGAGAGAGGCGCCGTTCACGGGGCCACTCTCGTGCGACGGAATGCGGCCTACACCGTCATGGTGTGGTGCGCCGCGAGGTAGGTGACGAGGTTGCCGGGCTGGTACGGCGGCTGCTTGTACTTGTGGCGGTCCACCGCGGTGGACGCGGCGAACTCGGACCGCGGATCCACCGTGCCGATGGGGCGAACCATCGAGCCGAACAAGCCGAAGAACCCGGTGAGCGAATCGTGCAGGTCGCCGAGGGGTTTGCCGGGGTACAAGCTGGTGAAGGCACCCGGTTCGAATTCGAGGCCGCAGTGGTGCGCCCGGTCGGTCATCCAGCGCAGGGCGAGGTCGGAGAGGTCGGACACCGGATGCCCGCCGCCGATGTCGGAGTGATCCCCGGCGAACCAGACTTGTTCGCGCTCCTGGTTGGCCTCCGACGGCTTCCAGACCGCCGGTTCGAACGACGGCCGATGCTCGTCCACGGCCAGGGCCTGGAAGGCCGACTGCACGATCGAGGACAGCTGCGTGTCGTGGAACTGCCACCGCCGGTTCAGCAGGTTGAGCAGGCGGCCGCCGCTGAGCGGGATGCCCAGCGCGCCGACGGTGTCCCAGACCCCGATGAACCGGATGGGCGTCCGGTCTTCGTGGGCGTGTTCCCGGCGGAACTTCTTGGGCTCCGGGCTGTCCGGGGTGGTCGAGGGATCCCGGTCGCGATAAAGCCGGTAGGCCTCTTTGATGAGGCCTACATTCTCGAGGCGCAGAACGCCGCAGTTCCGGATGAATCCCACGGTACTGCGCGCGGTGAACGCGCCGCGGCTGAAGCCGAAGAAGAAGAGTTCGTCACCGGGTTCGTAGTTCCTGACGACGAACTCGTAGGCGGCCCGCACCTTGGCCGAGAGTCCCGCGCCGAACGCGCCGCCGGTGAGGTGGTCCCACAGGTTCGTCCCGGTGCCGACGCCGTCGCCGTGGTAGGCGATCTGGCGTGTGCCAACGGAGTCCGTCGCGGCGATGAGGTTCTTGACTTTCCCCACGTTCGTGGGATGCGGCTGGCCGAGTTTGTTCCAGGTGCCGTCGCAGCAGATCACCAGACGTTTCGCCATGTTTCCTCCCGGCGCCGGATCATCTTGAGTCGCACCTGAACAGTGGGTGTCGCGCGCGGGAAAATACAAAGCCCGCCGTGGTTTCCCGATTTCCGAAATGACGTCCGGGCGGTGATTTCTCCTCGCCGGGCAAGTCCGTATCACGGCCGCCGGCGGGCGCTCCGTCCTGGCGGAGGTGTCATCATGTGGACTGTCGGATTTTGGAAAGACGCGTTCGAACGGTCGGTCCGGACCGCCGCACAGGCGGGGGCGTCGATGTTCGTCGCGGCCGGGTCGGGGCTGCTCGACATGCACTGGCTCACGTTCTTCTCCACCGTGGGCACGGCGACGGTGCTGTCGCTGCTGATGTCGATCGGCGGCGTGATCAAGACTCCGGACGGGACCGCGGCCCTGTACCCGAAGAACAAGAGCGACGAGAAGCCGCCGGCGGCCGACGTGGTTCCGGCGACGTCGTCGAGTTCGTGACGCCGGGCAGGCGAGCCCGCCAGAACTCCGACCCGGGGAACCGGCGCTCCCAGCCGTAGATCTCCGAATAGCGGGCGAAGTAGTCGGCCGCCATGCCGTCGACGAGCGCGACGTAGTGCGCTCGGTCGCCGGCGGTCAAGGCGTCCGCCGCGGCCGTCGCCATGCGCAACGCGGAAGTCACCCCGCCGGACGAAAGCGGATCCGTCGCGAAGGCGGCGTCCCCGACCGCCAGCCAGCCCGGTCCGGCCGCGCCGGGCCGCAGCCGATGGCCGGCGGCGGTGACGACCCGGACGGGGCTCCCCGCCCGGCCGCGGACGAACTGCCGGACGTGGGTCGTGGCCGCCAGCGCCGCGAGCCAGCCGGCGGGCGTCGCCAGCCCGGCCCGCGCCGCGATGGGCGCGTCGGTGAAGCAGGCCACGATCCGGTGCCCGTCCGGCAGGGGCGCCGAGTACCACCAGCCGTCCGCCACGGCCTCCACGAAGGTGTCGCAGAACGGCTCGTCGCCGCGGCGGGGGACTATCCGGGCCGCGCAGACCAGCCGGTCGTGCCGGGCCGGCCGGGCGCCGAGCTCGCGGGAGATCCGGGCCGCCCGGCCGGTGGCGTCCACCACCGCGTCCGCGTGGGCGGGGATCGCCGCGTCGACGGCGAAGCCACCCACGATCCGGTGCACCCGACGGACCCGCGACGGGAACACCGTCGCGCCCGCCCGTGCCGCGGCGGTCGTGAGCATCTCGTCGAAGCGGGTCCGGTCGACGTGCCAGCCGGTGCCGTGGGGACTGAACAGGAACGACTGCGACGACACCTCGCCGGTGCCCCAAGCGCCGGACGTCCCGTACGACGGCAGCGCGCCGAGCGCGGCGAAGCCGGCTGCGACACCGAGCTCGTGCAGCACGGGGTTGACGGCGGGCGGCAGGGACTCGCCCAGCCGCGGCCGCTCGTGACCGGGGGCTGCGTACAACCCGACGTCGGCCCCCCGGCGCGCCAGCAGGAGCGCGGTCGCCGAGCCGGCCGGGCCGCCGCCGAGCACCGCGACGTCGAGGTGCTTCACCGGTTCTGCGTTTCGCCGTCGGTCTCGACGAGTCCTTCGTCCTGCCGCGTGACGAACCCCATCCTGGTCCAGCCGCCGGCCACGAACACGGGCCTGCTGTATCCCCGGTTCCACTGAACCGGCTCGGCGCCGGGCGGGGAGCCGGCCGGCACGACCTGGCCGGGCCGGGGCGCCGGCCACCAGAGCGGGTTGCAGGCGTGGAAGTCGGCCTGCCACGGCAGCGACATGCCCGCGGTCACCTCACCGGGTTCGACCCGGGCGTGGTCGAGCCGGAACGACGGCTGCCCGTTGGGCGTCTCGATCGGCCCGTACCGCGCGGGGTCGAGGAGGAGCTCCCCGGCCTCGATGCCGGGGCGGAGCGCCCCGCCGACGCAGTTTTCCAGTGCGGCCTTGTCCATTCCGTCGGGAGTGACCGCGTCGGCCACCGGTGGTCCGTCCACCCATGCCGCATCCCAGGCGGGGTCCGGTTTCCTGGCCACCCACGCCTGCATCCTCTGTTTCTGGGTCGGGGTCAGTGGCAGGTCCAGCGCGTCGCCCCGGCCGGACGCGAGCCGCGGCATGTGCCACCTTCCGTCGAGTTGCTCGACGAACCTGAGGATCTGCCCCGCGGTCTGCCCCGAGGGTGGCACGGGGTGCCGGAAGCGGTGGTGCCGCCGGGCGACCGCGGCGACCGCGCCGGAGTCGATCGCGGCCTGCAGGATGGGGTAGATGTCGTCCACATAGGACGGCGGCGCGGATTTCTGCTGCCCGGTCGCGAGCGCGTCGAACAGCGCGTCCCAGAGCCGGATCGCGTTGCCGACCGGCGGCGCGAACTTCGGGGGTGCGGAGATCACCCAGGAGCCTGCCACCGGATGCTCCGTGCCGTTGATGCGCACGGTCGCCTCGACCGGGCCGTCGGCGATGTCGTCGTACCAGTCGTCGCTGTCGTCCTGGACGGACAGCGGCGTGCCGGCGGGGGACCCGGCGGCACCGGCCCCGCCGAAGACCAGCAGCCGCCCTTCGTCGTCCAGCCGGATTTCCCCCAGCGGAACCCGCTGGGGCCGGCGCCCCCTAAGGGTGAACTCCCCGGTGTCGAACTCGGCGCGACGACGGCGCCGGTCGACGGTGCGCGGTCCGGGATCGATCACCAGGTCGCCGAGCGCGTCTCTGGAATAGCTCCGGTTCCGCGTCGAATCGGGCCGGAACAGCCGGGCGGCCGCTTTCGCGTTCACGAGGTGGACGGTCCAGGTGATCTCGACGCCGGGCCCTTCGACCAGTTCCGAGGGGACGCCGCGTTCGTCGTAGGCGAACAACCGGAACCGCGCGACCTGGCGCTTGATCCGGCCCGAGCCATCCTTGTAGGAACCGTCCTCCGGTGCCGAACGATCCCACCGCCGCTCGGGACCGATGAAATGACCTTCCGGGCTGTTCCCCACGCGCGCGATACCGATCGCCGGGTGAATGCGTACTTCGACCACGCCCATTCGATCTCACCTCGACAGAGAATCACGAGAACCGCGGTTTCGCGCCGTATCGACCTCTTGAGTCGCGGCCGGGAAAAGAACGTTACAAGAGCGATTTCAATGCCCGGCGCCGAAACAGCCGAATCCCGCGGCGGCGACGAGCGCTTCGAGCCCGTTGCCGCGCAACGACTTCTGGGCGTCCGCCAGCGCGGCCGCCGGCGCGGCGCCGTGCGCGAGCGCCCGGTGGAATTCGACCATCAGCGGCCGGGTTTCCGCGTCGGGCACGGGCACCACCGACGCGATGAGGTGGACCGTGCCCGATCCCATGAACGTGGCGCTGAGGCCGAGGAGCTCGTCCCCCGTGCACACCACCGACCGGCCACTGTCGCAGGAAGCGAGCACGACGGTCTGCGGCACCCGGTCGAGCCGTTCCAGGTCGTGCACGACGAGCGGGCCGTCGTGCAGCCGCAGGTCGGAGAACAGCGGCTGGTCCACGGCGAGCCTGCCGTGCGCGGCCAGGTGCACGGTGTCGGCCGTGCTGACGGCTTTCAGCACGGCCTCGACGGTGGCGGCTTCGCCCACGAGCGGGGTGACGCCGTGCAACGCCGCCACGGCCTGTGCTTCGTCGTGGGCGCCGGCCAGGCCGGGCCCGGCGGCGACCGCGACCGTGCCGGGGACCTCGTCGCGGCGTTCGGCGGCCGCGTGCCACAGCGTGGCCGATGGCGATACCGTAACCGGGCGCCCCGAGCAGGACGGCAGCACCGACCACGGCACGCTGTGCAGCGACCCGGTCGGCACCAGGATTAGCGGCCGGTCACCGATCTCCGGCAGCAACCCGAAGAGGGTCCGGTCCAGCACCTCCGCGGTCCGCTGCAGCAACATCAGCGCGGCGGCCCGTGACTGCGCGCTGCCGGTGCGGTGCGCGAGGCGCCGGAGGGCGAACGCCAGCCGGGCCACCCGGTCGGCGACGTCTTCGTCGGCGCCCAGCGCCCGGAGCCGCAGCCGCCCGTTGACCAGGCTCAGTGCGTGCAGCGCGCCGTCCACCTGCGCGAACTCGACGAGCGCGCGGTCGCCGAGGTCGAGGTCGCCGACCTTGACCGGGGTGGTCGGCGGCTGTCCGGGCGCGCCGGGGTAGAGCCGCGTCCGGTCCCGGATCCGGCGTTCGAGCACGGACTGCCGGTGCCGCAGTTCCGGCGCCGTGTGCCCGGGCTGGTCGATCTCCCGGACCGTCGCGCGCAGCTCGGCGAGCAGGGCGGCGAGCTCCGGGTCGTCGGGCGGGCGCACCGGCGGGTGGGCGAGCCGGCCGGCCCGGCCGCGCTCGGCCCACTCGAAGACCCGTTCCGGCGCGCCGGAACGGAGGGCGAGCCGCAGCCCGAGCTCGCTCAGGTCGCTGCGGTGCGCGGCGGAATGGGCCCGCAGGTCGGTCGCCCCAAGCGCCGCGGCGTGCTCGTCGAGGATGCGCAGCCCGGCCCGCACGGCCCGGTCCGTGGCCTGTGCGTTCCCGTCGTCCCAAGCCAGCCGGGCCCGCGCGTACCAGCCGCGCGCACGGAGCGCGGCCGGCCCGCGCCGGGCCGCGGCGCCGGCGCGGTGGAGGTGAAACCGGCTTCGCTTGGCTTCGGCCCGGGAGCCGGCCAGGATCGCGGCGGCGAGGTGGGCTTCGAGGGCCGCGGCGGGCCAGCCCGCCGAGCTCAAGGTGGCCACCATGGTCTCGGCGTCCGCACCGGAGATCGGCGTGTCGAGACCCAGCGCCAACTGGGCCCGCAGTACGCCCAGGCGCGCCAGGGCCGCCCATTCCGCGCGCTGCTGGCCGACGAAGTCCTGGTGGGCCTGGCTCGCCTGGTCCAGCGCGGTCGTCCAGTCGCGGCCGAGCGCGGCCGCCTGGGCGAGCAACAACCGCGCGGCCGGCACGAGCAGGTGCCGCTGGTCCTGTTCGAAGGCGAGGACGGCTCGCTGGGCGGCGTCGGCGGCCTCGCCCCGCGCGCCCACCGACAGCAGCAGTTCGGCCTGGTCGGAGAACACCGGGCCGAGCTGGCCGCCCAGTTCGCCGATCGCCTGCTCGGCCTGGCCGAGCCGGGCGAGCGCGGCGGGCACGTCGCCGCGCAAGGTCTCGAGGAAGCCGAGGTTCTCGTCGATGATCGCGGTGGCCAGTTTCCGGCCGAGCCGCTCGGCCAGCTCGCGGGCCTCTTCCAGGTCGGCCTCGGCGGCGGCGAAGACGTACCGCTCGGTGTGCAGGATGCCGCGGTTGACCAGCGCGCGTTGCAGGTTCAGGAGGTCCTCGCCGTCGCGCAGCAGCGAAATGGCGGACTCGTACTCGGCGTGGGCCTCGGTCAGCCTGCCGATCTGGTGCAGGATGTCGGCGCGCTGGGCGCGTGCCCTTGCGTGCCCGGCGCCGGTGAGCGAAGCGACGGCGTCGTCGATGTTCCGCACCGCGTCGTCGGGTTTTCCGCGCTGGAGCAGCGCCGCCGCGAGCGGGATCCGCGTTTCGCCGGCGAGCGACGGCGAGCCGGATTTCTCCGCGAGCTCCACAGAATTTCGCAGGTGATCGATCGCGCTGTCGACGTTCCCGCATTGCAGCAACGCGCGGCCCCACGCCCGCTCGGCGATCGAAGCCGCGGCGTCGTCACCATCGGCTTCGGCCTGGCGTTTGGCCCGTTCCGCGACCGGCGCCGCGCGACCGGCGTCGACGTCGGCGCGGCGCAACGCCTCGAGTGCCTGATCCAGGGCGGCGGTCGGGTCCATGCCTGAAAGCATGAACCGTCTTGGCGGTACCCGGAACTGTTTTTCCGATGTTGGAATCAAATGGGTGAGGGACGCCTCCGTCGAACAGGGATCGAGGACGAGCGGAAGGCAGATCATGACTGTGCAGACCGAGCTGATTGTCGACTCCCGATACGTCGAAGACGTGGGAAACAAACTGAAGGAACTCAGGGTCTGGGCGGGGGCAACGGAACCCGAGTCCGACGAAGTGCTGCAGTTGTCATTGATCAGGGACCTCGCCGGAATTCCGGAGTTCGCGACGAAGACCCGTGCGAAGTATTGGCACGAGATCTCCGCGCTCGAGCGTCGCAGCGGCCGCCGGTTCACCGATCTCGACGTGCTGTTGTACGAGGTGCGCAACCAGTTCGCGTACGAAGACGGAGCCGTTCCGGCGATCGGGAAGAACCGGGACACGCTGATCGGCTACCCGCAGCACAAGGGGGTCGGTGACCCCGACTTCGGTGACCCGATCGGCTCGCCCGGCGGCAGCTACGAATCGACGGTCGAGAACCCGGTCCGGGTCGGCATCGTGGACACACCGCTGTACTGGCACCCCGAATTCCCGAAAGGCCGGATCATCCCCGAACCCGACGTCGAGGCGGAGCCCGACCGGAAGGGCGTCTATTCGGTCTGGGCCGGGCACGCCACCTTCGTCGCCGGGCGGATCTGGCAGTGCGCGCCGCACGCGCAGATCATCGTCAAGGCCGCGCTGAACGACCGGACGGGCGACGGCACGTCCTGGGACACGGCGCGGAAGATCGCCGCGTTCCGGGACGAAGGGATCCAGGTCCTCAACCTGTCCTTCGGCACGGCGACGGCGGACGGGGAACCGCCGATGGCGCTCCGCCGGGCCATCGACGTGCTCACCGCGGCCAACAAGGACCTGCAGATCGTGGCCGCCGCGGGCAACCTCGGCCACATCGCCCGGCCGCCGTGGCAGATCTGGCCCGCGGCGATGAACGGTGTCCTCGCCGTGGGAGCGACCGGCGCGGACTTCAGCATGAAGCGGGACTGGGTCGACACCGAGGACGACGGCCTGCGGGTCAACGGCTACTACCTCGACAAGCCGGTCCGGCTGTCCGATGCGTCGGAGCAGAACTTCGAGGGCTACGCGCGGTGGAGCGGGACGTCGTTCGCCGCGGCCGCCGTCACGGGAAAGATCGCCCGCGAGCTGGCGTCCGTCAAATCCTGACCGGCCCTTCGACCCGAGGTGGTGCCATGCGGGACGACCCTGCCGTGATCGCGCTGGTCAAGCGGGCGCGCGACGGTGACAGCCGGGCCTGGGACCAGCTCGTCGAGCGGTACGCGCCGCTGGTCTGGTCGATCTGCCGCCGGTACCGGCTGTCCCCGGCCGACTGCGACGACGTCGGCGCGAGCGTGTGGCTCAGGCTCGTCGAAGGCCTGCCGTCGTTGCGTGAGCCGGCGGCGCTGCCGGGCTGGGTCGCGACCGTCACCCGCCGGGAATGCCTGCGGTTCCTGCGGGAGCAGCAGCGGACGCAGCTCGTGCCCGACGACGGCGGGCTCGCCGACGAGGCGGCTCCGGATGCCGATGCCGAGCTGCTGAAGCAGGAGCGGTTCATCGCGCTGCGCCAAGCGTTCGCCGAGCTGCCGTCCCGCTGCCGGGAGCTGCTTACCCTCCTGTTCCACGATCCGCGGCTGCCCTACGCCGAGATTTCGGAGAGACTGGACATGCCGGTCGGGGGGATCGGCCCGTCCCGCTCGCGGTGCATCGCCGCACTCCGCCGGAGCCGGGCATTGGCGTCGTTCGTCGGTCCCGAGGAAGCGTGAAGGCCATGGCGGATCACTGGAGTGGCGAGGAAGAGCTGCTCGCCGAGCTGGGCGAGGCGGTCCGTTCCGCGCGGGAGGTGCCTGCCCGGTTCGTCGAGGCGGGCAAGGCCGCGTTCTCGTGGCGCGATCTCGACGCCGAATTCGCCGCTCTTTCCTACGACTCCGTCGCCGCCGCGGGGCCGACGGGGGTGCGCGCCGATGCGGCACCCTTGCGAGCGCTCACCTTTTCCGGCCGCGACTTCACGATCGAGCTCGAGGTCGGCTCCAGCGATCTGCACGGACAGGTCGTCCCCGCGCAGCCGGGTGAGCTCGACGTCGAAACCCGGGACGGGACCGTCCTGACCGTGCCGGTCGACGACGTCGGCTGGTTCGCCGTCCGGCCCAAGCCGGCGGGACGGTTCCGGCTGCGCCTGCGCACCGGGTCGGGACACGTCGTGCTCACGGACTGGACGACGGTCTAGCCGTTCCGCCACGTATCACGGCCGCGGTTCCTCCCACCGTTCGACAACGGCGTGAACAGTGCCGGAAACGGAGGAGGAAACGTGACTGTGGAAGAGAAGAAGCACCCGGCCGAGGGGGAGAAGCGGAAAGACCGCGGTGATTGTTCCGGCTGTGGCGGCGGATGCGAGGAGCCGATCCCGGGCGAATGCGGCGGCCCGGCACCGGTTCCCTGGCTGCCCTACGACCGGGCGCAGTACTTCTACGAGGGCCGGGTGTTCGCCCTCGACCGGTTCGACCAGGGCCGGCTGGAGATCAGGATCACCTACCAGCACTCGCTCAGCCTGATCGGCAGGCAGCAGGGGCCGCTGCTGTACACGGTCACCCTGCTGCCCGGTGAATCGGTGGAGGTTTCCGAATTCGACCGGTATCGCCGGGTGCGAGCCGCGGAGCAGCGGCTGTCGGTGCATTCGTCGTTCCGGCAGACGATGAGCGCGCTGTCCGAGACCAGCAGGTTCTCGTCGGCCTCGGCGTACACGAACAGCCTGGTGGACATCCGCACGCGGGCCGACACGTCGGTCTCCGCGGGCGGCGGGCTCGCCGGCTTCTTCGGCGCACCGCAGGTACGCGGGGAATTCGGGGTCGCCACCGAGACGACTGTCGCGAGTGGAGCGTCGGTGCGGACGGCGAGTTCCCAGTTCACCCAGAACGCGATCACCGCGGCCCAGTCCACCGAGGCGGAGCGGTCGGTCGTGGTCTCCACCTTCGACGAAGCCGACAACCAGACCATGACGCGCCGGACCCTCCGCAACGAGAACCCGTGCTACGCGGTCACTTACTACGTGCGGCGGGTCTTGGAGGTGTACTCCGCGTCGAGCCGGGTCGAGTCGATCGAGTGGCGCATCGGCGACACGCCGTGGCGGTCCATCGAGGACAGGGCGGCGGAAGTCGAGCGCGCGCTGAAGGGCCTCGGCGACGTTCTGCCGCGGCCGTTCGAGGAGGCCACGGACGCCCGGCAGGTGACCCTCCCGACGGACGGCCTGCTGTACGAGGCGGAACTGGCTCACTGCTCCTCGTGCGATCCGATGCGCGAGGCGCGACTGCGGATCGAGACGGAGGAGTTCCGGATCCGGAACCGCAGGGCCTGCCTGGAGGCGGAACTGCTGACGCATCCGGCGCAGGAGCCCGCCTGACGGTCCGGCCGGGTGGTCGCGGGTGGCGGGCGGCCCGGAGCTAGATGTACTCGGAGATCTCGACGCCGTAGGTACCCGGCTCGAGGGCTTCGAAGATGTGCGGGACGTCGCCCGGGTAGGAGATGTAGTCGCCGGGGTTCAGCTCCTCCGGCGCCTCCAGGACGCCCACCCGGGCGCGTCCCGCGCACAGCACGATGTGCTCCATCACGCCGGTCATGTGCGGGTCGGACCGTCGCGGCGTGCCGGGTTCCGCCCGGATGAGGTACATGTCCCGCCGCGCGGACGGGGGACAGGCCGACAGCAGCGTGCACGCGTAGTCGGCGTGCTCGGCGAAGACGGTCGGGCCCTTGCCGGCCCGGATGACGCGGACCTTCGGCCGCTCCGGCTCCACCAGCCGGGAGAACGGCACGTCGAGGGCGACACCGAGCGCCCACAGCGTCTCGACGCTGGGGTTGCCGGTGCCGGACTCGAGCTGGGACAGCGTCGACTTGGCCAGGCCCGCCCGGCGCGCGACCTCGGTCAGGGACAAGCCCGCGCGGGTGCGTTCCCGGCGCAGGGACGCCGCGATGATCTCCAGCGGCGCGCCGGTCGTTTCCTGCGACATAGCCGTTCGCTCCATCGGTCGTTCCGTTCGCCTTGACGAACACGGGTGCCTGTGTTCACCATAGAACACATGCGTTCGATATGGCGAACACTCGATCGGGGCCTCGCCCGCGACATCGGCCTGGTCTGCCTGGCCGATTGTCTCGTGGGGGTCTCCTACGGGGCCATCGCGGTGAGCTCGGGCTTCCCGTTCTGGCTGCCGATGCTGATGTCGTTGCTGGTCTTCGCCGGCGCGTCGCAGTTCATGTTCATCGGGATCGTCGCCGCGGGCGGCAACCCGTTCGCGGCGGTGCTGGCCGGGCTGCTGGCCAACGCGCGGCACCTGCCGTTCGGCTTCGCGATCGGTGACGTCCTGGGCAAGCGGTGGCCCGCCCGGCTGGCCGGCAGCCACCTGATGATCGACGAGTCGGTGGCGTTCGCGCTGGCCCAGCGCGAGGCCGGCCGCCGCCGCGCGGCGTACTGGGCGTGCGGGATCGGGCTGTTCGCCTGCTGGAACGTCGGCGTGGTCGCCGGCGCGTTCGCGGGGACGGCGATCAGCGACACCGACGTGTTCGGTCTCGACGCGGCGTTCCCGGCGGTGCTGTTGGCCCTGGTGCTGCCGTCCCTGCGTGACCGGTCGGCCCGGCTGCCGGTGCTGGTGGGGGTGGTGGTCGCCCTGGCCGCGACGCCGTTCCTGCCCGCCGGGCTCCCGGTGCTGCTGGCGCTGACGGGCGTCGTCGTGGGTGTCCTGGCGAAGGAACCCGAACTGGCGGAGGTGCGCTGATGGACGGGGTGGAGCTGCTGGTCGGCACGGCGGTCCTGGCGCTGGGGACGTTCGCGTTCCGGTTCGCCGGCCCGGTGCTGCGCAGCCGGGTGAAGCTTTCTCCGCGCGCGGAGAAGCTGATGGCGCTGGCGGCGGTGGTGCTGCTGGCGGCGCTGGTGGCGGTGAGCGCGTTGACGGAGGGCCACGGGTTCGCCGGCTTCGCGCGGCCGGCGGGGGTGCTGGTCGCGGGGGTGCTGGCGTGGCGGAAGGCACCGTTCGTGCTGGTGGTGGTGGCCGCCGCGGCGACGGCTGCGCTGCTGAGGCTGGCCGGGGTGCCCTGACGGCTCGGCTCCGGACCGCGCCGACGTGCACAAGGAGGCATCACGCGTGACCCGGCGGGCATCACGCGTGACCCGGCGGGCATCACGCGTGACCCGGCGGGCATCACCTGTGATTGAGGGGGCATCGCGGTGATGCCCCCTGGATCACGCGTGATGCCTCTCGGCGCACGGGTGCTGACCGGGGCTGACCTGCCGGGACGGCGGCGGGGGAGTGCGTCTAGGCTGGTGGGAAGGTCTTTCGGGAGGTCGGGTGTCGTCGGAGCCGGTCATCGGTGTGCTCGCCATGCAGGGTGCCGTGCGCGAGCACGTCGCCATGCTGGCCGAAGCCGGCGCGCGGGCCGTGCCGGTGCGGCGCGCCGCCGAGCTGTCCGAAGTGGACGGTTTGGTGCTGCCCGGTGGCGAATCGACCGCGATGTCGAAGCTGCTCGAGACGTTCGAGCTGCTGGAACCGCTCAGAGCGCGGATCGCCGGTGGCATGCCCGCCTTCGGCTCGTGCGCCGGGATGATCCTGCTCGCGCGGCAGACCCTCGACGGGCGGCCGGACCAGCAGCAGCTCGGCGGGCTCGACGTCGTCGTCCGGCGCAACGCCTTCGGCAGGCAGGTCGACTCCTTCGAGGCCGACCTCGACTTCGCCGAGGTGGACGACGGGCCGGTGCACGCGGTGTTCATCCGGGCCCCGTGGGTCGAGAAGGCCGGTGACGGCGTCGAGGTGCTGGCCACGGTCAGCGGCGTGCCCGGCGTGGAGGACGACACCGCTAGGATCGTCGCGGTCCGGCAGGGGGCGGTGCTGGCGACCGCGTTCCACCCGGAGCTGACGCCCGACGTGCGGGTGCACCGGTTGTTCGTCGACCTCGTGCGACAGGCTGCTTGATACGCGGTGCCCGGCCGGGGTACGGAACAGATGGAGGAGAGATGAGCGGCCACTCCAAGTGGGCCACCACGAAGCACAAGAAGGCCAACCTCGACGCGAAGCGCGGCAAGCTCTTCGCGCGGTTGATCAAGAACATCGAGGTGGCCGCGCGGACGGGCACCGGTGGTGGCGACCCGGATGGCAACCCCACGCTCTACGACGCCATCCAGAAGGCGAAGAAGAACTCCGTCCCGCAGGACAACATCGAGCGCGCCCGCAAGCGCGGCGCCGGTGAAGAGGCGGGCGGCGCCGACTGGCAGAACATCACGTACGAGGGCTACGGCCCCAACGGCGTGGCGGTGCTGATCGAGTGCCTCACCGACAACAAGAACCGCGCCGCGATGGAGGTCCGCACCGCGCTCACGCGCAACAACGGCTCCCTCGCCGACCCGGGGTCGGTCGCCTACATGTTCACCCGCAAGGGCGTCGTGATCATGCCGAAGGGCGACGCCAGCGAGGACGACGTCCTCATGGCGGTCCTCGACGCGGGCGCCGAGGAGGTCAACGACCTCGACGAGAGCTTCGAGATCGTCTCGGAGGGCGGCGACCTGGTGCCGGTGCGCAAGGCGCTGCAGGAGGCCGGGTTCGAGTACGAGTCGGCGGAGCTGACGTTCCTCCCGTCGGTCAGCGTCCCCCTGGACGCGGACGGCGCGAAGAAGGTCTTCAAGCTGATCGACGCCCTCGAAGACTGCGACGACGTCCAGAACGTCTACGCGAACTTCGACGTGTCGGACGAGGTGCTCGCCGAAGTCGGCTGACGCCGGGTTCGGATTCGCGCGAAGGCCGCCAGGGGGCATGGTCCCCGTGGCGGCCTTCGCGCTGTCCGGCTGCGGCGAACGTCCGCGCTCGCCGAAGTCGGTCGAGTTTTCCCCGTCACCGCAACGCTTTCGGGCCCGGGCCGGAAATTTTCCGGCCCGGGCACTGGGCTCTCGCGGAGTCGTCAGGCAGAATGTGCGCCGTGACCTCGACGACCCCCGCCACCTCCGCCGACCTCGCCGCCGATCTGACGGAGGAAGAACAGCGCCTGGTCGCCTGGATCGAGGGGCAGGCCAAGGAACGCGGCAACGCGGTCATCACGGTCGCGGGCGACGACGAGGGCGCCGGCTACTGCTTCACCGCCTGCGCGTGGGCGCTGCACAACGTGCCCGAGGCCGTCGTGGTCGGGCTGCCCGACCAGATGGGCTCCGTCCTGCTCGACGCCTACGTCGACCGCGCGGCCAACGGCGAGATCTTCGAGGTCGGCAAGCGCTACGACGACTTCTTCGAAGGCGTCCCGGTCGTCCTCGAGCGCGTGCACAAGGGGCACTACCCCGAGTACTTCGGCACGGCGTTCCTCATCTACCCCGACGGCGACTTCCCGGCGCTGCAGCTGATCGTCGCGACGCCGGAGGGCAAGTTCCCGTGGCACCCGGACGCCCCCGAGGGCTTCGCCAGGTGGCAGCTGGTGCTCACCGGCAGCGGCGACCCCGAAAGCTGGACCCCCGGCGTCGACGGCCCCTAGAACTTCCGCAGGTCGGCGGCCGCTTCCGGGTAGTGCGAGGCAAGGTCCGACGCGGGCGCGAACTCCACGCAGCCGTCCGTGTAGGGCGGCACCACGACCGTGCCCAGCAGGCTCCAGGCACCGAGGGTGACCGTGGCCTGCCAGGTCCCCGCGGGCACGACGACCTGCGGCCGCTCGCCGGCCGCGACGTCGGTGCCGAGCACCGGCCGCTCGACCGAGCCGTCCGGGTGCAGCAGGAGCATCGCGGCGGGCGCGCCCGCGTGGTGGGCGTAGACCTCGACGCGGTCCAGCCGGTGCGGCGCGGAGGACTCCGGCGCGACGAGCAGGTAGTAGATCGCCGACCCCTCTTCGGAGCGCCAGCTCTGCGCCCACCGCCCGCCCTCGACGGGGAGCGGCTCGAGGCCCAGGTGGGTGACGAAATCCGACGGCTCCGGCATGTCACCCATCCTGCCGCAGGTGCGCCCAGTAGCCTGCTAGCTCGAACTGGTGTTCGCGGCGGGAAGGAAAACGGGTGCGGGTGCTCGGGGTCGACCCCGGTCTGACCAGGTGCGGCCTGGGGGTGGTCGACGGCGGCAAGGGCCGCGCTGTCCGCTGCGTCGCCGTCGGCGTCGTGCGGACGCCGCCCGACGCGGAACTGGCGCACCGGCTGCTCGGCATCTCCGACGAGGTCGAGCGGTGGATGGACAAGTACCGGCCGGAGGCCGTGGCGGTCGAGCGCGTCTTCGCCCAGCACAACGTCCGGACGGCGATGGGCACCGCGCAGGCGGGCGGGGTCGTCGCGCTGGCCGCCGCGCGCCGGGGACTGCCCGTCGTCTTCCACACGCCGAGCGAGGTGAAGGCCGCGGTCAGCGGGTCGGGCCGGGCGGACAAGGCGCAGGTCACCGCCATGGTGATGCGCCTGCTCAACCTCGAGGTCGCCCCGCACCCCGCCGACGCCGCGGACGCGCTGGCCCTGGCCATCTGCCACCTCTGGCGCGAGCCGATGCGCGCTCGGCTCGCCGAAGCCGAGGCGCGCGCGGCCGAGATGGCCCGCACCCACAAGGCCCGCCTGGCCGCGGCCGCGAAGCAGGCTTCGGCGAACAAGCAAGCCACGATGACCAAGACGAAGAAGCCTGGAGCAGCACGATGATCTCGTCGGTACGCGGGGAAGTCCTTTCGGTCGCTTTGGACCACGTCGTGGTCGAGGTCGGCGGAGTGGGCTTCGCCGTGCAGGCCACCCCGGCGACGCTGGCCACGCTGCGCCGCGGTGAGGAGGTGCGGCTGCACACCGCGCTGGTCGTGCGCGAGGACTCGCTGACGCTGTTCGGGTTCGCCGACGCCGACGCGCGGGAGCTGTTCGGCCTGCTGCAGACCGTGTCCGGGATCGGCCCGCGGCTCGCGCTCGCCACCCTCGCCGTGCTCGACCCGGACAAGCTGCGGGCCGCGCTGGTCGAAGGCAACATCACCGTGCTCACCTCGGTGCCGGGCATCGGCCGCAAGGGCGCCGAGCGGCTCACCCTCGAGCTGCGCGACAAGGTCACCGCGCTCGGCTCCGGCGACGCGCCGTCGGTCACCGCGCCCGGCGCGCTGCGGGCCGAGGTCGTCGAAGCGCTGGCCGGGCTCGGGTTCCCGGCCAAGCAGGCCGAGCAGGCCGTCGACAAGGTCCTCGCCGACGGTGACGGCCACACGACGGCGAGCGTGCTGCGGGCTTCGCTGACCACCCTCGGCCGGAAGCGGTAGGCGCGGCCGTGGAGTATGAAGCCGTGGAGGAAGACGAAGCCCTCTCGGCGTGGGCCCAGACCGGCGACGGGGACGTCGAAGGCACGCTGCGGCCCCGCAAGCTCGACGAGTTCGTCGGCCAGCCGCGCGTGCGCGAGCAGCTGGAGCTGGTGCTGGAGAGCGCGCGCCGCCGCGGCGTGCCGCCCGACCACGTCCTGCTGTCCGGGCCGCCGGGGCTCGGCAAGACGTCGATGGCGATGATCGTCGCCGCCGAGCTGGGCGCGGCCATCCGGATCACCTCCGGCCCGGCGCTCGAACGGGCCGGCGACCTCGCCGCGATGCTGTCCAACCTCGCGCCCGGCGACGTCCTGTTCATCGACGAGATCCACCGGATCGCCCGCCCCGCCGAGGAGATGCTCTACCTGGCGATGGAGGACTTCCGGGTCGACGTCGTCGTCGGCAAGGGGCCGGGCGCGACCAGCATCCCGCTGGAGATCGCGCCGTTCACGCTGGTCGGGGCGACCACGCGCTCGGGGTCGCTGACCGGGCCGCTGCGCGACCGGTTCGGCTTCACCGGCCAGATGGAGTTCTACACCGACACCGAGCTGGAGCTGGTCGTCCGCCGCGCCGCGACGATCCTCGACATCCCGATCGACCGCGACGGCTGCCAGGAGATCGCCGGCCGCTCGCGCGGCACGCCCCGGATCGCGAACCGGCTGCTGCGGCGTGTCCGCGACTACGCCGAGGTCCGCGCGGACGGCAAGGTGACGGTCGAGGTCGCCCGCGCCGCGCTGGCCGTCTACGACGTCGACGAGCTGGGCCTCGACCGGCTCGACCGGGCCGTGCTCACCGCGCTGACCAGGTCGTTCGGCGGCGGGCCGGTCGGCATCTCGACATTGGCGGTCGCGGTGGGGGAGGAAGCGACCACGGTGGAAGAGGTGTGCGAGCCCTACCTGGTGCGCGCCGGTATGCTCGCCCGCACCCCGCGGGGCCGGGTCGCCACGGCGGCCGCCTGGGAGCACCTCGGCATGGTGCCGCCCGCCGACCACCCGGGGCGCCCCGACCCGGGCGGGCTCTCGCCGTTCGAGCAGGACTGAGCGGCCGGAACCGGCGGGTGGGTGCTGGCGTCCGCGCTGGTACCTGGCACACTTGACAGGAGCACATACCCAAAAACCGGACATTTCGGCTGGGCCCGAGAGTCCGTCGAACGGAGAATCATGCAACAGCTATTGCTGCCCCTGCTGCTCGTGCTCGTCCTCGCCGTGCCGCTGGTGATGAGCACGCGCAAGCAGAAGAAGCAGCAGGCCGCGCAGCAGGACCTGCAGAGCAGCCTGTCGGCCGGTGACCGCGTGATGACCACGTCGGGTCTTTACGGCACCGTCGCCGACGCCTCCGGCGACAACACGATCGACATCGAGATCGCCCCCGGCGTCGTCACCACCTGGCTGCGGCTCGCGGTCCGCGAGAAGGTCGAGCCGGTCGTCGAGACCGAAGAGGACTCCGCCGACGAGGTCGTCGAAGCGCCCGCCGAGGAGTCGATCATCGAGTCGGGCTCGGGCATCAAGGACGACGAGCCGCAGACCACCGCTCAGGTGGCGCCGCCGTTGGAGCACGGCAAGAAGTAACCCCCGCGGCACCCTGGGCGGGCCGCGGAAACGCCCGACGAAAGTCGGTGTGGCCTCGCACGCCGGGCTCACGCAGCACCGAGTAGTGTCTCGGTGCTGCGTGCGTGTCCGCCGTCATACCCGTGCCCGGGAGTGAATCGCACACAGTCCCTCCCGGTAACCCTCCGGGCGGGCACCGCAACTTTGGGGTCCACCCCGTCCGAGGAGACCGAAGCACCGTGGCAGCTTCAGCCGGGCATCTCCGCCCGGGACGCTATCTCGCCCTGTTCGCCTTGATCGTGATCGTGCTGTACGCGCTGGTGTTCCTCACCGGCAACCACAAGCCGACCCCGAAGCTGGGCATCGACCTGCAGGGCGGCACCCGCGTCACGCTCACCGCCCGCACCCCCGACGGCGGTCAGCCGACCCGGGAGTCCCTGAACCAGGCCCGCCAGATCATCGAACGGCGCGTCAACGGGATCGGCGTCGGCGGTACCGAGGTCCTCTTGGACGGCAACAACGTCGTCATCACCGTCCCCGGCGAGCAGGGCGACCAGGCGAAGAACCTGGGCAAGACCGCGAAGCTGGGCTTCCGGAAGGTCGTCGCGAACGCGACGCAGCCGGTCGTGCCGCCGCAGGCCACGCCGCCGCCGGCCACCGGCGCGCCGACGGGAACACCGACGGGGGCCCCGAGCAGCTCGGCCCCGCCGTCCTCCGGCGCTCCGAAGGCCAGCTCCAGCGCCCCGCCGTCGAGCCCGGCCGCCGGTGGTGGCGGTGCCCCCGCCGCGGCGCCCGCGCAGCAGCAGAGCACCACGCCGGCCCCGCCGACCAGCAGCACCACGCCGCCGCCCGCGTCGAGCCAGGCTCCCGCGCCGTCGGACGGCTCGGTGGACGCGGAGACGGCGAAGGAGATCCAGGCCGCGAAGGCGCTGCGCCAGGACCCGAAGCTGATCGGCGCCGACGGCCAGCCGAACCAGGAGCTCGTCACGAAGGCGATGGCGGCGCTGACCTGCGCGCCCAACGCCAAGGACCCCCTCGAGGGCAACGACGACCCGAAGCTGCCGCTGGTCGCCTGCGGTGACCACGACACGTACAAGTACCTGCTGGAGCCGGAGTTCCTGCCGGGCACCGAGATCGCCGACGCGAACTCGGCCTACGACTCGCAGCGCGGCCAGTGGACGGTGAACCTCAGCTTCAAGAGCGAGGGCACCAAGATCTGGGCCGACTTCACGTCGAAGAACGTCAACCAGCAGGCCGCGTTCGTCCTCGACACGCAGGTCGTGTCCGCGCCGAACATCCAGGTCGCGATCCTGGACGGCAACACCCAGATCACCGGCAAGTTCACGCAGTCCGAGGCGAAGGACCTCTCGGACATCCTGAAGTACGGCTCGCTGCCGCTGTCGTTCGCTTCCTCGGACGCGACCACGGTGTCGGCGACCCTCGGCCTGGCCTCACTGCAGGCCGGCCTGATCGCCGGCGGCATCGGCCTGCTGGTGGTCTTCATCTACTGCCTGTTCTACTACCGGCTGCTCGGCGTGCTGACCATCCTTTCGCTGGTCCTGTCCGGCGCGCTGGTGTTCGCGGTGCTGGTGCTGCTCGGCCGCTGGATCGGCTACACGCTGGACCTCGCGGGCATCGCCGGCCTGATCATCGCCATCGGGATCACGGCGGACTCGTTCGTCATCTACTTCGAACGGCTCAAAGACGAGATCCGGGAGGGGCGGACGTTCCGGTCCGCGGTGCCACGCGGCTGGGTCCGCGCCCGGCGCACCATCCTGGCCTCCGACGGCGTGAGCTTCCTGGCCGCCGCCATCCTGTACATCATCGCGGTCGGCGACGTGCAGGGCTTCGCGTTCACCCTCGGCATGTCCACGGTGCTCGACCTCGTCGTCGTGTACCTGGTGACGCACCCGCTGGTGGCCATCGTGTCCACGTCGAAATCGACGTTCCTGTCCAATCCGAAGAACCTGGGGCTCGGCGCCGTGCAGCAAGTGGGTTCGCAGCGTAAGAAGTCGACCACGGTCGGCCGCGCGAACGTGAAGGAGGCCTGACGTGGGGGTCGAAGAACTGGGCACGGACGCCGACGGCGACGCCAAGGTGGCGGCCAAGCCCGGCAAGAAGGAAAGCATCTTCCACCGGCTCTACGTCGGCACGGGTGCGTTCGACGTCGTCGGCAAGCGCAAGCGCTGGTACCTCTTCTTCGGTGCGCTGGTGCTGGTGTGCCTCGCGTCGATGGTCTTCCGCGGCTTCAACATCGGCATCGAGTTCGAGGGCGGCACGCAGATCCAGATGCCCGCCACCGGCGTCCACGGCGTGATCACCGAGGACCAGGCCAAGGAGTCGTTCCAGAAGGCTCTCGGCCGCCCGGCCGCCGAGACGCAGAAGGTCGGCAGCGGAGCGTCGTCGACGATCCAGATCCGCACCGACACGCTGGACGCGGCCGATGTCGCGAAGGTCAAGCAGGGCCTGTTCCAGGACCTGGGCCCGATCGGCAGCAACAAGCAGCCGAGCGTGCAGGCCATCAGTGACAGCGCGGTGAGCGCGTCGTGGGGCGGGGAGATCTCGCAGAAGGCACTGCTCGCGCTCGCGGTGTTCCTCGTCGCGGTCGTCATCTTCCTGGCGATCTACTTCGACCCGCGGATGGCCGTGGCGGCGCTGGTTTCGCTGCTGCACGACATCCTGGTCACCGCCGGCGTGTACTCGCTGGTCGGCTTCGAGGTCACCCCGGCGACCGTGATCGGCCTGCTGACGATCCTCGGGTTCTCGCTGTACGACACGGTGGTGGTGTTCGACAAGGTCCGCGAGAACACGCGCGGCCTGCTCGGCCTGACCCGCCGTACGTACGCCGAAGCGGCGAACCTGGCGCTGAACCAGACCCTGATGCGGTCGTTCAACACGGCGTTCATCGCGCTGTTGCCGATCCTGGGCCTGCTGATCGTCGGGTACGTCCTGCTCGGCTCGGGCACGCTGCAGGACCTGGCGCTGGTGCAGCTGACCGGCACCCTGGTCGGCGTCCTGTCGTCGGTGGCCTTGGCGACGCCGCTGCTGGTCGACTTCAAGATGCGCGACCCGAAGTACGCACAGCAGGCGGAGCGCGTCCGCCAGCGTCGCGTCACCCAGGAGCGCAAGGCGGCCGCGGGCGAGGACTTCGACGCCTCGGACGACGACGCCCTGGCGAAGGAGCTGCGCAAGGAAAAGGCGTACGCGGCCGCGGCCAGCGTCCCCGCCCGGATCCAGAAGCAGCGCCCGTCCGGCAAGCCCGCGGGCAAGCGGAGGCGCTGACGTGCACCTGGACGACGCCCTCGGCCTGATCGCCGAGGTGCCGGACTTCCCCGAGCCCGGCGTGCTGTTCCGCGACCTGAGCCCGCTGTTCGCGGACGCGGGCGCGTTCAAGGCGGTGACCGACGCGCTGGCGGGCACCCTCGACGACGGCGTCGAGGCGCTCGCCGGCGTGGAGGCTCGCGGGTTCCTCCTCGCCGCGGCCGTCGGGTACGCTCGCGGCCTCGGCGTGGTGCTGATCCGCAAGCCCGGCAAGCTCCCGCAGGTGGCGGGCCGGGTGGACTACGCGCTGGAGTACGGCACGGCGACGGTCGAGCTCCCGGCGGGCGTGGTCCGGCCGGGCCAGCGCATCGCGATCCTCGACGACGTCCTGGCGACGGGCGGCACGGTCGCGGCGACGGGCAAGCTCCTGGAGGACGTGGGAGCCGTCGTCGACAGCGTGTCGGTGGTCCTGGAACTGGCGGCGCTGCGAGGCCGTGACGTGCTGGCGAACCGGAAGATCCACTCGCTCCAGGTCTGCTGACCGGGTTTCGCTTCCTCGAGGGCACCGTCGTGACCGCAAAGTCACGACGGTGCCCTCAAGACTTGCAACACGCCGGGCGAATGGGTGAACCCGCTGGTCGGAGCCCTGACATCCCCCTGAACGGGCGCACCCGAGAGGGCCGCGAGGCGCAACGGCTACCCTGGTGGTTCGAAGGCCGCACGAGCAGCAGGAGGTGCGGGTGAGCCAGGAGCTCGACGCCGCGGTGCCCCCGAAAGAGGGCGCCCCGCAGAACGGGCAGGCGGCGGCCCAGCCGCCGAGGCCGAACGGTGCGGCGCCGAACCCGTCCGCGACCCGGCGGGTCCGGGCGCGTCTCGCCCGGCGGATCACCGCGCAGCGCGCCGCCCCGGTCAAGCAGGTCCTCGAACCCCTGGCCGTCATCCACCGCGAGCTCCACCCCAACGCCGACCTCGGGCTGCTGCAGCGCGCCTACGACGTCGCCGAGGAACTGCACCGGAACCAGCGGCGCAAGTCCGGCGACCCCTACATCACCCACCCGCTCGCCGTCGCGACCATCCTCGCCGAGCTGGGCATGGACACCACGACCCTCGTCGCCGCGCTCCTGCACGACACGGTCGAGGACACCGGCTACGCCGTCGAGAGCCTGAAGGCCGACTTCGGCGAGAAGGTCGCCGAGCTCGTCGACGGCGTCACGAAGCTGGACAAGGTCAAGCTCGGCACCTCCGCCGAGGCCGAGACCATCCGCAAGATGGTCATCGCGATGGCCAAGGACCCGCGGGTGCTGGTCATCAAGCTCGCCGACCGGCTGCACAACATGCGCACCATGCGCTTCCTGCCGCCGGAGAAGCAGGCCCGCAAGGCCCGCGAAACGCTCGAAGTGCTCGCCCCGCTCGCACACCGGCTCGGCATGGCCACGGTCAAGTGGGAGCTCGAAGACCTCGCGTTCGCCATCCTGCAGCCCAAGAAGTACGACGAGATCGTGCGCCTGGTCGCCGACCGCGCGCCCTCGCGCGACATCTACCTGCGCTCGGTCATCACCGACCTGACCAGCAACCTCGTGTCGTCGCGGATCACCGCGAAGGTCGAGGGCCGGCCGAAGCACTACTACTCGATCCACCAGAAGATGATCGTCCGCGGCCGCGACCTGGACGACATCCACGACCTCGTCGGCGTCCGGATCCTGGTCGAGGACGTCCGCGACTGCTACGCCGCGATGGGTGTCGTGCACGCACTGTGGCAGCCGGTTCCCGGCCGCTTCAAGGACTACATCGCGCAGCCGCGGTTCGGCGTCTACCAGTCGTTGCACACCACGGTGATCGGCCCGGACGGCAAGCCCCTCGAGGTGCAGATCCGCACCTACGAGATGCACCGCACCGCCGAGTACGGCATCGCGGCGCACTGGCGCTACAAGGAAACCAAGGGCACGCACAACGGCAACGCCGTGGACGTCGACGAGATGGCGTGGATGCGCCAGCTCCTCGACTGGCAGCGCGAGGCGGCGGACCCGGGCGACTTCCTCGAGTCCCTGCGCTACGAGCTGGCCTCGCGCGAGATCTTCGTGTTCACGCCGAAGGGCGACGTGATCACGCTGCCGGTGGAGTCGACGCCGGTCGACTTCGCCTACGCCGTGCACACCGAGGTCGGGCACCGCTGCATCGGGGCCCGCGTCAACGGCCGCCTGGTCGCGCTGGAACGCAAGCTCGAGAACGGCGAAGTCGTCGAGATCTTCACCTCGAAGGCGGAGAACGCGGGGCCGTCGCGGGACTGGCTGCAGTTCGCCGGCTCGCCGAAGGCCCGCGCGAAGATCCGGCAGTGGTTCGCCAAGGAACGTCGCGACGAGGCGATCGAAGGCGGCAAGGAAGCCATCACCAAGGAGATCCGCAAGGTCGGCCTGCCGATCCAGCGGCTCGTCTCCGCGGAGTCGATGGGCGCCGTCGCCACCGAACTGCGCCACGCCGACATCTCGTCGTTGTACGCGGCGGTCGGCGAGGGCCACACCAGCGCGAAGCACGTCGTGCAGCGGCTGGTGGCGCTCATCGGCGGGGTCGACGCGGCGGAGGAGGAGCTCGCCGAGCGCGCGACGCCGTCCACCGTCACCCGGCGCCGCGGCTCCAACGACGTCGGCGTGGTGGTCAAGGGCGCCAGCGACGTCTGGGCCAAGCTCGCCCGCTGCTGCACCCCGGTGCCGGGCGACGAGATCCTCGGCTTCGTGACCCGCGGCGGCGGCGTTTCGGTGCACCGCACCGACTGCACGAACGCGGGCGACCTGCAGTCCCAGCCCGAGCGGCTGGTCGAGGTCGAGTGGGCGCCGTCGGCGTCCTCGGTGTTCCTGGTGGCCATCCAGGTCGAGGCGCTCGACCGGCACCGGCTGCTCTCGGACGTGACCAAGGTGCTGGCCGACGAAAAGGTCAACATCCTCTCGGCGTCGGTGACGACCTCGCGCGACCGCGTCGCGGTCAGCCGGTTCTCGTTCGAGATGGGCGACCCGAAGCACCTCGGCCACGTCCTCAAGGTGGTCCGCGGCGTGGAAGGCGTCTACGACGTCTACCGCGTGACGTCGGCTTCTTAAGGCGTCCACGAACCGTCGACCGCGACGCCGGCGGCACCGGCGATCCGGTCGCGCGACTCCAGCAGCCGGGCGCGCAGGGCCGGCAGGTCGACGCCGAGCAGCTTCCCGTCGCGCTTGACCGCCCGGCCGGCGACGAAGACGCTGTCCACCAGGCCGGGATGACCGGCGGCGACGATCGTGCGGACGGGGTCGCCGACGGGGAAGACCGAGAGGTCCTCGGCGTCGAGCAGGACGACGTCGGCGTCGCGGCCGACGGCGAGGCGGCCGCCGTTGCGCCCGCAGGCCCGGGCGCCGTCCACCGTGGCGAACTCGAGGACGTCGCGAGCCGTGACGCCGCCGCGCTCGACGGCCAGTGCCGTGCGCATGGCGCCGAACAGGTCGCCGCCGGCGGACAGGCAGTCGTCGACCGACAGCGTCGGGCGGAGGCCGGCGGCGAGCGCCCGGCCGGTCACCGGCGGCGCGAAGCCCATCTTCAGCTCGACGTCCGGGCTGACCGACACCGAACACCCCGCCTCGGCGAGCATCACGAGCTGGTCGTCGGACAGGTCGTTGCCGTGCACGACGGTCGTGCGCTCGTCGAGCAGCCCGCGGTCTCGCATCCCGGCGATCGGCCGGTCGCCGTGCGGCCAGCCGCCGGTGCCGTGGACGTGCGTGCTCACCCGCAGCCCGAGTTCCCGCGCCAGCGCGACATCCGCGGCGGTCTCGTCCATTGTGGACATCACCGGGCCGCGCAGGCCGAGTGCCATGTCGTCGCCCGGCAGCAGGGCCCGCACCCGCCGGATCTCCGGCGCGATGTCCGGCCCGTCGGCGCCGTAGCAGAAGATCGAGTGGCCGGGCGCGTCGTGCAGCCCGGCGATCGCGGCGTCGGCGTTCTCCGGGTGGAGGGCGCAGTGGAACCAGTCGAGCATGGTCGTGACGCCGGAGTTCAGCGCTTCGAGGCGGCCGAGGAGATTGCCCAGGTAGACGTCGTCGGTCCGGTAGTGCGGTTTGAGCGTGCCGTGCGCGCCGACGCGGTACTGGTCGAACGTCCAGTCCGCGCCGAGGCCGCGGAACGCCGTCTGCCAGGTGTGCCGGTGCGTGTCGACGAACCCGGGCAGCACGATCTTCCCCGTCGCGTCGACGATCTCGGCGTCGGCGATCTCGGTGTCGAGCGTGGCGCCGATGGCGGCGATCCGGCCGTCCTCGATGAGCACGTCGCCACGGGGAAGGTCCCCGAGCGCCGGATCCATGCTGACCACCATGCCGCCGCGCAGCAGTGTCTTCATCGGTCTCCTCCAAGAGTTGACGCGTCAACTCTGTATGCTACTCCCATGTTGGAGCCGGCGGAGTGGGCGTTCTGGGACACCTGGATGCGCGCGCAGCGGCTGCTCGCCCGGGAGCTCGACCGAGGCCTGCAGCGCGACTGCGGCATTTCGAAGGCCGAGTTCAGCGTCCTGATGACGCTGCGGAAGCCGATGCGCGTCGGCGAACTGGCCGACGCGCTCGACTGGGAGAAGAGC
Source organism: Amycolatopsis sp. NPDC005961 (assembly GCF_040629235.1). NCBI lineage: Bacteria > Bacillati > Actinomycetota > Actinomycetes > Pseudonocardiales > Pseudonocardiaceae > Amycolatopsis > Amycolatopsis sp. NPDC005961. The sequence goes on along the minus strand of NZ_JBEXVF010000025.1, from coordinate 71,129 downwards.
CGCGTCGCACACCTGCTGACCCGGATGGAGAACCGCGGCCTGGTGGCGCGGACCGAGGACGGCGCGACCGGCCGTCGCACCGGCGTCGAGCTGACCGCCGAAGGACGCCGGACCGCGGAGAGCGCCACCCGGGCTCACGGCGCCAACATCCGCCGGCTCGTCCTCGACCGCCTCGCGCCCGAGCAGGCCGCGGCCATCCGGGCCTGGAGCGAGCAGCTGATCGAGCCCGGCTAGAACAGCGCCGCGACCAGGGCGACGAGTGGCGGTACGGCCTGCGCGAGCGCGCCGCCGCGGCCGCTGCCCCGGGGACGGCTGAGCGCGAGCAGGTCGGACACGCCGAGGGCGACCCCGGCCAGCGCCATGAACGCGCAGCAGTAGAGCACCAGCGCACGCCCGGCATCGACGTCGCCCGTGTGCAGCAGGACCAGCCCGGTGATCGGGCCGGCGGCCAGGAACAGGTTGTAGAACCCGACGTTGAACGACCACAGCCGGGTGGCCGGCAGGTTCTCCGTCGGGATGCGGAAGATTTCCCGGTGCACGCCCGGCCGTTCGAACAGCACGACCTCCCACGTGAACGCGAGCAGGTGCACGAGCGCCGCGATCCCGGCGAAGACCTGGACGACGGCGTTCACGGCCGCACCAGCTCGACGCCGTGCCGGCTCGCGACTTCCGGGACCTGGTCCGGCGCGGCCCGGTCGACGTCGCGGAAGAAGCGCCCCATCGCGGCGGTGAGGCTGACGGCGAGGAACTGCGCCGACGGCGTGTGCACGGTGAAGGTGTTGAGCGCGCCCGCCGGGATGCTGATCGACGCGCCGGGGCCGAGGTCGTGCAGCTCGCCGTCGACGTAGACCGTGATGCGCCCGTGCAGCACGTAGAAGCTCTTCGCCCACGGCTCGGCGTGCGGCGGGACCGACGGCCCGCGGGACGCGTCGACCTCGAACAGCTCGTAGGCGCCGCCGGTGTGCTCGGCGTCCACCTTGACGGTGATCCTCGCGTCCTTCGCATCGAGTTCCGGGCCTTCGCCCGGCGCACTGAAATGGGTCATGCCGCCGAGGCTAGGAACGCGCCGCGGGCCGGACCATCCCGGGAATGTGGGATACCCGGGACGCCGGGCGCGGCGCATACTGCGTCCATGTGGGAGGGCCGGGCGCAGGGCGTGCGGCGGGACATCGCCGCGCTCGCGACGGCGGGCCTCGGGGTCGCCGAGCTGCACGCCGCCGCCATCGAGCTGGTCGAGCGCGTGGTGCCGACGGAGCTGACGTGCTGGGCGTCGCTGGACCCGGACACCGCCGTGATCAGCTCGATGACCAGCGGGCGGGCCCGGATCCCGGGGGAGTACGAGCCGCTGCTGGCGACCTACGAGTACGACGGCGCCCAGCCCCACACGTTCGCCGAGCTGACCGCCCGGCCGGTGCCGGTGGCCCGGCTCTCGGACCTGCCACGCCGCGACGTCGAGCGCAGCGGGCGGCTCAACGAGGTCTGGCGGCCGCTGGGCCTGCGCCACGAGCTGCGCGTGGTGTTCCGGGTCGACGGGACGTCGTGGGGCGCGGCCGGCCTGGTGCGGCGCGGCGAGTTCGGCGACCGCGAGGTCGAGTTCCTGACGGCGATCGCACCGGCGGTGGCGGCGGCGACACGGGTGGCCGCGCGCACGCGGGACGCGGGGGAGCGGGCGGACCCGGCGATCGTGGTGGCCGGCCCGGACGGCGGGCAGCGGGCGGCCACCGGCGCGGCCGCGGCGTGGCGGTCCGAACTGGACGCGATCGCCCCCGGCCGGTTCGCGGTGCTGCTGCGCGCGGTGGTGACCGGCGCGCGGGCGGCCGCGACGGGAACCTTCCGCGCGCGGGTCCGCGACGCCCGCGGTGGCTGGATCGTGCTGCACGCGAGCCGGCTGGTCACCGGGTCCGCCGACGACGAGACGGTGGTGACGATCGGCCGCGCGTCGGGGGCCGAACTGCTGAGCGTGCGGCTCGCGGCCTACGGGCTGACCGCGCGCGAAAGCGACGTCTGCCGCGAGGTACTGGCGGGCCGGTCCACTTCGGACATCGCCGGCCGGCTCGGCATCTCGGCGCACACCGTGCAGGACCACCTCAAGGCCGTGTTCGGGAAGGTGGACGTCCGCAGCCGCGGGGAACTGACGGCGGAACTGCTGGCGTGACCGGTGCCCGAAATACCGTCCCCCGTCCCCAATGTGCATGCTACGGTCGGCAACTTGCTGAGTGGGTCTTTCCGGAGTTCCCCGAGGGAGCGAGCATGTCCCCAGGCTCGGCCGACGACACCACGCGCTACCTGTGCGCGGCCTCCTACCTCGATCCCCGCTTCGGCACGCGGGCGATCACCGAGTTCCTCGTCGAGCCGACCCGGCCGGTCCCGCCGTCGCCCGGCCTCGACGCGGGCCGCGTGCTCACCGAGGCGGTGCGGGCACGGGCGCGCCGGAAGAACTACGACGGCCTGCTGGTGCTGCTGATGGCCGTCGTCATCGGGCTGTCGTGGGACAACCCGCTGCTGTACGGCTGGATCGTGCTCTCGATCGTGCTCGTGATCGCCCGGTCGGGGAAGAACGTCCGGGTGACCGAGCGGCCGCTCAGCCCGAAGACGCTCGCACTGGTGGGCGGCGCCGTCGTGATCGTCTGGCTGCTGCTGACCTACTCCGGCGAAATCTTCGACTCCGGCCGGAGCTATTCGTCGCGCTACTACGACGACGTCCAGTTCGACGACTCCTCGGGCGGCGACACCGCCCGGTACGTCATCGGCATCGTGCTCGCCGTGGTCGTCCTGATGGTCGTGACCTTCGAACGCTGGTCGCTGTGGAACCTGCTGACGACGCGCTTCAAGCGCTTCGCCCCGCCCGCTCCCGACACCGGCACCCTCGCCGGGCTGTTCACCGAAGACTTCCGCGCGCAGCTCGGGCGCTACCGGCAGATCGACGAGTTCGCCGGTGCGCCGGGCGCGCCGCTGGTGGTGTACCGCGGCTACAAACCTTTCGTGGGCGCGGGTTTCCGGCGCGACGCCTGGTCCATGGCGATCCCGCTCGAGCGCGTCGAGGACGACGGGACCGATCCGGCGGACCGCCGCGAGCTCACCACCGAGACGTTGTACGAGGAGATCCGCGGGGCCATCGCGGACCTCCGCCGCTCGGCGCCGCTGTCGCCGGACCGCCGGCTGGGCGGGCTGACGGTGACGGAGGCGGTGTTCACCCCGGCCGCCGAGCTCGTCGACCACCTGGGGGAGAGCGAAGCCGCCGCCTACCTGCCGGACATCGAGTACCCGCCGCGCACCCGGCTGCCCGAGGCCGAAGTCGAGCGGATCCGGCGGGAACCGAAGGAATGGGCGCGCTACTACCTGTGCTTCCAGGTGGAGACCTGGGACCGGGAGCTGGTGCTCACGACGTTCCTGCACGTGGCGGTGGACGAGACGACGCTGTACGTCGAGTGGACGCCGTTCATGCTGCCGCCGATCCGCGCCGAGTACCGCGCGGTGGACAAGATGCGGCAGGAGTCGTTGCGCCCGTTCGGCCAGGGGCTGGCCGGCTGGCTGGAGCTGCCGGCGAGCCTGCCCGGCCGGATCGCGAACCTGGCGTCGTGGATCCGTCAGCCGAGGCGCGAAGCCGGCGTCCTCGACCCGGAGCGCTACGGCGCCGCCAGCACCTTGCGCGAGCTAGCGTCGGCGAACCTCTTCACCGACTACTTCCAGCTCGTCGACATCGAGCGGTACGAGAAGATCATCGGGAGCCGGCTCCTGCCGACGATCGGCAAGCTGCTCGGCGACGCCGGGTTCTCGACGGCGAACTTCGACGAGCAGGCGGCGGTCGTCGTCACCAACGACATCACCATCGGCGGCGACAACAGCGCCCCGATCACCCAGACCGGACAGCGCGGGCCGCGGCCCCGCCCGTCCAGGATGACCGGGCGGCAGACCGGAGCGGAGGCCTGATGGGACACCGGATCACGAACAAGGTCAGCATCGGCGGCGACAACTCGGGCCGGATCACCCAGACCGGCATCGAGGGGGGCGACGCCGACGCCACGGTCTCGTCGCTGCTGGAGCTGATCGAGCGGCTGACGACCGAGGTGCGCGGCAAGGACCTCGCGAAGCAGGAGGTGCTGGAGGACACCCTGACCGACCTGGCCGGCGACCTGCGCGCGGGCGACGCCGCGGAGCCGGCGGTGGTGCGCAGCCGCTGGGAGAAGGTCAAGGGCCTGCTGGGCGGGGCGGTGCAGTTCTCCGAGCTGGTCGCGAAGATCTCCGATCAGGTGCAGAAGATCTTCAGCTGAGGACCTTCCGCAGCACCGCGTCGACCTCGTCGGGCCGTTCCATCGACGGCAGGTGACCGGTGTCGGGCAGCTCGACGAGCTCCGCGTCCGGCAGCGACGCCGCGAGGTGGTGGGACAGCTCGACGAGACCGGGCGCGTCCGCCGTCCCGATCACCACCAGGGCGGGCGTGGTGATCTCGCCCAGCCGGTGCCGGGTGTCCGGGACCTTCTCCGTCCACTGTGGAGCCGTCCAGTCGCGCCGGTGGACCTGCTCGCACATTTCCCCGACCAGCGCGACCATTTCCGGCGGCAGCACCGAGACGTCCCGCTCCGGGCCGGCGACCAGGTAGCGGATGTTCGCGTCGGCCATCGCCCGTACGTCCGCCGGGTCGACCTCGGCTTCGCGGGCGGCGTACCGGGCGAGCCGCCCGGCGGGGAGCGCTTCCGCGGCCAGCCGCTCGATGTCCGCCAGCATGTGGTCCGGCCAGGTGTGCCCGGTCAGGCCCGAGCCGAGCAGCGCGAGCCGGGTGATCCGCTCCGGCGCGGCCAGGGCGGCGTCCAGCGCGCACGCCCCGCCCATCGACGCCCCGACCAGCGCGGCCCGCTCGATCCCCCGGGCATCGAGCAAGGCCAGCAGGTCCTCGTAATGGGCGTACTCGCCGGGGCCGTCGGCGGTTTCGCCGAAGCCGCGGCGGTCGTAGCGGATCACCCGGTGCGTGGCGGCGAGCGCGGTGAACTGGGCGCCCCACATCCGGCGGTCGCCGATCGCGGCGTGCAGCAGCACGACCGCGGGCCCCTCGCCCGCTTCGTCGTAGCCGAACGCCGTGCCGTCCACCTCGGTCGTCGCCACGGCCCCAAGCTAGCGACCCGACCGTGTCACACACCGCAGTTTTCGCTCAGGGCGAGCAGCTATCGTGCGGTTCATGACCGACGGATTCGACCTGACGCGCGACGGCGAAGTCGCCCTGCTCACGCTGACCCGCCCGGAGAAGATGAACGCGATCACCTACGGCATGTGGTCGGCGATCCCCGACGTGGTGGCCGAGGTGGAGGCCGACCCGGGGCTGAAGGTGCTCGTGATCGCGGGCGCGGGAAAGCACTTCTCGGCGGGCGCGGACATCAGCGAGTTCGGCGAGCTGCGGACGACGGCCGAGGGCGCGGCGAGCTACGACAAGGCGGTCGAAGGCGCGGTGGCGGCGCTGACCGCGATGCGCAAGCCGTCGGTGGCGATGATCCAGGGCAACTGCATCGGCGGCGGCTGCCAGGTGTCGGTCGCGTGCGACTTCCGCTTCGCGGCCGAGGGGTCCCGGTTCGGCATCACCCCGGCGAAGCTCGGCATCGTCTACCACTTCGACTCGACGCGCCAGCTGGTCTCGCTCGTCGGACCGGCGCACGCCAAGTACTTCCTGCTCTCGGGCGAGCTGATCACGGCGGACCGGGCCCGCGAAATCGGGCTGCTCAACGACGTCTTCCCGGCGTCGGATCTGGAGACCTCGACGCGGGAGTTCGTCTCGACGCTCTGCTCGCGCTCGCAGGCGTCGATCCGCGGGATGAACCGGATCATCGAGAAGATCGTGGCGGGGCAGGAATCCTCGGACGCCGAGGTCGAGGAGATCCGGTCCGCGGCACTGCACGGCGTGGACTACGCGGAGGGCGTCGCCGCGTTCCTCGAGCGGCGCCCGCCGCGCTTCACCCACCGCTGACCGGCCCGGACCGCGGCCGTCCACATCGGACTCGGCCGCCGGAGCCTCAGGCGTCCAGGTAGGCGCGGAAGTGCTCGGCGACCAAGTCGGTGACCCCGGCCGGGTCGAGCCGGCCGTCGATCTCGATGACGCGGATGCCGGCCTCCCGCGCCGAGCGCACGGCCTGCGCGGCGAGCATCCGGTCGCGCGTCAGGCGGGTGCGCTGCCGCGGGATCGTGGGCTCGTCCGGCCGGTGCCGCAGCTGGTGCTGGCGGAACAGCTCGGTCGGCACCAGCACGACCATCCGGCTCGGCGAGTCCACGAGCGGGGCGACCAGCTCCGGGCGCAGGCTCCGGCCCTCCGCGACGATCGGCCGCGGTGACTCCCACGCGCGCAGCTCGTCCAGCGCGGACTCGAACCGCCGCCGGAACTCGGCCAGCACCGCGGTCAGCTGGTCGCCGGCGGGGACGTCGTCGGCGGGGGCGGCGGCGGGCCGGGTCCGGTCGTCGTGGTGGTAGGCCGCCAGCCCGTGCCGCGCGGCCAGCAGCCGGGCGACGGTGGACTTGCCCGTCCACGGGGCCCCACCGATCCAGAGCGTCTTCCGCAGCGTCCCGAACGGATCCGAGGTCATCGTTCGACTATTGCGGCACCGGCGGGCCGAAGCCAGTGTTCCGGCACCGGTTGAGCCGTTCAGCGCAGAGTGACCCGGCACGCACGGGGGGCCACGAGCGGATCGGTCACGATCTGTCGCCTTCGTCGTCGACGACCAGGACGGTGGAGCCGTCGACGAAGCCCGGTTCCTTGTCGAAGCGGAACCGGAACTGCGCGCCCGGCCGGATCGCGGCGATCACCTGCGTGTCGGCGGTGTCGAGCACGATGATCGAGTGCTCGGCGGTGATCGGTTCCTGGCGCAGCAGCACCTCCGGCGTCGCGTCGGGACGGGGTTCGGGGACCACGACCGGGATCGGCAGGGTCCCGCTGACCGAGCCGGAGCCGTCGACGTCCTCGTGGTGCTCCGGCTCGAAGGGCGGCGGCGGGAGGAGCTGGGGACGGCGTCGCCACCAGAGCCCGGCGATCAGGCCGGTCAGCAGACCGCCGGTGCCGCTGACCGCCGAGGCGAGCCCGACGCCGAGCCCGGAGGACTCCTCGACGGGTTTCGCCTGCGGAACGACCGGGGGAGCGGCCGGCAGCGGGCCGAACTGCACGGCGGGGTCCCGGGCGTCCTCGGGCAGCTGCAGCACCTGGCCGGGCTCGATGGCGGTGGCGTCGGTGAACGGTGTCCCGTCCGGGCGCGGGCGGCCCTGGTTGAGCCGGAAGATCTCGGGGAACCGGTTTCCGTCGCCGAGGGCGCGCTCGGCGATCTTGAACAGCGTGATGTCGTCGGGGTTGTCGGCGTGCGGGACGATGTAGTACTTGACCGGAGGCGGCGGCGTGGCCTGCGCCAGCGCGGGCCCGCCCACGAGCACGGCGAAGAGGACACCGGCGGCGCCGGCCTGCCCGGTCCGCCCGAGGACGCGGCGCACCGCGGGAACCCGGTTTCCGGCCATGGCTCTCCCACCCTCTCCCCGGCGACCCCGGCGGGTCCCGGTGTTGCCCTTGACACGGGGCCGGAGCGGGCGCGGTTCAGATCTTGCGGTCGGGAGGGGGCGAGCCGTGGTTCAGATCTCGTCCCAGGGCACGGTTTCGTACGCCTTCGCGAGCAGCTCCACCGCGCGGTCCGCGGGCGGCAGCACGAGGTCGTCGACGGACGCCACCGCGCGTCCCGGCGTCTCGGAGTTCGTCACGAACATCGCGTCGAAGCCGCGGAGGTCGGCGGGCCGGACCTCGCGCGTCTCCTGCGGGACACCCAGGCGGCGCAAGGCTTCCTTCTGGACCAGCATCGTGATCCCCGGCAGCACCGCGGCTTCCGGCCAGACGACCGTGTCGCCGGCCAGGAACCCGGCATTCCAGACCGATGCTTCGCTGATCCGCCCCGCGGGGTCGACGAACAACGCGTCGTCGTAGCCGGCCAGCTCGGCCTGGCGGGCGTGGTAGATCAAGCCGAACGTGCCGAGGTGCTTCACCTGCGGCAGATCCCGTTGGTAGCGCACCGTCCCGAGGCGCAGCGGCGCCGGCTCGGGCGGGTGCGGCGGGAGCGTCCGGACCAGGATCTCCGGCGTCATCGGTTCGGCGAACGAGCGCGTGAGCACCAGGACCCGCACCGAAAGCTCGGGTTCACCGGCGATCGCCCGGCGGACGTAGGACCGCACCAGGTCGACGTCGAGATCGGTGCCGAACAGCAGGCGGGTGCTCGTGGCCAGCCGTTCGAGGTGGTACGCGAGCCCGCGGACCCGCCCGTCCCGGACCTGCATCGCGGTGAAGTGACCGTAGGAGGTCATTCCCGCGACGAAGGCGTCCGGGCCGAGCGGGTCCCCGTTCAGCTCGATGCGCCGCGTCACTACTGGACGGTGACGCCCGTGAACTTGACCTGCTTCGTCGGCGCCCCGGTGCCGTCCTGCGGGTTCGGGTTCGCGATGCCCGCCTTGGCGACCGCGTCGAGCACCTTCAGGCCCTCGTCGCCGATGGTGCCGAACACCGAGTAGTCGGGCGGGAGGCCCTCGGCGTTGCCGTAGACCATGAAGAACTGGCTGCCGCCGGAGTTCGGGGCGGACGTCTTCGCCATCGCGAGGATGCCGCGGCCGTACTTGATCTCCGGGAACGCCTCGTCCGGCATCGTGTAGCCGGGGCCGCCCTGACCGTCCTGGGTCGGGTCGCCGGTGGCCGACGGGTCACCGCACTGCAGCATCTGCAGGCCCTCGGTGCCCAGCCGGTGGCACATGGTGTCGTTGTAGAAGTTCTGCTTCGCGAGGCTGATGAAGCTCTGCACCGCGCAGGGCGCGAGCGCCCGGTCGAGCGTCAGCGGGATGTCGCCCGCCGTGCTCTTCAGCGTCACGTTCACCGTGCCGGTCGACGGGACGTTCTTGCCGTCGGGCAGGTTCACCTTCTTCGGCGCCTTGCCCGTCGTGTCGGCCTTGAAGTCGCACGTCGTCGGGTTCGGCAGCGCCGTGGTCCGCTTCGCCGCCGCGGTGCGCTGCGTCGGGATCTGGACCTCGGTGGGCGTCGGGGCGGCCGAGGAGGAGGACGCCGCGGCGTCGGTGGTGTCCGCGCCGTTGGAGCTGACGATCCAGACCACGATGCCGGCGATGACGAGCACCGACACGGCCGTCACGCCGATGCCGATCTGCTGACGCCGCTTCCGCTGCTCCTTACGGCGATCGAGCTGTCGCTCGAGTTTGCGCTTCGCAGCTTCGCGGCGCTGCTGGTTGGTCGCCACCCCGTACCCTCCCAGGTTTCCGCTCGTGTCACACGTCTGAGGTAGCGGCAGTGTATGGGCACAGCCTGTGAGGACCATGTACAGGGCCCGCTAGTCTCAACCCGATCGTGATCGGCGCCATCCGGCGCGGATGTCCGGGAGGCGTTCGGTGCTCGTCGTCGGGTTCGGCAGCGGCCCGCTGCAGGCCAACTGCTACCTGCTGGCGGAGGCCGCCGGCGGGCCGTGCGTGGTCGTGGATCCGGGGCCGGAGGTGGCCGCGCCGCTGACCGCCGCGCTCGCGGAGCACCGGCTGGTCCCGGCGGCGCTCGTGGCGACCCACGGCCACCCGGACCACGTCGCGTCGGCCGCGTCGCTGTCGGCCGAGCACGGCGTCCCGCTGCACCTGCACCCCGGCGACGCGGAGCTCCACGACGGTGACAGCGTGCCGCTCGAGGCCGGGATCTTCGCCGGGTTGGCCATCGACGTCCGGCACCTGCCGGGGCACACGCCCGGATCGGTGGTGCTGGGCCTGGGGACGGCCGAGGGCGGGCGGCTCGCGCTGACCGGCGACACGCTGTTCGCCGGCTCGGTCGGCCGCGGCGCCGACCCGGCGGCGGTGCGGACCCTGCTGGAGAGCCTGCCGGACGACACGGTGGTGCTGCCGGGCCACGGCCCGGCGACGACGATCGGGCGGGAACGCGCGGGCAACCCGTTCCTCGCCGGGACGGGGGCGTGAGCATGGCCGAGGAGACAGAGAAGTCGACGGAACGGGTGGCGCTGTTCGAGGAGGACCCGCGCGGACGTCGTCGCCGCGGGATCTCGGGGCTGATCGGCGTGGTGATCGTCGCCGCGGCGTTCGGCGGCGTCGCGGGCCTGATCGGCGGCACGGTGATCGGGCTGGTCGTCGCGCTGGTGATCGCGCTGCCGCTGCTGTACGTGATGGCCGTGAGCATCCGGCGCCGCGTGTGGCTGGAGGGCTCGACGCTGCTCGTGCGCACGTGGGGGCTGCGCCGGGTCGACCTGGTCACCGCCACGCGCCTCGACCTGGTCATCGGCGACGTCCGCGGCTCCCGGACGGTGAGCCTGCTGGTCAACGCCGGCCAGCGCGGCAAGGTCGCGAAGGTCGACCTCGCGGTGTTCTCCGGGACGGGCGGGCGCGAGCTGGGCATCCTGCAGCTGCGGAAGCTGGCGAACGCGCTGATGAACAACGTCGAGGCGAACGGCCTCGTGTTCGGGGAGCTGCTGGTCGCCGAGCTGAAGGCCGAGGCGCGCGGCTCCGGCGTGGCCGACCGGCCGCTCTACCGGCTGGCGTCGGTGGCGCCGTCGGGCAAGTACGTGCAGCGGTTCACGATGGAGGCCGTCAGCCGGTTCGTGGCGACTCTCGACTGAGCTCTTCGTCCGCTTCGCGCAGCTGCTCGAGCTGGTAGACGAGCTCCGGCACCTCCTGCGCGATGTACGCGGCGAGGCGCTCCACGTGGTGCAGGGTGGCCCGGACGTCCTCGAGGGCGGCCGCGATGCGCGGCAGCGACTCCACGGCCTGGACGGTGGCCGTGACGACCCGCAGCGCGCCGCGCACGAAGTATCGCGGACCGGCGAGCAGGAACATGGCGCCTCCCGGGGTCGGCTGCCGCCTTCCTACCGCGTTCCCGCCGGTCCGGCGCGGCCGGGGTGCGCCGGTGTTACGGGTGGGACGGAACGGCCTTCGTGGTGCTGCTGAGGTACCCGGCGGGCTCACGGGAGGCGATCAGCGCGGCCAGGACCGTCGTCACCGGGACGGCCGCCACGATGCCGACGCTGCCGGCGAGCGTCCGGATGATCTCCTGCGCGATCTCCTCGCTGCCGAGCAGCGAGCCCAGCCCGACGCCGGAGATGGACGAGTACAGCAGCACCGGCAGCGCGGCCCCGGCGTACGCCATGACGAGCGTGTTGACCGCCGAACCGACGTGGTCGCGGCCGATCCGCAGGCCCGAGCGGTACAGCTCCTGCCAGCTCAGGTCGGGGTTGGCGCGGCGCAGCTCCCAGACGGCGCTGGTCTGCGTGACGGTGACGTCGTCGAGCACGCCGAGCGCGCCGATGACGACGCCGGCGAGCAGCAGCCCGCGCGAGTCGATGCCGTGGCCCAGTGAGCCGATCAGGGTCGACGTGCTGTCGTCGAGCCCGGTCAGCGAAGCCGCGGCGGAGAAGATCGCCGACAGGACGCCGATGAGGGCGAGGCTGGCGAGCGTGCCGAGCACGGCCGCGGACGTTCTCGCCGTCAGCCCGTGGGTGAGGTAGAGCGCGATGAACATGATCGCGCCGGACCCGGCGATGGCCACGACCAGCGGGTTCTCGCCGGCGAGGATGGCCGGGAGGATGAACAGCGCGATCACCAGGAAGGACAGGCCGAGCGCGACGAGCGCGGCCAGGCCCTGCCAGCGGCCGAGCACCAGCACCGCGACCGCGAAGAGCGCGGCGAGCACGAGCAGCGGGGTGCCGCGCTGGAAGTCGACCAGCTGGAAGCTCGCGGGGTCGCCGGCGTTCCCGCCGTTGTAGGCGAGCACGACGGCGTCGCCCGCGCTGAACCGCGGCGTGCTGGGCTCGATCGGCACGGTCAGCTTGAGCTGCTTCCCGCTCGCCGGGCCGTCGGTCATGGTGAGGTCGGCGGTCAGGCAGGGTTTCGCGTTCGGGTCGGTCTGGTCGCCGACCTGGACCTGGCCCTGGGCGAGGCAGGGGCCGGTGTTCGTGGCGGTGATGTTCGCGGCCACGGGCGTCCCCTGCGGGACGACGCTGGTCGGGTCCGGCTTGCCCCAGGGGTACAGCACGATCATGCCGACGACGGTGGCCAGCGCGAGCGGGGCGAGCATCCAGATCAGGAGCAGCCGGACGCGTTTCGACGCCGGGGCGGCGGGACCGTGGCCATGTCCGTGCCCGTGCCCGTGGCCGGCTTCGGGCTCGGGTTTCTTCGCGGTGCGCGGCTTGGCCGGGACCGCCTGCGGGCCCGTGTCGCCGCGGCGGACGGCGCGTTGGGGGCCGGTGTCCGGCCGCCGGGCGGTGCGCTGCGGGCCGGTGTCGGTCCGCTTGTCCGCGCCGGGAACGCGGTGAGCGCCGGTGTTCGGAACCCGCTGCGGTCCGGTGTCGGCGCGGCGGCGGGCGCCTTCGGGCGGCGCCGGGCGGGCGGGCTTGCGGGGCGTTCCCGGCGTTCCCGGCTTTACGGACGCGCCACGGGCCGGCGAAGGGGACACCTCGTCCGTGATCCGGCGAATCGGGCCGGTTTCGTCGTCGTCCAGGTCGGGGCGGTCCACGCGCACATCCTGACAGCGGGATTCCCCGCCCCGCGCAAGGGGCCGCCGACGGCCCGGTTCGTCCCGATGCGCCGTGTCGTCCCGTCAATCACGCGTGTCGTCCCTCCAATCACGCGTGTCGACCGTTCAAGCACGCGAGCCGGCCGCGGCCCCGGCGTGATCCGGAGGTCGACACGCGTGATCGGGGAGTCGACACGCGTGATTGCGAGGTCGACACGGCGTCAGCCGTTGGCCTGGCGGACGTGGACGCGCCGGTAGGCCGACGGCGGGGTGTCGAAGTGGTCGAGGAAGGCCTGCCGCAGCGTCTCCGTCGAACCGAAGCCGCAACGGCGGGCGATGGTCGCCAGGGGGAGGTCGGAGCCGGACAGGAGCCGGGCCGCCTGCTCGGTGCGGATCGTGCGGACGTACTTGCCTGGCGTCGTGCCCAGGTGCGCGTCGAACAGGCGGGTCAGCTGACGGGTGCTGATGCCCGCCCGGAGCGCCAGGGCCGGCGTGCCGAGGTCCTCGTCGAGGTGCTCGGCGATGTACGCGGTGAGGTCGCGGACCTCGCGGTGCTCCGGTGGCGGGCCGGCCAGGAACAGGCTGACCTGGGCCTGGTTTCCCGGCCGCTGCAGGTACGTCACCAGGGAACGGGCCACCTCGCGGGCCAGCGTGGGGCCGTGGTCGGCCTCCACGAGCGCCATGGTCAGGTCGAGCCCGCTGGTCACCCCGGCGGCCGTGTAGACGTTGCCGTGCCGGATGTACAGCGGCACCGGATCCACCGTCACCGCCGGGTAGTTCTCGGCGAGCTGAGCCGCCCAGCGCCAGTGGGTCGTCGCGCGACGGCCGTTGAGCAGGCCCGCCGCGGCGAGCACCTCCGCGCCCGTGCAGACCGACGCCACCCGCCGGCTGGTCTGGGCCAGCCGCCGGATGTGGGCCAGCACGCGCTCGTCGGACGCCGCCGTCGTGCTGCCCCAGCCGCCCGCGACGACCAGCGTGTCGAGGTCGCCCGCCACCTGGTCGAGCCGCAGGTGGGGTTGCAGGATCAGGCCGGAGCAGGTGCGGACGGCCTGGCCGTCGATCGTGGCCAGCCGGATCTCGTACGGCGGGCGCGCGCCGTGGCGGTTCGCCGCGTCGAGGACGTCGGCCGGGCAGGCGACGTCCAGCAGCTCCACGTCGGGAAATCCGACGATGGTTACCCGTCTGGGTGAACCTGCCATGATCGCACGCTAGCAGCCGGACCGGCCTTCGGACGCGGTTCGCAGGATTTCGGACATCCGCGCCCGCCGCGTCGGCGACCCCGCCAGGGTGAGGGCCATGACCGCTGAGCAGAAGACCCTCGCTTTCGTCGTCTACCCGGGGCTGACTCCACTGGACCTGGTGGGCCCGCTCCAGGTGCTGAGCGCCCTCGCGCAGATGGATCGCGGCTACCGGACCGTCGTCGTGGGCGCCACGAAGGACACCATCGGCACCGACACGCCGCTGAGCGTCGCGCCGAGCCACACCTTCGACGAGGTGCCGTCGCCCTACGCCGTGCTGGTGCCCGGCGGCACCGTGCCGACCCTGAAGGCCATGTCGGACGAGCGCCTCCTCGCCTGGCTGCGCACCGCGGCCGCCGGCGCCGAGCTGGTGACGTCGGTCTGCACCGGCTCGATGATCCTCGGCGCGGCCGGGCTCCTGGACGGCAAGCGGGCGACGACGCACTGGATGTTCCGCGACCTGCTGACCGGGCTGGGCGCGACACCGGTCGCCGAACGCTGGGTCGAGGACGGCCGGGTGATCACCGCGGCGGGCGTCTCGGCCGGGATCGACCTGGCGCTGCACCTGGTGGAGCGGCTGGCCGGGCGGCAGATCGCGACGAACGTCCAGTTCGCCATCGAGTACGACCCGGAACCGCCGCAGGGCGAACTGGACTGGGCGAACCAGCCCTACGGCGACCTCAAGCCGCTGCGCGAGCACACGCTGCGGGCCGGGCTGGGGGACAACCCGGAACTCCTGGGCAAGCTGCTCGCGCACACCTGAACCAACGTCGTCGGCCATCCGGGTGAACGAGGGAAATGCCAGACCCCGGGCGGCTAGATTCACCCCGCTCGATCAGGTGATCTCGCGGGTGAGGTGTAGCCGTGCGGTTCCAGGTCCTCGGTCCGATGACGGCCTCCGTCGTGCTGCCCTCGGCAGCCCAGCCGCGGCGGCTGCTCGCCGTCCTGCTCGCCTACGCCGGCCGCTTCGTCGGCCGTGACACGCTGGTCGACGAGCTGTGGCCGGACGGCGCGCCGTCGAGCGCCGCGGCGATCGTGCAGGTCACCGTGTCGAAGCTGCGCAAGTCGCTCTCGCCCGGTCTCGGGGCCGCCGAGGCCGGGCAGCGCCTGCTCTCCGGCCCGCGCGGGTACGCGCTCGTCGTCGAGCCGGGGGAGCTGGACGCGGACGACTTCGTGACGCTGCTGGCCGCGGGCGCCGACGACCGGGCCCAGCGCCGGCGCGCGCTGGAACGGGCCTTGGCGTGCTGGCGGGGTGACGCCTTCGCCGACGTCGCGGGCGGGCCGCTGCTGGAGGCGCACAAGCTGTGGCTGGAAGACCGGCGCTCGGCGGCGCTGTTGCAGCTGGTCGAGCTGGAGCTCGCCGACGGCGACGGGCGGGCCGTCGTGGAGCGGCTCGACCCCGTCGTCGCGGCCCGGCCCGCCGACGAGCGGTTCGCGGCCCGGCTCGCGTCCGCGCTCGGCACCGTCGGCCGCCGCGAGTCGGCCCTGGAGGTGCTCCGCCGGACGCGGCGGGCGCTCTGGGAGGAGGCGGGCGTCCGGCCGGGCGACGACCTCGTCGCGGTGTACCGCCGGATCGCGGGTACCGACTGGACGACGCCCGGGCCGCCCGCCCAGCTCCCGCCCGCGGTCCCCGACTTCACCGGCCGCGTGGCCGAACTCGCCGACGTCGGCCGTGCGCTGCGTGGCCCGGGTCCGGTCGTCCTGCACGGAGCGGCCGGCACCGGGAAGTCCGCGCTGGCCGTCCAAGCGGCCTGGCGGGCGCGCCGCCGGTTCCCGGACGGCCAGCTGACCGCGTCGCTGCGGGGCCAGGACGCCGACCCGGCGACGGTGCTGACCGGCTTCCTGCGCCTGCTCGGCGCGACGCCGGCGGAGCTGGCCGATCGAGCCGGCCTGACCGGGCTCTGGCGCAGCTACACCGCGGACCGGCGGCTGCTGGTGCTGCTGGAGGACGTCACGAACGAGGCCCAGGTCCGGGCGCTGCTGCCGAGCGGGCCCGGCTGCGCCACGCTGGTCACCGCGCGCCGGGAGCTGCCCGGCCTGTGCGGAGCGCGACCGGTGCCGGTCACCGGAATGTCCACAGAGGACGCGTGGGCGCTGCTCGCGGCGATCGCCGGGGAGGCGCGGCCGCGGGCGGAACCCGAAGCGGTACAACGGCTTCTCGGCCACTGCGCCGGACTCGCGCTCGCCGTCCGGATCGCCGGGGCGAAGCTCGCGGCGCGGCCGAACCAGCGCGTGGCCGACCTCGCCGCGCGCCTCGCCGACGACCGCCGGCGGCTCGACGAGCTGACCGCGGGCGACCTCTCTGTCAGGGGCACGGTGACGTCCGGGCTGCGCGAACGGCCCGCGCCCGACCGGTACCTGGTGCGTCTGCTCGCCGCTTTCCCCGGGCCGGTCCCGGACTGGTGCGCCGCGGCGCTGCTGGACCGCCCCCTCGACGAGGCCCGCGACCGGCTCGACGCCCTGGCCGGCGCCCACTTGCTGGAGCCGGCCGGACGGCACTGGGCGGTGGCGCCGTTCGTCCGACTCGTGGTGGCCGAGGGTGTGTCGCCGGAGACGGACGCGGTCGCGCTGCGCCGCGCTTGCGAGGTCACCCTCGCACTGGCCGAGCACGCCCGGGGGGCTGCCGTTGGTGGGCCGGTGGGGGAGGGACCGGCGTGGGGGTCGCGGGCTCCGGTTGCCGGTCCGGGGGCGCCTGGGTCGGTTAGTGCGGGTGCGGTTGCCGACGCGGTAACGCCGCCCGGTTCGCGTACTCCGGCTGCGGCTGGTGGCGCGGGGACCCCACCCGGCTCGCATAGCGCGGCCGCGGCTGGTGGCGCGGGGACACCGCCCGGTTCGCGCACTTCGGCTGGAGTTGCGGGCGCGGGGACATCACTCAGGTCGCGTAGTCCGGCCGCGGTGACCGCCGCGGGCGCGCTGCCGGGCTCGCATAGTGCGGCTGCGGCGGCGGATGCGGCTGGCGGCGTGGGGAGCCCACCCGGCTCGAATAGTGCGGCTGGCGGCGCGGGTACACCACCCAGCTCACGTACTCCGGCCCCGGCGACCGGCGCGGGGACACCACCCGGGTCGCGTACTCCGCCCGAAGCCGTCCCGAGTGGCCCGGCACCGGCTCTCTCCCGGCCGGATCCCGCCGCGCTTCGGCAAGTCACTGCCGATCCGGCGGCCTGGGCCGCCGAGGAGACCGCGCACCTCGCCGCGGCTGCGCGGCTGGCCGGGGCGCACGGCTGGCATGACCTCACCGAACGTCTCGCCGATGCGTGCACCGCGCTGGCCGGCACGCCGTGGCTCGGTCACGCCGCCCGCGCCGTGTCCGTGCTCGGTCTCGCCGCCGCGCGCCGGCGGCAGGATCCGCACGCCGAGGCCGAAAAGCTCTACAACCTCGGCTCCGTGCACCTGCAGCACGGCCACGGACGGCAGGCGCGGAACTACTTCGTCATGGCCGAGCACCGCTTCCGGCAGCTGGACGACCCGCAGGGCACGGGCGCGGTGCTGGCCGCCATCGCCGACGTCGACCTCGACGGCGGGGACGCCCGAGCCGCCGAAGCCGCGCTGCTGGAGGCCCTCGACCTGCTGCGCGAATGCGGCGATCGCCACGGGCAGGCGGCCGCGGCGGCGCAGCTGGGTTCGCTGGCCGAGGACGTCGGGGATGTGCGCCGCGCCGTCGAGAGCTTCGAGGTGAGCATGCTGCTCGCCCGGGAGTGCGACGACGGCCGCGGGCACGACCACGCCGCCAAGCGCTACGCCGACGTCCTGCGCCGGCACGGCGGCTGCGACCAGGCGGCCGACCTGCTGACCGGCGCGCTCGGCGGCACCGTGCGCACCCGCGAGCGGCACTGGGAGGCCCACGTCCTGCGCAGCCTCGGCGACCTGCACACCGACGCGGGAGAACTCGGCGACGGCGAACGCTGCCTGACGCGCTCGCTGGCGCTGTTCGAGCAGATCGGGCACCGGCACGCCGCCGCGTACACCCACCGCTCCCTCGCCGAGCTGCGGCTCCGCGCGGGGGATCCGGTGGGCGCGCGGTGGCACCTGCGCGTCGCGATGGGCGTCTTCCGGGAGCTGCGCGACCGCCGCGGCGCCGGGTACACCCTGCTCAGCCTCGGCCGGACCCACGCCGACGAGGGTGCCGGGCCGGAGGCCGCGCGGCTGCTGCGGACCTCGGCCGGCCTGTTCGAGGAGCTGGGGTTCCCGCTGTGGGAGCTGCGCGCGCTGCGAGAGCTCACCGCCGTCTCGAGTGAATCCCCGGCCCGCGAACGGACTCGTGAAGTCTTGACGAAGATCAGGACCTGACCCGCCCCCGCCGGGGTCCGCGACGAGGTCGTTTGGCGAAGTTATGGCCGTCCCGTTTTGGCTGCCGCCGTTCGGTTCGTCGCAGGAGAAGGAGCAAGGCATGCCGGGACAACGGATGCTCGCGCGCGTGGCAGTGGGATTGACCGCTTCGGCCGCGACGGTGGTGTTCGCGACCATCGGCACGGCTTCGGCGAGCGTCGAGGTCACGAAGCTCAGCCAGTCGGCCGCCGCGTCGCAGCTGTCCGCCGCCGGGGTCACGCACTCGTCGAGCGGGGGCTGCACCACGCGGTCGAACTCGACCTGCACGTCCTACGAGCAGATCAACCAGACGACGGTCACCGGCGTGATCACGCTGAAGCGGGCCAGCGGCTGCGCGATCAACATCACCGGCGGCACCGAGGTCGGCCACGCGTCGGGCACCTACAGCCACTACAACGGCTACAAGGTGGACATCTCGCACAACAGCTGCATCGACAGCTACATCAAGAACAACTTCGGCTACATCGGGCTGCGCGGCGACGGCTACCCGCAGTGGCAGGCCGGCTCCGGCAACCTCTATTGCGACGAAGGCAACCACTGGGACATCACGTACTACACCTGCGGCTGCTGAGGTCCGGTCCGGGGCCTGCCCGTCTCGAGGGCTGCGGGCAGTTCCCGGTTACCGGCCGCGACCGCCGGGGTATCACTCCGGGGTGAAGACAACTTCGCCCGCGGGCCGGTGGGCCGCCGGTCTCGTGCTGCTCGCCGGTGCTTACCTCGTGCTCGCGCCCTGGGTCGCCGGTTTCGGCGGGGCGGGCGTGCTCGCCCTGACCAACACCGTCGTCGGCGTGGCTCTGATCGGGCTCGCGATCGCCGGCATCGTGACCCGGCGCCCGCGCGTGCTCGGCTGGGTCGTCCCGGTCCTCGGTGCGTGGGCGGCGCTTTCGCCGTGGTTGCTGCAGTCCGCCGCGCAGACGCAGCCGTCGGCGGCCGCGTTCGCCGGCAACGCCGTCGCCGGCGCGGTGGTCGTCGTGGCGGGCGTGCTCGGGTCCTCTCGGCCAACCTGCTGACGTTCGGCGGCCTGCTGCTGCTCGGCGGCCGGGCCGCGGATCTGCTCGGCCGCCGCAAGCTCTTCATGGCGGGCACGGCGCTGTTCCTGCTGGTGTCGCTGCTTTCGGCGGTCGCCACCGCGGGTCCGCTGCTGCTGGCCGCGCGGTCGCTGCACGGGGTTTCCGCGGCGCTGATGGCGCCGACGGCGCTCGCGATCCTCACCGACACGTTCCCGGAGGGGCGCCCGCGCAACCGGGCCCTCGCCATCTGGTCGGGGATCGCCGCGCTGGGCGCGACGATCGGGCTGCTGCTCGGCGGCGCGCTGCTCGACTGGTTCGGCTGGCAGAGCCTCTTCTACGTCAACGTTCCGGTCGCCGTGCTGATGCTGGTGCTGAGCCCGGTCCTGCTGCGGGAGAGCCGGGACACCTCGGCGCACCGCACCTTCGACGTCGCCGGCGCGGTGCTCAGCACCGCGGCGCTGGTCCTGCTGGTGTACGTGCTCGTCGAGGCGCCCGCGTGGGGCTGGGCCAGTTTCCGGACGCTCGGCCTCGGGGGCGTCTTCCTGGTGCTGACCGCGACGACGATCGTCGTCGAACGCCGGTCGGCGGCTCCGCTGCTGCCCGCCCGGCTGTTCCGGTCGGCCACCGTGCTCGGCGGCAACGTGCTGACGGTCCTGATCGCGATGCTCGCCTTCGGGTCGTCGGTCGTGCTTTCGCAGTATTCGCTGGGCGTGCTCGGCTACACGCCGATCGTTTTCGGGCTGAGCCAGTCCGCGATGCCGGTCGCGGCGGTGCTCGGTGCGTACGCCGGCCAGGCCGCGCTGGCCCGGCTCGGCATCCGCCCGGTCGCGGTGACCGCGCTGCTGCTGATGGCCGTCGGCAGTGCCCTGCTGACCGGGCTCTCACCCGATTCCGGCTACCTGACGAGCGTGTTGCCGGGCCTGGTCGTGTTCGGCCTCGGACTCGGCATCGGCCCGGTCGTCCTGGCGGCGGCCGCGCTCAAGGGCGTCACCACGGCCGACGCGGGCATCGCCTCGGGGAGAAACGTGGCGGCGTTCCAGGTCGGTGGCGCGCTCGGGGTCGCGGTGGTGTCGACGGTCATCGCGACGACCATGGCGGCCACCCCGGCCCGGCGGGCGCGCTCGCCGGGTTCCACACGGGGATGCTCGTCTGCGCGGGGATCGGGGCAGCCGGGGTGGTGGTCGCGTTCTTCCTGCTGAAGAACGCGAAGCGCGGGCAGCTCGCCGCGGTGCCGCGCGTGCACTGACGCGTCAGTTCCCGATGTACAGCCAGTCGCCGGAGTGGTCGCCGGGGCGATAGACGCTGTCCGCCCGCTTGGCCACCACTCCCGGCAAGCCGTGCTGGCGGCTGGCGCCGAGCACGTCCTCGCCACCACCCAGGAAGTAGCCGGGGACCTGCCAGCGGCCGTCCGTCACCGGCAGGTCCGCCAACAGCTCGCGGCGTTCGGTGTACGGCAGCGAAAGCGTCGGCTTGCCGTCGAGGTGCAGGATGTCGCTGGCGAAGTAGAACACCGGGCAGTGCGTCTTGAGGCGCTTCGCCGCCGCGCCGTCGGCCCGGCGGCGTTCCTCGAGGCCTTCCGGTGAGGGCTTGCCGTCCTTCACCACGACCACTTCGCCGTCCAGCAGCACTTCCGTCGAGCCGAGCTCTTCGCCCAGCTTGTGCAGGTCCGGGTAACGGCCGGTGACGTCGGCGCCGGAGTCGTCGTGCGCGGTGCCGCGGCCGCCCGAAACCTGGAGCATCGTGCGCAGGCCGCCCCACGCGAACTCGTAGGCCCACTCGCCGTCGTCCGCCGGGAGCCCGCCCGGGACCGCCGTCATCGGCTCCAGGAACTCCGGTGCGTCCTCGTGGCCCGGCTCGGCCGGGTCGAGGCGCCGCAGCGTCCAGTCGCGGTCGTCGTCGTGGTGCCGGTTGACGAACAGGTACTTGCCGCGCGCCCGCTCGCCGTGGAAGACGACCTCGACCTTGTGGTCGTTCCAGTGCAGGGTTTCGTACTTCCCGGTGTCCCACACGGTCATCCGGCCGCCGCCGTACTCGCCCGCCGGGATCTCGCCGGAGAACGTGAGGTACTCCATGGGGTGGTCTTCGGTGTGCACCGCGAGCCGGTTCACGCCGGGCGCGAGCGGCAGGC
The DNA here is from genome assembly GCF_040629235.1 of Amycolatopsis sp. NPDC005961. Taxonomy (NCBI): domain Bacteria; kingdom Bacillati; phylum Actinomycetota; class Actinomycetes; order Pseudonocardiales; family Pseudonocardiaceae; genus Amycolatopsis; species Amycolatopsis sp. NPDC005961. The sequence goes on along the minus strand of NZ_JBEXVF010000025.1, from coordinate 49,922 downwards.
CGCGCGGCACGGCCCACGACACGAGGACGCCGTCGCGTTCCAGCCGGAAGTCCCAGTGCAGCCGGGAGGCGTGGTGCTCCTGGATGACGAAGAGGTCGTTGCCGCCCGGTTCCGGCGGCCCCTCGGGCCAGGGTTCGGGGGTGCGGTCCTTCCCGCGCTTGCCGCGGTACTCCTCGAGTTTGTCGGCCATCGCCGCCCCGGTACCCCTTCCGCTCGGGAGCGTCCAGGATACCGGGGTGACGACGTCAGTCCGTCTCCGCCATGGCTTCGGCGAACTGGGCCGCGTACAGCCGGGCGTAGGCGCCGCCGCTGCCGAGCAGCGTTTCGTGGTCGCCGTGCTCGACGATCTGCCCGTGCTCCATCACCAGGATCACGTCCGCGTCGCGGATCGTGGAGAGCCGGTGCGCGATGACGAAGCTCGTGCGCCCGCTGCGGAGCGAGTTCATCGCCCGCTGGATGAGCACCTCGGTGCGGGTGTCGACCGAGCTGGTCGCCTCGTCCAGGATGAGGATGACCGGCCGGGCCAGGAACGCCCGCGCGACCGTGATCAGCTGCTTCTCGCCCGCGCTGACCGTGCCGCCCTCGTCGTCGAGGACCGTCTCGTAGCCGTCCGGCAACGTCCGGACGAAGCGGTCGACGTACGTCGCCGTCGCCGCCTCGATGATCTCCTCGCGGGTCGGGTCGTCCGCGCCGTAGGCGATGTTCTCCGCGATCGTGCCGCCGAACAGCCACGCGTCCTGCAGCACCATGCCGGTCTGGTCGCGCAGCTCCTCGCGGTTCATCTTCGCGATGTCGACGCCGTCGAGCGTGATCCGCCCGCTGTCGAGCTCGTAGAACCGCATGAGCAGGTTGACCAGCGTCGTCTTCCCGGCCCCGGTCGGGCCGACGATCGCCACCGTCTGGCCGGGTTCGACGGTCAGCGACAGGTCGTCGATCAGCGGCTTGTCCGGCAGGTAGCGGAACGAGACGTCCTGGAACTCGACGCGTCCGCGGATCACCGACGGCCGCTCCGGGTGCTCCGGCTCCGGCGCCTGCTCCTCGGCGTCCAGCAGCGCGAACACCCGCTCGGCCGAGGCGACGCCGGACTGCAGCAGGTTCGCCATGCTGGCGATCTGCGTCACCGGCTGGCTGAACTGGCGCGAGTACTGGATGAACGCCTGCACCTCGCCGAGCGTCAGGCTGCCCGACGCGACGCGCAGCGCGCCGATCACCGCCACCAGCACGTAGCTCAGGTTGCCGATGAACATCATCGCCGGCTGGATCATGCCGGAGATGAACTGCGCCCGGAAGCTGGCCTCGTACAGCGTTTCGTTCTGCTTGTCGAAAATCGCCGCGGACTCGTCGCGGCGGCCGAACACCTTGACCAGCGAGTGCCCGGTGTACATCTCCTCGACGTGCGCGTTGAGCTTCCCGGTCGTCGACCACTGCTTGATGAAGTTCGGCTGCGCCCGCTTGCCGATCTTCGCCGCCACGACGGCCGAGAGCGGCACCGTGAGCAGCGCGATCAGCGCCAGCAGCGGCGAGATCAGGAACATCATGATCAGCACGCCGATCACCGTCAGCAGCGACGAGACGATCTGCGACAGCGTCTGCTGCAGCGACATCGCCAGGTTGTCGATGTCGTTGGTGACGCGGGAAAGGACCTCGCCGCGCGGCTGGCGGTCGAAGTACTTCAGCGGCAGCCGCGCGAACTTCTCCTCGACGTCCTGGCGCAGCCGGTAGACGGCGTTCTGCACCAGCGTCGTCGTCAGCCGGGCCTGGATGAGCCCGAAGAACGACGCGATGACGAACAGCGCCAGCACGGTCAGCAGGATCTGCCCGACCTTGTCGAAGTCGATCCCGACGCCGGGCACGAGGTCGACGCGACTGTAGATGTCGGCGAGCGTGCCGTCACCACGGGCGCGCAGCCCGGCGACGACCTGCTCCTTGGTGACGCCCGGCGGCACCTGCTTGCCGAGCACGCCCGCGAGGATCGCGTCGGTGGCCTGGCCGAGGATCTTCGGCCCGATCACCGTCAGCGCGACGCTCGCCGCGCCGAGCACGAGCACCCCGATGAGGTGGAGCCGTTGCGGGGCCAGCATGTGCAGCAGCCGCTTGAGGGAGCCCTTGAAGTCGAGGGCCTTCTCCGGCGGTGCGCCGCCGGCCATCCACCGGCCGGGCCCGACGGTGGCGGCCCCGGTGTTCTTCTGCCGTTCCGCGGTCGGCCGTTCGCCCGCTTCGGTGACGGCGGTCTTCGGCGATTCCGTGGTACTCACGCCGCCTCCTGCTCGGTCAGCTGGGACAGCACGATCTCGCGGTAGGTCTCGTTGCCGTCGAACAGCTCGTGGTGGGTGCCGGTGCCGACGACGCGGCCCTCGTCGAGGACGATGATGCGGTCGGCGCCCCGGATGGTGCTCACGCGCTGCGCGACGATGATCACCGTGGCGTCGGCGGTCTCCGACACCAGCGCGCGGCGCAGGGCCGCGTCGGTCGCGTAGTCCAACGCCGAGAACGAGTCGTCGAAGAGGTAGATCTCCGGCTTGTGCACCAGCATCCGCGCGATCGCGAGCCGCTGCCGCTGACCACCGGAGACGTTCGTGCCGCCCTGCGAGATCGGTGCGTCCAGGCCTTCGGGCATCGCCTCGACGAAGTCCTTGCCCTGAGCCACTTCGAGGGCGTGCCACAGCTCTTCGTCGGTCGCGTCCGGGTTGCCGTAGCGCAGGTTGCTCGCCACGGTGCCGGCGAACAGGTACGGCTTCTGCGGCACCAGCCCGACCGCGCGGGCGAGCACCCCCGCGTCGAGGTCGCGCACGTCGACGCCGTCGACCTTCACCGTGCCGCGGGTCGCGTCCATCAGCCGCGGGATCAGGTTCAGCAGCGTTGTCTTCCCGGTACCCGTGGACCCGATCACCGCGGTCGTCTCGCCCGGCCGCCCGATCAGCGAGATGTCCTGCAGCACCGGCTTTTCCGCGCCGGGGTAGCGGAACTCGACGCCGGAGAGCTCCAGGTGCCCGTGGAGCGTGCCCGGCTTGATCGGCGAAACCGGCAGGCGGACGCTCGACTCGGTGTCGAGCACCTCGCTGATCCGCTCGGCGCTGACCTCCGCGCGCGGCACCATCATGAACATGAACGTGGCCATCATGACCGACATCAGGATCTGCAGCAGGTAGGACAGGAACGCCGTCAGCGCCCCGATCTGCATGCTGCCGGAGTCGATGCGCTGCCCGCCGAACCACAGCACCGCGACGCTGGAGGCGTTCATCACCAGCATGACGATCGGGAACATCAGCGCCATCAGGCGGCCGACGCGCAGCGACACCGTGAGCAGTTGGTCGTTCGCGGCGTCGAAGCGTTCGCGCTCGTGCTTGTCGCGGACGAACGCGCGGATGACGCGGATGCCCATGATCTGCTCGCGCAGCACCTGGTTGATCTTGTCGATCCGCTCCTGCATCTTGCGGAACGCGGGGCGCATCTTCGTGATGATCGTGCCGACCGCGATCGCCAGCACCGGCACGATCACCAGCAGCAGCGAGGACAGCGGCACGTCGAGGTTCAGCGCCAGGATGATCCCGCCGACGCACATGATCGGCGCCGACACCATCAGCGTCAGCGTCATCACGACCAGCATCTGGATCTGCTGGACGTCGTTGGTGGTGCGGGTGATCAGCGACGGCGTGCCGAACTGGCCGACCTCGCGGGCCGAGAAGTCCTGCACGCGGTGGAAGACGCCGGCGCGGATGTCGCGCCCGACCGCCATCGCCGTGCGGGCGCCGTAGTACACCGCGCCGATCGAGCCGGCGATCTGGGCGAGCGTCACGGCGAGCATCACGGCGCCGATGCGCAGGATGTAGGCCATGTCGCCCTTGATCAGCCCGTTGTCGACGATGTCGGCGTTGAGCGTGGGCAGGTAGAGCATGGCGATCGTCTGCACGAGCTGCAGCGCCACGATCACCCACAACGTGGTTTTGTACGGGCGCAGGTGACTGCGCAGGAGCTTGACTAGCACAACGGTTCCCCCAGTGTGGTGGTGGTGTTCGGTCCGGGTGTCGGTGCGGTGCCGCCGGTCAGGCCGGGCATCCCCGTGGCCAGCTCGTCCAGCAGCCGTTCCAGGGTCGGGAGGAACGGCTCGCCCTCGGTCATGAACCAGTTGACGAAGGCGACGCGGACGGCGCTTTCCACCGTGGAGGCCATCAGCCGGCACAAGAGGTGGTCCGCTCCGCCCGCCCGCTTCGCGATGGTCTCGGCGAGGACGCGTTCGACCGCCGCGTGGGCGTTGAGGAACTCGCCGCGCAGCATGAGCTGGCCCATCAGCTCCCGGATACGCGCAACATACGCGCGATCCGGCTCGCCCTCACGCGAATATTGCTCGATCACCGCCTGCTTCACGGACTCCCAGAGCGGCTCGCCCTCCGGCCGCGCGAGCAGGGCTTCGCGCATCCCCTCGTGGCGGTCGACGACCATCGAGCAGACCGCCTGCTCCTTGCTGGAGAAGTAGTTGTTGAATGTGCGGGGCGAGACACCGACCTCGGCGGCGATGTCCTCGACCCGCACGTTCTCCAGCCCGCGGTCCATCGAAAGCCGCAACGCGGCCTGCGCGAGCGCCCGGCGGGCCTCGCGCTTCTTGCGTTCCCGCAGCGTCAGCTTCGGTGGTTCCTCCGGCGGCATGAACAGAGTGTAGCGAAAAACTTGCGGGCCACGCAAAAAAGTGCGCGGCCCGCAAAATCAGGGCGAACCGGACACGCCCGGGATTCCGTCGTGCGGACCCGCCCGGCCTGCGGTATCGGCCCCCGTGTGCGCTGTGTCGCGAACAGCAAATTGCAAAAATGAACCGAATGGCCTAACGCACTGCGCTCACCAGGAGCGACGCTCCCGATCGGCGCTCACTCGGCGCGATCGCGCGGGGACGGGTTGTGGACACGTCACGAGCCTTTCTGCTTGCATGTCGGTCGTCGCCGGGGGTCGGCAGAAGCACCGCGTCCGAACTGAGCAAGGAAGAAGTGGGACCACATGGCCAGCCGGGCCCGGGAACTCCTGGATCGATCACGCGTCCTGCTGGACCGCTCGCGGGTCGCGGCGGCGCAGTACCTCACCGCGCCGCCGAAGCACGGCGGGTACGAGCCCGCGGCCGGGCCGGCGCTCACGCAGCTGCAGCCGCCCGTGCCCGTGGTGGCGCAGGCGGCGCAGGCGGACGACGCCGTGCTGGCCGAGATCTGCGCCAGCGTCGCCCTGCGTGACCTCAACCTGCTCGACCAGCTCCTCGCCCGGCTCGAAGAGCTGGAGGCGGGGGAGGAGGACCACCACCGCCTCGCCGAGCTCTACCAGCTCGACCACCTCGCGACGCGGCTGCGGCGCAACGCCGAGAACCTGCGTGTCCTGGCCGGCCAGGAGACCGCCGACGACGCCGCCCGCGCCACCTCGCTGCTCGACGTCATGCGCGCGGCGATGTCTTCGATCGACCACTACGCCCGGATCACCATCGGCCGCGTCGTGAACCTCGGCGTCGTCGGCTTCGCCGCGGAGGACCTGGGCCGGGTGCTCGCGGAGCTGTTCGACAACGCCGCCAACCAGTCTTCGCCGAGCTCGCCGGTGAACGTCAGCGCCCACCTGACCGAGCAGGGCAGCGTGCTCGTCCGGATCGAGGACGAGGGCATCGGCATCCCGGCCGACCGCGTCGACGGCCTCAACGCGCGGCTGGCCGCCGGCGGTGACCTCGACGACGCCGCGGCGCGCCACATGGGGCTCGCGGTGGTCTCCCGGCTCGCCGCCCGCCACGACGTCACCGTGCGCTTGGACCGGCGCAGCCCGCACGGCACGGTCGCCACCGTGCTGCTGCCCACCGGCATCGTCACCGAGCTCGCCGAGCACGCCTGGTCCGGCACTCGCACCGTCACGGCCGAGCCGGTCAAGGCACCGGAAGGCGAGCCGGCCACCGTCGGCGGGCTCCCGCGCCGCCGCCCCGGTACCTTCCCCCGCGAGGAACCGGTCACGCCGATCCCGCGCAAGCCCACCCCGCGCCCGCGTCCGGTCGAGCAGACCGGCGGGACCACCGCCAACGGCCTGCCGCGCCGGGTGCCCGGCAGCATCCGCGGCGCCGCGCCCGAACCGTCACCACCGCCCGCGGCGGCCGGACCCGCGGCGAACGGGCACGAGCAGCTGCTCGCCGACCTCGGTGCCTTCACCGACGGCGAGCGGGCCGCGCTCGCCGAGAACCGTTCCCAGCAGGACGAGACGCCCGGAGGAACCGCCTCGTGAGCGCCCCCCACCCGGCCCCGGCGAACTTCGCCTGGCTGCTCGACGACTTCGTGCGCAAGGTCCACGGCGTCAGCCACGCGCTGATCATGAGCGTGGACGGCTTCCCCCTGACCGCGTCCGACTCGGTCGGCGAAGCCGAGGCCGAACAGCTCGCGGCGATCGCCAGCGGCCTGCTCTCGCTGGCCGGCAACAGCGCGGCGCTGTTCGGGAAGGGCGCCTGCGAGCAGATCATCATCCGGCTCACGCACGGGTACTTCCTCTTCATGGGCATCGGTTCCGGTGCCGGGCTCGCGGTGCTGACCTCGGGCGAGGCGGACATGAAGGTGGTCGCCTACGAGATGACCCAGTTCATCACCAACGCCGGCCACGCGCTCACCCCCGAGGTGCGCGCCGAACTGCGCCAGGTGCTCACCGCGCGCCGCCCCCGGGTGTGATCGAGATGCCCGACGAGGATGTGATTCCCGTGTCCGAGAAGGACACCGCCTTGCCGCGGCGCAGCCGCCGGATCCGCGCGTACGCGCTGACCGGCGGCCGCACCAGCACCCGCCACCAGCTGCTGGTGGAGACGCTGGTCTCGGTCCCGCGGTACGACCCGGCGCTGAGCGGCACGCTCATGCCCGAGTCTCGCTCGCTCTACGAACGCGCCCGGGCGCGGTGCTCGATCGCCGAGCTGTCGGTCGGGCTGGACCTGCCGCTCGGCGTGGTGCGGGTGCTGATCGGCGACCTCGCCTCACAGGGCGCGGTGTTCGTCCACCCCACGGCGCACGCCTACCACCACGACACCAACGTCCTCGAGAGGATCCTTGATGGGCTCAAGCGGCTCCCCGCCTGAGGGCGATCTGCTGACGATCTCCGCGAAGATCGTCGTCGCCGGGGGCTTCGGTGTCGGCAAGACCACGTTCGTCGGGTCGGTGTCGGAAGTGCCCCCGATGAGCAACGAAGCGTGGATGACCGAGGCCGGCGACGGCATCGACGAGATCCCGCCCGGCGGCAAGTCGACCACGACCGTCGCGATGGACTTCGGCCGCATCACGCTGCGCCCGGACCTGCTGCTCTACCTGTTCGGCACGCCCGGTCAGGCGCGGTTCTGGTTCCTCTGGGACGACCTGAGCCGGGGCGCGCTCGGCGCGGTCGTGCTGGTCGACACCAGCCGGATCGACGAGTCGTTCGCGGCGATCAACTACTTCGAGAACGACTCGGAGCTGCCGTTCGTCGTCGCGGTGAACCAGTTCGAGGGCATGCCCGTGCACGACCTCGACGAGGTGCGCGACGCCCTCGCGCTCGACCCGAGCGTCCCGCTGGTCACCTGCGACGCCCGTGACCGCGCTTCGACGATCGCCACCCTGACCGAGCTGGTCGGCCACACGCTGTCGCTGGCCGTGCTGTCCGGCCCGCGCGAGCTGGCCGCCAGCGTCCCGCAGGCCTGAACGAGGAGAGAAGAGCTTCATGCGCAAGGTCCTGATCGTGGGCGCCGGGCAGTCCGGGCTGCAGCTGGCCCTCGGGCTGCTGGCGAAGGACTACGACGTCACGGTGATGTCCGCGCGGACACCGGAGGAGATCCGGAACGGGCGCGTGATGTCGACGCAGTGCATGTTCCACGACGCGCTGCAGCACGAGCGGGACCTCGGCATCGACCAGTGGGAAGCCGACACCGTGAACGTCGAGGGCCTCGGCGTGTCGGTGGCCGCGCCCGACGGCGGGCGCGCGCTCGACTGGTTCGCCGAGCTGGACCACATCGCGCAGTCGGTCGACCAGCGGGTGAAGATGGCCGGCTGGCTCGAGCTGTTCGAGGACCGCGGGGGCAAGCTCGTCATCCACGGCGTGATGACGTCCGAATTGGACGCTCTCGCCCGGCTGTACGACCTGGTGATCATCTCGGCCGGCAAGGGCGAGCTGGTCCAGCTGTTCGACCGGATCCCGGAGCGCTCGCCGTACACGAAGCCGATGCGCGCGCTGTCGCTGGCCTACGCCCACGGCGTGCGCCCGCGGCCGGAACACCCGGACAAGATGGCCGTGCGGTTCAACATCGTCCCGGGCGTCGGCGAGCTGTTCATGATCCCCGCGTACACCCTGAGCGGGAACTGCGACATCCTCTTCTTCGAAGGCGTCCCCGGCGGGCCGCTGGACTGCTTCGACGACCGCCCGGGCCCGGCCGAGCACTTCGGGCGGATCCTGGACCTGATGAAGCAGTTCGTGCCGTGGGAGTACGAGCGCAGCCGCGACGCCGAGCTCACCGACGCGAAGGCCACCCTGGCCGGCGGCTACACGCCGGTGGTGCGCAACCCGGTCGGCACGCTGCCCGGCGGCGCGATCGTGCTGGGCATGGCCGACGTCGTCGTGGCGAACGACCCGATCACCGGCCAGGGCTCGAACAACGCGAGCCACTGCGCGGCGACCTACCTGGACGCGATCGTCGAGCACGGCGACCGCCCGTTCGACGCGGGGTGGATGGACGCCACGTTCGAGCGCTACTGGGAGTACGCCCGGCACGTCACCGAATGGACCAACGCGCTGCTCATGCCGCCCCCTCCGCACGTGCTCCAGATCCTCGGGGTGGCCGGCCAGAATCCCGCGGTGGCGAAGCGGTTCGCGAACGGGTTCACCGATCCGACGGACTTCCGGAACTGGTTCATGGACCCCGCACTCTGGGAGAAGTACCTGGCAGAGGTCTAGATCAGACTGTCGCCGGGGGACGATTCGGGCTACGGTAGTTACCGAGCGTGAAGTCGGCAGGGTCGTCTCTCGGAGGTACGTGGCATGCGGGCGATGTGGAAGGGCTCGGTGTCGTTCGGGCTGGTGAGCATCCCGATCCAGCTGTACGCGGCCACCGAGAACAAGAACGTCTCCCTGCGCCAAGTGCACGAGGCCGACGGCGGCCGCATCCAGTACAAGCGGTTCTGCACGATCGACGGCGCCGAGGTGCCCTACGCCGAGATCGCCAAGGGCTACGAGCTGCCCGACGGCGAGATGGTCGTCATCACCGACACCGAGATGGCCGACCTGCCGCTGCCTTCGCAGCGCACGATCGACGTCCTGGAGTTCGTGCCGCTCGAGTCGATCGACCCGATCCAGTACGACCGGACGTACTACCTGGAGCCGCAGAAGAACGCGGTGAAGCCGTACATCGTGCTGCGGGACGCGCTGCACAAGTCGAGCCAGGTGGCGATCGCCAAGGTCGCGGTCCGGCAGCGGGAGAGCATGGCGGTGCTGCGGGTGCACGCCGACGTGCTGGTGATGACGACGATGCTCTGGCCGGACGAGGTCCGCGAGCCCGACTTCCCCTTCCTGCGCGACGACCCGCCGCAGATCCGGCCGCAGGAGCTGACCATGGCCGGGTCGCTGATCGACTCACTGGCCGAGCCGGTGTTCGAGCCGGAGAAGTACCACGACCACTACCGCGAGGCCCTCGAGGAGATGATCGAGGCCAAAGTGGCGGGGGAGGAGACGACCAAGCCGGCGGCGGTCACCGCGAAGGCCGACGTGGTCGACCTGATGGCGGCGCTGCAGGCCAGTGTGGACGCGGCGAAGAAGTCGCGTGGGGCGAAGTCCACTTCGGAAGAGTCCGATGAGGACGAGGCGCCGGCCCCGGCGCCGGTGAAGAAGAAGCCGGCGGCGCGGAAGCGGGCTTGAGGGCGGCCCCCGGCCGGTCGTTCCCGTCCGGGTGGCGGGGCCGACACGCGCGGTTCCGGTCCCGCGTTCGCGTGCTTCCCGGTGGTACCAAGGAGGGCGAGCACACCGGGCACCAACGCGGAAAGGCGGGCCGGTCATGGAGTGCGCTTCTTGTGACGCGGGGATCGATCACTGCCACGGCACGCTGGTGGTGCACCCGGACGGCGGGTTCGCCGAATGCACCGAGCCGTCCTGTGGGGACGGTGACCGCCTCCGGCACGCGCTGATCGTCGACTGCCAGGCTCTCGGCCGCGGGTGCGGCTGTGCGGCCGAACCGGGAAAACCCCGGCTGCGCCAAGCTTCCTGAGCCTCCCGCCAGGACCGTGAAGGCCTCCCCGGCCCGGCCGGGGAGGCCTTCACGGCGTCAGGGAAGCGTCAAGGGCATGACACGATCGTGTATGCAGCTGTGTACACGGGCTGAGCGATGTGCTAACACTAACGGGGTCCTTCGGCTCTCCCTCCCCCTCGGAGCCGGAGGACCCTTTCATTCCCGTCCCGGGTGGCTTGCCGGCAAACGGACTTTGCTCTGCGCTTACCTTCGTGGCGGTGAAAGGCCGAACGGCCCGGCACGGCGAGCATTGCTGCTGCGCCGTGCCGGGCCGTTCGCGAGCACTTGATCAGTACCAGTGCGCACGCCCACCGATCCGGCGGCCGGTGCCGCCCAGGATGGCCAGTGCCACGCCGGCCACCGCGAGAATGATGCCGATGGTGTAAAGCACCGGGATACCGACGATAAACCCGATGATGAGGAGAATTACACCGAGAACGATCACTTTGACACACACTCCTTCGCATGGGACCCATCCGCCGTACGGGCCGGACGGATGCGCTGTCACGGGGAGGATGGCCACTTTCGCGGTGCCGCAAACTGCGTCAAATGGAGCAATCTCGAATCAGTACCGGTAGTGATCGAGCTTGTACGGACCTTCGACGTCGACTCCGATGTACTCGGCCTGCGCCTTCGACAGCTTGGTGAGCTTCACGCCGAGGGCGTCGAGGTGCAGCCGGGCCACCTTCTCGTCGAGGTGCTTCGGCAGCCGGTGGACGTCGGTGGCGTACTCGCCGGGCTTGGCGAACAGCTCGATCTGCGCGATGGCCTGGTTGGTGAAGGAGTTCGACATCACGAACGACGGGTGGCCGGTCGCGTTGCCGAGGTTCATCAGGCGGCCTTCGGAGAGCACGAGGATCGCGTGGCCGTCCGGGAACGTCCACTCGTGCACCTGCGGCTTGATCTCCTTCTTGACGATGCCCGGGAGCTTCGCCAGGCCGGCCATGTCGATCTCGTTGTCGAAGTGCCCGACGTTCGCGACGATCGCGTTGTGCTTCATCCGGCTCATCTGGTCCGCCGAGATGATCCCGAAGTTGCCGGTGGTGGTGATGAAGATGTCGGCCGTCGCGACGACGTCGTCCAGCTCCACCACGTCGAGGCCGTCCATCGCCGCCTGCAGCGCGCAGATCGGGTCGATCTCGGTGACCGCGACCCGGGCACCCTGGCCGCGCAGTGCCTCGACCGCGCCCTTGCCGACGTCGCCGTAGCCGCAGACGAGGACGCGCTTGCCGCCGATCATCACGTCGGTGGCCCGGTTCAGGCCGTCCACAAGGGAGTGCCGGATGCCGTACTTGTTGTCGAACTTGGACTTCGTGACGGAGTCGTTGACGTTCATCGCGGGGAAGAGCAGCTCGCCGTCCTTGGCGAGCTTGTAGAGCCGCTTGACGCCGTTGGTCGTCTCCTCGGTGACGCCGCGGATCTCCTTGGCCATGCGGGTGAAGCGGTCGCCGTCGGCGGCCAGGCTCGCGCGCAGGGTCTCCAGGACGATCCGGTACTCCTCGGGGTCCTCTTCGGACGGTTGCGGCACCGCGCCCGCCGCTTCGAACTCGACTCCCTTGTGGACGAGCAGGGTGGCGTCGCCGCCGTCGTCGAGGATCATGTTCGGCGCCTGGCCGCCCGAGAACGCGAACAGCCGGTCGGTGCACCACCAGTACTCTTCGAGCGTCTCGCCCTTCCAGGCGAAGACGGGAGTGCCGGACGGCGCGTCGACGGTGCCGTCCGGCCCGACGACGACCGCGGCGGCGGCCTCGTCCTGGGTGGAGAAGATGTTGCAGGACACCCAGCGGACCTCGGCGCCGAGCGCGACCAGCGTCTCGATCAGCACGGCGGTCTGGACGGTCATGTGCAGCGACCCGGCGACCCGGGCGCCCTTCAGCGGCTGCGAGGTGGCGTACTCCTCGCGGATCGCCATCAGGCCGGGCATCTCGTGCTCGGCGAGCCGCAGCTGGGTGCGGCCGGCCTCGGCCAGTGCGAGGTCGGCGACGGCGAAGTCGAGGCCGTTTCGGGTCTGCAGTTTGTCACTCATGCTTGCGCGCACTCCGGAGTTCGTTTGCGGAACGCTCGGGAGGCGGCACGGGACAGTCCACGCGCACGACGACGGCGGGACACCGAAAAGCACCTCCCTCGCGGGAGGCGCCCTTGGAGTCGTGGTCCGGGCCGAGCGTGGCGGAAAGAGTTCCGTCGCAGCGCCTCTCGGCCCACGACCAGGATGGCAAAGCCGCCGGGAAGCTGTCAAGCGAGCCGGCGGGCCATGAGAACGTCGTCGAGGTCCTCGCCGCCGACGTGGAATTCCCCGCGCAGCACGCCTTCGACGACGAACCCGGCGCTCTCGTAGAGCCGGCGGGCGGCGGTGTTGTGACCCAGGACGCGCAGCGTCACCTTGCGCGCGCCGCGCCGGCGCGCCTCGGCCACGGCGGCGTCGACGAGCCGCCGGGCGATGCCGAGCCGCCGCCGGTCCGGGTCGACGGCGAGCCCGCCGATCACCCGGACGTGAGCGTGGGCGGGAATGGGGAACCCCGCGTCGAGACGGACGTAGCCGGCGACCATGCCGTCGTGCTCGGCGACGAGGACGTCTTCGGGGTGGGTGCTTTCGCCGAAGAACGGGGTGCCGGCCGGCGGCGGGGGAGCGGGGGACACCGCCGTCGTCCAGGTGCGCTCGTCGAGCTTCGCGAGTGCGGCTTCGTCACCGGCGCGGGCCGTCCGGACGGTGCTCACCCGAGCTCCTTCCAGGCCTGCTCGACGATCCCGGCCAGCTCCTGGGGGTCGTGGTTGCCCTCGGTGCCCAGGCTCCGCACCGCGACGGTCAAGCCGGGGCCGGTGCGCTGGCAGTTCAGGACGAAGGACTGGTCCGGGTCCGGGGTCGTGCCGGGCGCGGCCGGGGCGTTGTGCACCAGGCATTGCACAGCGCCGACGCTCACCAGCTCGGTGCCCGGCTTGGCCACGCCGAGGGCCTGGACGTCTTCGTACGGCGCGAACAGCCGCGGCGAGGGTGCGCGGACGGCGACCAGCTGGAAGGACCGCAGCAGCCGCTCGTCCTGGTAGTCCTGGACCACCGCTCCGGCTCCGTCGTAGGCCGCCGAGACCCGGGACGTCGTCTCCTGGTCGGTCTTGTCGATGCGGTCGATCGTCGCCTTGCCGCGCACAGAGTCGACCTTCGCGATCGCGTCCTGGGCGCGGCTGAGCCCGCCCAGGTTCGCCGGCGCGGCCAGTGCCTGCCCGCTCGGCCCGCCGAGCAGGCTCAGCGCCAGCCACGGCACGCCGACCAGGATCGCGCCCACGAGCACGCCGATCAGGCCGGCGACGACCGGCCGCCTGAGCGGCGGACGGGGTGCCGGGTGTGGCGGCCCCGGTGGGGGTCCGGCCGGGAAGTCCTGCGAGTAGCCCTCGGTCACCCGGGAATCGTGGCGCAGTCCGGTGCCTCCCGGGAAGGCAATTTCGCGGCCGGTTCGTCAGAGCAGGTGCGCGCGCCGCCAAATGCCCTCGGACCGGCCGCCGATCAGCCCCGCCTCGCGCAGGAACGGCACGATCTTCTCGGCCATCCACCGGCGCGTCTCGTGGAAGTGCGGGTTCGCGAGGGCCGCGGCCCGGCCTTCGCGCGCGTCGATCCCGACGCTGCGGTACACCCGCGGGTCGACCATGGCATCGACGACGCCGAACGCGACGAGCGCGGTCCGCAGCCGGTGCCGCTGCAGCGCCGCCTTCGACAGTTTCGGCGTCTCCCGCAGCACTTCCTCCTTGGCGAACCGGACGTGCCGGGCCTCCTCGACGACGTGGATGCGGTTGACCGAGCGGATCAGCGGCTGGATGCCGTCGTCGTCCATCATCGAGCGCTGCAGCCGGTCGGTGGTCTCCTCGGCGACGAGCACGCTGGCGAACATCGACGGCCCGGCGGCGGTCGCGCCGAACACCTTCGCGGCGCGGTGCACGACCTTCGGGACGCCGTAGCGCGGCACGCCGAGCCGGTCGGCGGTGCGGGCGAACATCACCGAGTGGCGGGTCTCGTCGCCGATCTCGGTCATGGCGTACTGCGCGTGCTCGGTGCGCGCGTCGAGGTCGAAGACGTAGCGGGCGAGCAGCTGCATCAGGACGATCTCGAACCAGAGGCCGACGCTCATGATGCTGGCGATCTCGTGCTTGGACAGCTCGATCCGCTGCTCCGGCGTCAGCCGCGCCCACAGGTCGGTGCCGTAGAGGGAGACGCGCTCCAGCGGCATGTACGCCTTGCCCTCGGCCAGCGGGGCGGTCCAGTCGATGTCGACGTACGGGTCGTAGGAGTTCTTCGCGGAGCTCTTGAGCAGGCGAGCCGCGGTGACGTCCCGGTCCTGGGCCTCGACGCCCATGGTGGCCTCCGGAAGTAGGGGGTACATGCTGTACTAGCTACTTCGGGAGCGTACACGTCCTCGCGGGCGTTGAGTAGGCTGCCGCCGTGACCAAGGTCGACGGACGGGCGACGCGGTGGGCGGGCCAGCAGGAACGGCGGCGCGCCGAGTTCGTCGACGCGGCCCTGGAGGCGATCGCCGAGCACGGCCCGGACGTCTCGACCGAGCAGATCGCCGAACGCGCCGGCGTGGCCAGGACGCGGCTGTACAAGCACTTCGACGGCGCGTCCGACCTCCAGCGCGCGATCGCCGAGCGCGCGGCCGAGCTGGTGACGGCCGAGCTGGAGCCGCTCTGGCACCCGTCGGGCTCGCCGAACGAGATGATCTCGACGGTGATCGCGACGCACCTGCGCTGGCTGACCGAGCACGTCCACCTGCACCGGTACCTGACGCGCGCGGCGCCGGGACCGGTGGACGTCCGCGGCACGATCGCCCGCCACCTCAGCCGCCTGCTCACCGGCTACCTGACGGCGTTCGGCATGGACCCGGCCCCGGGGGACACGATCGCGTTCGGCCTGGTCGGCTACGTCGAGTCGGCGACGACCCGCTGGCTCGACCACCCGGGCACGCTGAGCCTGGAGCAGCTGACCGGCCAGCTGAGCGGCACGATCTGGGCGATGCTCGACCACACGCTCCGGGCGGGCGGGGTCGAACTGGACCCGGACCGGCCGTTGCCCTTGCCGGAGGGGCTTTAGCCGCCGATCACCTTCGTCGGCCCGGAACGTGATGACCAGGTCGCCCGCCGCGCCGCCAGGGCTCACGCGGCGGGCGACCACCGGCTCCGACGGCCTACCGGACCGCTGCTAGTCGCGGATGTCGTTCCACTGGTCGGAGCACTTGAACGCCCCGCCGTCGCCGGTGATGCAGGCCTGGCTCCTGATCCGGTTGATGCCACCGACGAGATCCGGGTCCCCGATCAGGAAGTCGGCGGTGTCCCTGGTCGTCACGCGGCTGTCGATCTTCTTGGCACCCGCGAACGCGTCGAAGTGCCCGGTCATGGTGGCACCCTGGTGGTCCACCGTCATCCGGGCGCCGCGGCCACCTGCCATCGTTTGATCGCCATGTCCTCACCTTTGCTGACGGTTTACGTCCGGCGAAGACACGCCTCAGCGACCCGGTCGGTTGAGTCCGGTTCGATCCCGCCGGCGGCGATCACCTGCCGGGCAGGGACCGGCCTAGTCCTCCCTGGGGAACTCCGCCCGCACACCGAGCAGCCGCACCGCTCGGGTCAGCTCGAACATCCCCAGCACCTCCTGTGCCGCGCGGTCGATCTCGCCGGCGTCCGATGTCGGCTCGGGGAGGGTGATGCTGTGCGTGTGGGTCAGGAACGGCACGAACCGCACCTTCACCGCGACCCGCGCCGCCGGCCGGCCTTCGTCGAGGACGTCCTGGGACACGCGCTTGGCCAGCGCCGACACCTCCGCCGCCATCTCCGCCGGGTCGGTGAGGTCGCGCTGGAACGTCGTCTCGCGGCTGCGGGAGCGGGCCACGTACGGCGTCGCGCTCACCTCCGCGTCGCTGATCCCGCCGCCGAGCAGGCGCAGCCACGGGCCGGTCTTCGGGCCGAACCGCGCGGCCAGCGCCGCGGCGTCCGCGCCCGCGAGGTCCAGGACGGTGTGGATGCCCAGCTCGGCGAGCTTCTTGGTGGTCTTGCCGCCGATGCCCCACAGCGCGTCGGTCGGGCGCGAAGCCATGACCTCCCACCAATTCGCCTGCGTCAGCCGGAAGATCCCGCCCGGCTTGCCGAACCCGGTGGCGAGCTTGGCCCGCAGCTTGTTGTCGCCGATGCCGACCGCGCACGACAGCCCGGTCTCGCGCGCCACGGCGTCTTTGATCGAGACGGCCAGCGCCTCCGGGTCGTCGGTCTCCGCGCCGACGAACGCCTCGTCCCAGCCCAGCACCTCCACGACGACCGGCAGCTCGCGCACCGCGGCCATCACGTGCTCGGACACCTCGAGGTAGGCCGGCGGGTCACTGGGCAGGAAGACGGCGTCCGGGCAGCGCTTGGCGGCGATCCGCAGCGGCATGCCGGACTGGATCCCGAACTCGCGGGCCTCGTAGGACGCGGTCGCGACGACGGCGCGTTCGGTGGGGTCGCCGTTGCCGCCGACCACCACGGGCTTCCCGCGCAGCTCCGGCCGGCGGGCGATCTCGACCGCGGCGATGAACTGGTCGAGGTCGACGTGCAGGACCCACTTCACGAGCCCAGTGTGCCCCAGGACGTCAGACGCGGTGCCGCGCCACGTGGGTCCAGACGGTGCCGGTGAGGGCGAGGATCCCGCAGAGCGTGACCCCCGGGTCGGGCAAGATCAGCCCCAGGACCAGCAGCGTCACGGCGACGACGTCGACGGCGATCAGCAGGGCGCTCCGGAGCGCGCGCGACTTCGGGCGCTTGCCCTCGCGCAGGGCGGTGGCCAGGTCGGGGTCGGTGACCTCGAGGTTCCGCTCGATCTTCTCGAGCTCGGTGCGATCGTGGTGACTGAGCATCGGGGTACTCCTTCGGCGCCGAACCCGCCGTGTCGCCGTAGCGAATACCCAATCGTCCTCCTGGCTAACCGCCAAACGTCTTCTTATTTCGTGCTTTTCGCTGCTCCGACCGGGTGATCCGCGCTCCGTGACCGCCCGGGAGCGCGTTAGGTTCGCCTGACACGAGGCCGGTCAGGCCGGCTTCGCGCCGGTCGAAGCCGGTCAGGACCTTCAAGCAGCGGAGGACTCCATGACCTTGCCGACCGAACCGATCGGCAGCATTCCCCGTCCCGGCTACCTGATCGACGGGCTCGGCGCGTTCGCCGCCGGACGGATCGACGCCGCCGCGCTCGCCGAGCTGGAGAGCCGCGCCCTCGCGGACACGCTCAGCCGGTTCGAAGAGACGGGGTCGCCGGTCGTGTCCGACGGCGAACAGGGCAAGCCGAGCTTCGCGACCTACCCGCTGGCCGGGCTGACCGCGCTGGCGCCGGACGGCGTCGTCATACCGTTCGCCGACGGGCACACCCGGCAGCTGCCGCGGCTGACCGCGGGCCCGTTCCGCTACGCGACGCACGCCGACGAGTACCTGACGCGGGCGAAGGCGCTCACGGACAAGCCGGTCAAGCAGGCCGTGATCGCCGCGTCCGCGATCTCGCTGATCTACCCGGCCGACGGCATCGACGGGTACCCGCAGGAGCAGTTCGTCGCGGACTTGGTGAACGAGGCGGAGGCCGACATCCGGCGCAGCCTCGACGCCGGGGCGCACGCCGTCCAGATCGACTTCACCGAGGGGCGGCTGTCGCTGAAGCTGGACCCGTCCGGCGGGCTGCTGCGGCAGTTCGTCGAGCTCAACAACGCCGTGCTCCAGCGGTTCACGGCGGAGGAGCGCGCGAAGATCGGCGTCCACACCTGCCCGGGCGGCGACCAGGACTCCGTGCACAGCCTCGACGTCGACTACGCGGGCCTGCTGCCGGAGCTGTTCCGGCTGGAGGCGGGGAACTTCTACGTCCAGCTGGCGAGCGAGGCCGACCCGGCTCGCGCGCTGCAGGTGATCGCCGATCACCTGCGGGCGGACCAGCGGATCTTCGTCGGGGTGATCGACCCGATCGACCCGCGGTTGGAGACGCCGGAGGAGGTCCGCGACCGCGTGCTCACGGCGGCGAAGTACCTGCCGGCCGATCGGCTCGGCACCTGCGACGACTGCGGGTTCTCCCCGTTCGCGGACGACACGTCGACCTCCCGCGACATCGCGTTCGCGAAGATCCGGGCCCGGGTGGAGGGCACCCGCCTGGCGGCCGAAGCGCTGTGACGGCCGGAGGGCCCGCCCCGGCGGGCCCTCACGCCGCTTCGGCGGCGACCTTCACCCCGAGCGCGACGAGCACGCTGCCGAGGACGGCGTCGAGCCCCCGCCGGACGCGTCCGTCACCGAAGAACCGCTTCAACGCGCCGACCACGAGGGCGAGCGCCCCGAACCACAGGACCGTGCCGGCGGTCGCGATGGTGGCGAGCTCGAGCGTCTGCAGGGTGGAGCCGCCCGCGGGCAGGAACTGGGGGAGCAGGGCGAGGAAGTAGACGGCGACCTTGGGGTTGAGCAGGTTGGTGAACAGCCCCTGCCGGAAGGCGGCACCGGCCGCGAGCGGTGGGGCGTCCCCGGCGTCGCCGAGGTCCCGGTATTCGCCGCGGCGCACGGCCAGCCAGGCTTTGACGCCGAGGAAGACGAGGTAGCCGGCGCCGACGAGCTTGACGACGCTGAACGCGACGGCCGACGCGGTCAGCACGGCGGCGACCCCGAAGGCGATGGCGACGACCCAGGCGAAGACCCCGAGCGAGATCCCGGCCCCGGCGGCGACCCCGGCCCGTCGTCCACCGGTGAGGGAGGACCGGGTGACGACGACGAAGTCGGGCCCGGGCGACATCGCCCCGAGGACGACGACCAGCAGGAACGACGCGGCGGTGGCCCCGGGGATCATGGCTCGAGGATACGACGTGACGTAACCGGTTTTCGGGGCCGATCGGGAAGATCCGGTGATCCTCCGGTGTTGGCCCCAGTGATGTTCGGCGCGATCACCGATGTTCGAATTTGAACTTCCGGTAGGGTCGATCACGTGGGCGATCCCAGGGAGAAAGCATGACGGCCGAGGTGCGAACGCGGGTGCGGATCCCGCTGCGACTCCACGGCGGCGTCGCCGTCGACGCCGAGGCCGTCACCTTCCGGGGCCTGGCCGACGGGGGCGAGCACCTCGCCTTCGTCCTCGGCACTCCCGGGGACGTGCCGCTCGTGCGGCCGCACTCCGAATGCCTCACCGGGGACGTCTTCGGGTCCGCGCGCTGTGATTGCGGGCCTCAGCTGGCCGAGGCCGTCGAGCGGATCTCCGAGGCCGGCGGCTACTTGCTCTACCTGCGTCAGGAAGGCCGGGGGATCGGCCTCTACAACAAGCTCGACGCGTACGCGCTGCAAGACCAGGGCCTCGACACCTACGCCGCCAACGCCGCGCTCGGCCTGCCCGAGGACGCCCGCGACTACGCCGTCGCCGCGCAGATGCTCGAAGCACTGGGGGTCACCGAGGTGGACCTGCTGTCGAACAACCCCGACAAGGCCGCTCAGCTGCGCAAAGCCGGGATCGCCGTGCGCGAGCAGGTGCCGACCGGGGTCTTCGCCACCGAGAACAACGTCCGGTACCTCCGCGCGAAGGCCGAGCAGACCGGGCACACCCTGCCCGGGCTGGCCAGCTAGGCGAGCCGCTGGGCCGCCGCGGCCACCGGGCTCGTGGTGAGCTTTTCCAGCAGTCCGATCAGGACCGTCTGCTCCGACGGCGTCAGCGACGCCGCCCACTCCTTCTCGCGCGCGTTGTGCGCCTGGTACGCGTCGGTCACCGCCGAGTGGCCCCCCTCGGTCAGGGCGAGCCGGACAGCCCGTCGATCGCTGGGGACCTGTGTGCGGGTCACCAGGCCGTCGCGCTCCAGGGTCTTGACCAGGGCCGACACCGCCGCGCGGCTCATCCCGGCCAGGCGCGCCGCGTGGCGGGACTCCTGCGGGCCGGCCAGCCACAACACGAACAGCACCCGGAACCCGCCCCAGCTCAGGCCGCGCGGCCGGTGCACCGTCGACTCCCAGTCGTACACCAGCGCGCCCGCCAGCCGGTGCAGCGTGAGGCCGAGGCGCATCGCGACGGGGTCGGTGGCCGGCAGCTCCGCCTTCGTCTTCCCGATCGCGTAGTCGACGAACGAGAGGTAGTCGAGGTCTTCGGCCGGTCGGTCGGTCATGCGGCCCAGATTAGGCGAAGGGGTTCCGCGCGCCGGTGCGGCGGGTTAGTGTGACCGGCGAGATAGTCAAACCTTTGACGATCAGAAGGAGCGCTCGCCGTGACGAAGAAAGCCTTCGCCTCTTCGGCCGACCTGGCGGAGAAAGCGCAGACCCTGGAAGTCCTGGACGACGGCGTCTACGCGCTGACCGCCGAGGGCGACCCCAACATCGGCGCGATCGAGGGCGAGGACTTCCTCGTCTGCTTCGAGGCGCTCGCCACGCCGGTCGCCGCAAGCGAATGGCTCGCGAAACTCCGCGAGCACACCGACAAACCCGTGCGCTACCTGGTCTTGAGCCACTACCACGCGGTGCGCGTGCTGGGCGCGTCGGCGTTCGACGCCGACGTGATCGTCGCGCACGAGAACACCCGGGCCCTGGTCGCCGAGCGCGGCAAGGAGGACTGGGAAAGCGAGTTCGGCCGGATGCCGCGGCTGGCGAAGGCCGCGGACTCGGTGCCGGGCCTGACCTGGCCGACGCTGACCTTCTCCGACCGGCTCACCATCGACCTCGGCGGCGACCGCGGCGACCTGGTCCTCCAGTACTGCGGGCGCGGCCACACCGAGGGGGACATCGTGGCCTGGCTGCCGCGGCGGAAGATCCTCTACGCCGGCGACCTCGTGGAAGCCGAAGCCGCGCTGTACACCGGCGACGCGTTCCACCGCGAATGGGCATCGTCCACTTTGGACCGCGTCGGCGCCTTCGGGGCCGAGACGCTGATCGGCGGCCGCGGCGGGGTGAGCCGGGGAGCTAAGGCGGTCGAGGCCGCCATCGCGCAGACCCGCCACTTCCTGGACACGATGATCCGCGAGGTCGGCGCGGTGCGGGACGCCGGCGGGACGCTCAAGGACGCCTTCGAACGGACCCACGCGGCGCTCGTCGGGCAGTACGGCCAGTGGCCGATCTTCGAGCACTGCCTGCCTTTCGACGTCTCGCGGCTGTGGGACGAGCTGGGCGGCATCGAGCGGCCGGTGGTGTGGACCGCCGAACGCGACCGCGAAGTCTGGGACCAGCTGCAGGACTGAAGCGATGACCGTCGCCGTTCTCGGCAGCGGCCCCGTCGGCCAGACGGCCGCGCTGCTGCTCGCGCGCTGGGGCGTACCCGTGGTGCTCGTCGACGAGCACGAGGTGCGCGACCCCGTCGGGTCCAAGGCCATCTGCCAGCAACGGGACACTTTGGACGTCTGGGCGTCCCTCGGCGCGGGCTGCCTCGCCGAGGAAGGGCTCACCTGGACGACCGCGCGGACGTTCCACCGCGACACCGAGCTGTTCTCGCTGAAGCTGCCCGACGGCGGCTCGGCCCTGCCGCCGTTCGTCAACCTCTCGCAGGCCCGCGTCGAGGAGGTCCTCGACGAGCTGATCGCGCGGCAGCCGCTGATCGACGTCCGCCGCGGGCACCGCGTCCGGAGCCTGACCCAGCCCGGCCGGGTGGTCGTCGAGTGCGACACGGCGGCCGGTCCGCGCCGGATCGAAGCCGACTACGCCATCGCGTGCACCGGTGCGCGCGGCGACGTCGTGCGACGGGCGCTCGGGCAGCGTCTCGACGGCGTGTCCTTCCGGGACCTGTTCCTGATCTGCGACATCCGCGCCGACCTGCCGGGCTGGGCGGCCGAGCGGCGGTTCTACTTCGACCCGCCGTGGAACCCCGGCCGCCAGGTGCTCATCCACCCGTGCCCGGACTCGCGGTTCCGCATCGACTGGCAGGTCCCGGCGGACTACGACCTCGCGGCCGAGGAGTCGGGCGGGGCGATGGAGGCGCGGATCCGCGCGATCATCGGATCGGTGCCCTACGAGGTGATCTGGCGTTCGGTCTACCGCTTCCACACGCGGCTGGTCCCGCGGATGCGGGTCGGGCGGGTGCTGCTCGCCGGGGACTGCGCGCACCTCGTCGCGCCGTTCGGGGCGCGCGGGCTCAACTCCGGCGTGGCCGACGCGGAGAACGCGGCCTGGAAGCTGGCGTGGGTCCTGCGCGGCGACGCGGGGGAGGAACTGCTGGAGAGCTACCACACCGAGCGGCACGCCGCGGCGGTGGAGAACGCGGCCGTCACCACGGCCACGATGGACTTCCTGGTGCCGCAGGACGATGAGCGGCACCGGCGCCGCTCGGACGTCCTCACCCGCGCAGCGCACGACCCGGAGGCCTGTGAACAGGTGGACTCGGGCCGGCTGGCCGAACCGTTCTGGTACGCGGATTCGCCGTTGACCACGACAGATCCGGGACGCCCGTTCGCCGGACGGCCGCCGCGAGGTGCGGTGCCGCCGCCCGGGCCGGGTGTGCTGCTACCGGACCTCACCGTCGCGAGTGGACGGTTGCGGGACCTGGCCCGGCGGGGGTTCCTGCTGCTGACGACGCCGGGCGTGCGGGCGGAGGGTGCGCGGTCGGCGGGGATCCCGGTGGGCGGGGTGCTGGGTGCGCGTCCGGGCGAAGCCTGGCTGGTCCGCCCGGACGCGTACGTCGCCGCCGTGCTACGGGTAGGAGACCAGCGGGCTCACCTGGTGCCCGGTGTTCGCGGCGTCACCCGAATCGTTGATGACGTGGGCGATCGTGCCCACGCCACCGAGTGACACCGAAACGAGGTTGTGGAACCGGACCCCGCCGTTGTTCGGCACCTCGAAGGAGTGACTGGCCACAATGGACGGATTCGTGTTGAAGAAGCAGTAGCTGCCCAGGCCCCAGCCTTCGTGGCTGGTCACCGAGTCGGCCACCTTGTACGCCGCCCAGCCCTGCCGGCCGCCGCCGCTGGACCAGGACGCCTGGTCCGGCGGGTCGTACGGCATCTCGTTCTGGAAGAAGTACGTCCGCCCGCCGTTGCCGTTCCAGAGCACCTCGTACTGCTGGTAGTGCTCGACGAACAGGCCGTACATCGTCACGTTCGCGCCGTTGACGACCAGGCCGTTCGCCGCGGTGTTGACGTTCCAGCCGACGCCGTTCGAGTGGTCGCCGCGCCACAGCCACATGTGGTCGCCGATGACGTTGTTCGAGTTGACCACCAGCGTCTGCGTGGCCTTCCCGACGGCCGCGCCGCCGATCCGGAAGAACACGTCGTGCAGCGACGTCGGGTCGGCCGCGTGGTTGGCGTTCGAGCCCGGCTGGCCGACCTGCACGAGCACCGGCGAGTTCACCGCGCCCGCGTCGATCAGCAGCCCGGCGATCTTGACGCCGTCCACATCGGACGTCGTGATCGCCGCCGTCCCGGTGGTGGGCATCAGCGTCGCCAGGCCGAGCCCGAGCACCACGGTGTCCGGGCGCGTGACGTTCAGCGCCTGGTCGAGGTGGTAGACGCCCGGCGTGACCAGCAGGTTCTTACCCGCGGCCAGAGCCGCGTTGATGGTCGCGGCCGAGTCGGACGGGTGCGCGACGTAGAACTCGCTGAGCGAGATCGACTGCCCGGCCGGCGCGCCGTGGCCCCAGCTCGTGCCCGAGGAGTTCTGCCGCAGCGCCGGGACGAACACGTTGTAGCTGCCCGAGCCGTCGACGTAGAGGAACGGCTTCTCGCGGATCACCGGCGTCTGGCCGACGACCGTTTCGGGCGGGTTCGGGAACGACGCCGGCGGGGTGCCGGTCGAGCCGACGAACACCATGTTCCAGACGCCGCCCTGCCAGCCGCCCAGCTCACTGTTGCGGGTGAGGAACTGCTGCTGCGAACCGGAAACGGCCACGCCGTCGATCTTGCTGTCGGCGATCAGGCCACCGCTGGCCCAGCCGTCCCCGCCGTTCCACAGCTGGATCTGGCTGCCCTTGAGGTGCATCCGGCGGTACGGCGCGGCCTGCGCGACGGCCCAGCGTTCGACCTGCCCGGCGGGCAGCGTCACCGAGAGGTTCTCGGCGGAGCGCCAGAAGTTCTGCGTCGCGTTGCCCTTGTTGGCCGGGTTGTCGCCCTGCTGCAGCCAGTCCGCTTCGACGCGGACGTGGCCGTTGAGGTTGACGTCGTCGGGCGAGAGGCCCAGGCCCGCGACCTGCTCGTAGAAGCCGAGGTTGACGTCGGCGGTGTAGTTCCCGGGCTTGAACAGCACGGCGTAGCGCTCGTTGCCGAACTGGTTGGTGTGCTGCTGGTCCGCCAGCTGCGTCAGCCGGTTCTGGATGGTCGCGGCCGGGGTCGACGGGTCGAACACCGACACGTTCGGCCCGAGGTCCGGGTTGCGCGGGTCGGTCGGCGGGATGGTCGTCCCGCCGCCGGTGCCGTGCACCGCGACTTCCCAGAGCGAATAGCCGTAGCCGGTCGCCCGCTGGGTGCCGTAGACCCGCAGGTAGCGGGCGGTGCCGGTGACGGACACGGTCTGCGTGCCGCCGGCGCCGGTGGTGGTCGTGTACGCCGTCGTCCAGGTGTTCGCGTCCGAAGAGAGCTGCACGCTGAACGCCTTCGCGTACGCGGCTTCCCAGCTGAGGACCACGTCGCAGAGCTGCTGCGCGGAGCCCAGGTCGACCTGCAGCCACTGCGGGTCGCTGAACGCGCTGGACCAGCGCGTGCCGGCGTTGCCGTCGACCGCGGCGGACGCGGGCGTCCCGCCGTTTTCGGTCGAGGACGCGGTCGCCGTGTGGCCCTGCGCGAGGTTCGTGGTCCCGCACGCGGCGGCCTGCGCCGGAGCGGACCCGACCACCACCGCGGTGGTGACCGCGGTGACGAGGGTGGTCGCGAGAACGAGGAGGCGGTGTGCGGGGGAGAACGTCGGTGATCTCATCTGCCTGCCTGCTGATCGAAGTGCGGGGAAGAGACCGCGCGGCAACGCCGGGCGGCGGCGGACCGGGCGAGCCCCACAGCTCGCGCCGGCGTCGGGTGGTGCGGCGGGTCCGCGGCCGCCTCATCCGCCCGGCGCCGTGAGCCGGAGGAGCGGTGCGAGGCGGGTGCGACGGCGCGAACCGGTCATCCCGAAGGGGTGCGTGTCGCGGCGGAACGGTCCCGGGTGGCGGTCACGGAACCGGTTCCGACGGCGGTTCGCAGTTAACAGCGCGGGGTTCGGCGGAGTCAAGGATCCGGCGGGGATTCGTTCTCCCGGACCAGTGTGCGGGGTGGTCCGCGACCGTCCGGCGCAGCGGCGTTGACATTTTACGGCTCTTTATTTATATCCTGAACTAAGAGCGTGCCGAGGGCGGGACCCACACCCGCGCCGAGGACCACGTGAGCCGATCCGCGCCGGGGCAAGGCCGTCCCGGCGCCGGTTCGCCGTGGAGGTGCCCCATGCAACGCCGCATGCCGAGAACCCGGGTTCTCGCCGTCCTCGCCCTGACCCTCGCCGCCCTGCTCACCGCGCCGGTGGCCCAGGCCGCGCCCGTCCTGCTCTCCCAAGGCCGTCCGGTGACGGCGTCCTCGACCGAGTCCGCCGCGTTCCCCGCGTCCGCCGCCGTTGACGGCGACCCCGGTACCCGCTGGTCCAGCGCGTTCGGCGACCCGCAGACGCTGCAGGTCGACCTCGGCTCCACCCAGCAGCTGTCCCAGGTCGTGCTGAACTGGGAAGCCGCCTACGCCAAGGCCTTCACGATCCAGGCGTCCACCGACGGCGCCACCTGGACGTCGCTCTACTCGACCACCACCGCGACCGGCGGCACCCAGACGCTGAACGTCACCGGCAGCGGCCGGTACGTCCGGCTGACCGGCACCCAGCGCGCCACGCAGTACGGCTACTCGCTCTGGGAGTTCCAGGTCTACGGCGGGGGCGGGACGACCCAGCCCGGCGACGCCCTGCTGTCCTACGGCAAGTCCGGCACGGCCTCCTCGTACCAGGACGACGGCGCGTGCCCGGGCTGCCTCCCGGCGAAGGCGTTCGACCACGACCCGGCCACGCGCTGGGCGACGAGCGCGACCACCGGCTGGGTCGACCCGGGCTGGATCACCGTCGACCTCGGCGCCACCGCGGCCGTGCACCAGGTCGTCCTGCAGTGGGACCCGGCCTACGCCGTCGCCTACCAGCTCCAGATCTCGAACGACAACGCGAACTGGACGACGCTCTACTCGACCACGACCGGCAAGGGCTTCAAGGAGACGCTGACCGTCAACGGCAGCGGCCGCTACGTCCGGATGTACGGCACCGCCCGGTCGAACGGCTACGGCTACTCGCTGTGGGGCTTCGACGTCTACGGCACCGGCGGCAACCCGACCACCCCGCCGCCCGCGCCGCCGGCCCCGCACTTCCCGGGCACGCTGGTCTGGAGCGACGAGTTCAACGGCGCCGCGGGTGCGGGCCCGGACGCGAGCAAGTGGACCGCCGAGACCGGCCCCGGCGTCAACAACGAACTCGAGTACTACACGAACAACAACAACGCCAAGCAGGACGGCCGGGGCAATCTCGTCATCCAGGTCCGCCGCGAAGCCACCCCGGGCAGCGCCTGCCCGGTCGACCCGATCAGCGGCAGCGGCACCTGCCAGTACACGTCCGGCCGGATCAACACCGCGGGCAAGTTCAGCTTCACCTACGGGCACGTCGAGGCGAACATCAAGGTGTCCGGTTCGCAGGGTCTCTGGCCCGCGTTCTGGTTGCTGGGCGCGAACTTCTTCAGCGGTACGCCGTGGCCCAACTGCGGCGAGATCGACATCATGGAGCACGTCGGGAAGTCGCCGAACCTGGCCTACTCGACCATCCACGCGCCCGCGTACAACGGCGCCGGCGGCATCGGCGCGCCCCTCGACCTCGGCCAGGACGTCTCCGCCGGGTTCCACAAGTTCGGCCTCGACTGGGACGCGTCGCACATGACCTTCTACGTCGACGGCAACGCGTTCGAGACGATCAACCGCGACACCGTCGAGAGCACGCGCGGGCCGTGGGTCTACGACCACCCGTTCTTCCTGATCCTCAACAACGCCATCGGCGGCGACTTCCCCGGTCCGCCGGGAGCGGGGACCGTCCTGCCGCAGGACATGGTGATCGACTACGTGCGGGTGTACCAGTGAGGCGGTTCGCCCTCGGTGCGGCGGTGGCGGTGGGACTGCTCGCGGTCCCGCCGCTCACCGCCCAGGCGGCCCCGGCCCTGCTCTCCCAAGGGCACGCCGTGATCGCCTCCTCCACCGAAAACGCCGCTTTCCCCGCGAGCGCGGCCGTCGACGGCGACCCGGGCACGCGCTGGTCCAGCCTGGCCGCCGACCCGCAGACGCTGCAGGTCGACCTCGGTTCGTCGCACAGCCTCAGCCAGGTCGTCCTCCAGTGGGAGGCGGCGTACGCCACGGCGTTCACGATCCAGGCCTCGGCCGATGGCGGCCAGTGGTCCACTGTGTACTCGACCACGACCGGCACCGGCGGCACCCAGACGCTGCCGGTGTCCGGGAGCGGCCGCTACGTCCGGCTGACCACCACCCACCGCGCCACCCAGTGGGGCGTCTCGCTCTGGGAGTTCCAGGTCTTCGGCGACGGTTCGGCGCAGGCGTGCGGCAGCGCCGACGCGGCACTGCGGCAACCGGCGACGGCGTCGAGCGTGCAGTCGGACGCCTTCCCGGCGTCAGCGGCCGTCGACGGGGACGGCGGCACCCGGTGGTCGAGCCTGGCCGCGGACCCGCAGTGGATCCAGGTCGACCTCGGCGGCTCGCGGCCGGTCTGCGGCGTCGACCTGACCTGGGAGGCGGCCTACGCGAGCGCGTACACGATCCAGCTGTCCACCGACGGGACCTCATGGACCACGGCGGCGACCGTGGCCGGTACCGGCGGCACCGAACACCCCGCGGTGTCCGGCACGGCTCGCTACGTGCGGATGACCGCGACCGTGCGGGCCACGCAATGGGGTGTCTCGCTGTGGGAGTTCGCGGTGCACACGACCGACGGCACGACGCCACCACCGACGGGCTGCCCGTGGGTCGGCTCGACGGCCCCGGTCGCCGACCGCGTCACCCAGCTCATGGCGGCCATGACCGCGCAGCAGAAGATCAAGGTGCTGCACGGCAACGGTGCGACCGGGCCGTACATCGGCAACACCGACGCCGTGCCCGAGCTGTGCATCCCGGCCCTCGGCCTGCAGGACGGCCCGGCCGGGGTCGGCGACGGCCTCGACGGCGTCACCCAGTTCCCGGCGCCGGTTTCGGCCGCGGCGACCTGGGACACCGGCCTGATGAACCGGTACGGCAGCGCGATGGGCGCCGAGTTCGCGGGCAAGGGCGTCGACATCGCCCTCGGCCCGACGATCAACCTGGTCCGCGACCCCCGGTGGGGCCGCAACTTCGAGACCTACGCCGAGGACCCGTACCTCGCCGGGGCGGCCGGGACGGCGACGATCCAGGGCATCCAGAGCCAGGGCGTCATGGCGCAGGCCAAGCACGCGGCGGCGTACAACGTCGAGGCCGGGGCGTCGCGCGGGACGCCGTCGGACAACGTGATCATCGACGACCGCACCCTGCACGAGCTGTACCTGCCGGCGTTCCAGCAGGTGGCGAGCCAGGGCCAGGTCGCGTCGATGATGTGCGCCTACAACCAGATCAACGGCGTCCCGGCGTGCCAGAACAGCGGCGTGCTCACCACCGCGATCAAGCAGGACGCCGGCTGGGGCGGCTTCGTCGGCTCCGACTGGGGCTCGGCGACCGGCGGCCCGCGGCAGCTGGCCAACGGCGGGCTCGACATGGAGATGCCCGGCGGCGCGTTCTTCGGCCAGGGCCTGCTCGACGCCGTCTCGCGCGGTGAGGTCACGCAGGCCCGCGTCGACGACATGGTCCGGCGGGTGCTGACGCAGATGTTCCGGTTCGGCGTCTTCGACCGGGCCCGGCGGGGTACGCCTGCTTCCGTGGTGACCACCGCGGCGAACGTGACGACCGCCCGGGACGTCGCGGCGGCGGGGTCGGTGCTGCTGAAGAACACCGGCGTCCTGCCTTTGACCGCGTCGACGAAGTCGATCGCGCTGTCCGGCGGCGACGGGATCGACCCGCAGAACATCGGTGGCGGCAGCGCCAAGGTCAACCCGTCCCCGGCGTCGGTCAACCCGATCAACGGCATCAAGGCACGGGCCGGGTCCGGCGTCATGGTGTCCTATGTGGACGGCGCCGGTGAGCACGTGCAGACGCCGAACATCCCGGGCGCGGTCGCCGCCGCGAAGGCCGCGGACGTCGCGATCGTGTTCGCCAGCTACGGCGAGTCCGAGACGCAGGACCTCGACACGATCGACCTGCAGAACCAGCAGAACGACCTGATCGACGCAGTCGCGACGGCCAACCCGCGCACGATCGTCGTCCTCAACACCGGCTCGGCGGTGACGATGCCGTGGCTGGCGAAGGCCGCCGCGGTCGTCGAAGGCTGGTACCCGGGCCAGGAGAACGGCAACGCGCTCGCGTCGCTGCTCTACGGCGACGTCAACCCGTCGGGCAAGCTGCCGGTCAGCTTCCCGAAGCAGCTCGCCGACCTGCCGACGGCGAACGTCCAGCAGTTCCCGGGCGCCAACGACCGGATCGAGTACTCGGAGGGCCTGAACGTCGGGTACCGGTGGTACGACAGCCGGAACATCGAGCCGCTGTTCCCGTTCGGCTTCGGCCTGTCGTACACGACGTTCGGGTTCTCGAACCTGGTCGTGTCGCCGCAGGGGACGAACGGCACCGCGACCGTGACGGCGACGGTGACCAACACCGGCTCCCGCGCGGGCGCCGACGTCGTCCAGCTCTACGTCGGACAACCCACCGGGAACGGTGAACCGCCCAAACAACTGAAGGGATTCAAGAAGGTGCAGCTCAACCCCGGACAGAGCCAGCAGGTGTCGTTCCCGCTGACTCCGAGGGACCTCGCGCACTGGAGTGGTTCGTGGACGACGAACGCGGGCCAGTACCGGGTCTACCTCGGTGACTCCTCGCGCAACGTCCCGCTCTCGGCGGCGCTGACCGTCTCCTGAGCCTCCCGGGTCGACTCCCGGATCACCAGGGAGGTCGGGACGATCAGCGGCTCGTCCGGCTGGGGTGCCCCACCCAGCTGGGCGAGCAGCTGCCGGGCCGCCGTCTCGCCCATCTGCCGCAGCGGCTGGCGGACGGTGGTCAGCGGGGGCTGGGTGTGCGCGGCCAGGGGGATGTCGTCGAACCCGACCACGGCGACGTCCGCCGGCACCGCACGCCCGGCCTTCCGCAGCCCGGCCAGCACACCGGCCGCGGTGAGGTCGTTGTGCGCGAAGACGGCGTCGAACTCCGGGCCGGTGGCCAGGAGCTGGAGGATCGCCGCCTCGCCGCTTTCGCTGGTGAAGTCGCCTTCGATGATCAGGTTCGGGTCCAGCGCCAGGCCGGCTTCGCGGATCACGTCGCGGAAGCCGTTGAGCCGGTCGCTCGTGCAGCCGAAGTCGCGCGGGCCGGTGACGGTCGCGAGCCGCGTGCGCCCGGTAGCGAGCAGGTGCCGGGCCGCGGACGCGCCGCCCTGCCGGTTGTCCGTGCCCACCGACGGGAACGCGGGACGGCGGCCGCGGTCGTCGATCACCACGACCGGCAGCCCGGAGTCGTGCAGCACGCGCAGGTGCCGCACGGCATCCGGCGGTTCGACGAGCAGCAGCCCGTCGAACGCCTTCGCCGACACCTGCCGGGAGAACTCGCCGAGGGAGTCCGCGCCGCGGTTGGCCGTGGACAGCAGCAGGCCGTAGCCCTTGGCCTCCACGACGTCGGCGACGCCCTGCAGCACCTCGCCCATCCACGGCCACGTCAGGCCCGGCACCAGCATCCCGACCGTGCGGGTCACGCCGCGGGCGAGCCCGACCGCGCCGGCGCTCGGGATGTACCCGGTCGCCGCGATCACCTCGCGCACGCGGATCGCGGTCGCCGCGTCCACATCGGCTTTGTTGTTGAGCACCCTCGACACGGTCGTCTTGCTCACCCGCGCGCGGCGGGCGACCTCGGCGATCGTGACGCGCATCCGTCCTCCCGGGCCGGCGAGACCTGTGGTGCCAAGGTACTCGCCCCGGGGCCCGCCGCGGGCGCTGCGAGATCGATCAAGTCCGGACGGAAAGCCGCGTGAGGCTCGCATCGCCGCTTCGCCAGCCCGTCCGGACCGCCACGTACCGGGCCGGGCCGGAGCTCGCCGTCCGGTAGGTGACGCCGTCGACGCTGGTTTCGACGCTCGCCTTCGGCCGGCGTCCGGGTGTCCAGGCCAGTTCGACGGCGGAAACCGCCGTCACCGCCCCGAGATCGACGACCAGCCGGCCGTCCGGGCCGGGCCGCCACGCCGTCGCCGGGTCGTCGTCGACGGCCGCCGCCGGGCTCGACATCCCGGGCGGCAGGGGCTCGGCGGGGAAGGTGGTCCGCCCGGGCGCGAGGTCGGCCAGCGGGTACGGCCGGACGTCGCCGAACACGACCGGCACCGCCCGGCGCGGCGGCAGGACGACCGGCCGCGGCCGGCCGCCGTCCGGCGTCACGGTGACGACGACCGGGAGGAACCCCGGCGGCGCCGTCAGGTCGACCCGGCTCGCGTCGCGCACGACCGCCTTCAAGCCAACCGGTCCCCGCACGGTGAACCGCGGGGGCTCGATGCGGCCTTCCGCCGCGGCCAGCGCGTAGGAGACTTCGGTGCCGGTCCGGGTGACGGTCTGCTCGCCGCGGTAGAGCCGGTAGGTGCCGCCGTCCTGCGGGAGGGTCGCCGTGCCGGTCGCCGCGGTGCCGGAAAGGTTGACCAGCACGAGGAAACCGTCGGTGACGCTCGCGCGGACCGTGTCCGCCGTGGTGGTGGCCTTGGGGCGGGCGGCGAGCTTCGCGAGGTCCTCGGTGTTCGGGTACAGCTCGGCGAGCAGGGGCACGGCCGGCCCGTCGGAGAGGGTGACGCGGTCGCCGGTGACCGTGAGCGGGTTCGGGCCGCCGGTCACGATCCCGGCCCGGCCGTCGATGTCCAGCCAGCCCTTAGTGCTGCGCAACGCGGGCACCGGGTAGGTCGCGACCGTCGTCCAGGTCACGCCGTCTTGCGAGGTTTCGATGCGGTACTTGCGCCCGGCGGCGGCTTCCCAGCTCAGTCGCACGCGGTCGAGGGTCTGAGGCGCGCCGAGGTCGACCGCGAGCCAGCTGTCGGCGCGTGGACGGTCCGATGTGGACACTGCCCAGCGGGTGGCCGCGTTCCCGTCGTTCGCGTACTTGGCTTCCTTGCCGGAGGCTGCCGAGGACGCCGACGCGGTTCCGGCTCGCGCGAGGTCCGGGCCGTCGCCGTCGCGGACCTCGAAGGCCCAGAGCGAATAGCCGTACGTCGGGTCCGGCTGGACGCCGAGCATCCGGACGTGCCGGGCGGTGACCGGGGTGAACATCAGATCGTCGGTCCGGGCGCCGGTGGGCGCGGCCGTGGCCTGGAGCGTGACCTTGCCTTCGGCGGCGGTGTAGGTGCGGTCGCCGTCGAGACCGGGGACGCCCGGCATGGCGAGGTTGTAGACGTTCAGGACACCTTCGCTCTCGGCGACCCCGGTGCTGGCATACACCGCGGCCCCGGTGGGGAGAGTGGCGAGCGCGGCGTACCCGGCGTCGAAGCGCAGGACGCCTACGGTGCCGTCGAAGCCGTCGCGGACCTTCTCGTAGGTAGTGGCGTGGCGTTCTTTGACCGCGATGTTCGTGGCCGGGAGCAGCATCGGGTTGGCGCCGCCGAGCACGAACAGCCAGTCGTCGTGGTGCGGCTGCCAGGCGAATTTGACGAAGCCGGGCTTGGTCACCGTCGCGGCCCAGGCGGTGGGGGAGCGGTGGGCCAGCAAGCCGGGCGCGGCGCCGAAGTCGGCGACCCCGGCGGCGTGGGCGTCGAACTCCGTGGTGCTCACGGGGGTCACCGGGCCTTGCCGCGCGCGCCATTCGTGCAGCAGGTAGCTGATGGCCAGTTCGGCGCGGGCCTCGGGCTCGTACTTCGGTTCGCCGGAGAACTTCGTGATCCGGTCGGCGGGCGCGTAGGCCTGGTAGGGCTCGAGCCGCGCGGCGAGGTCGGCCTCGGCGCGGGCGGCATGGCGGTCGCCGAGCACCTGGGCGCGGAAGGCGAGCGGGATGACGTCGCGGCCGTAGAGGTGCTCGCGGTCGGCGACCATCGGCATCAGCGGCTCGCCGGCGTCGCTGGTCATCAGCAGCATGGAGCGCCAGAGGAGCTCGCCGTTCGGCTGGGCGGTGAGGACTTCGGGCAGCGGGGCTCCGGCCGCGAGGAAGTGCATCGCGTTCCGGCCGGAGGTGCGCCACAGCTCTTCCTGGTAGTGCGGGCCGAACGAGCCGTGGTTCTCGACGAGGAAGGTGTCGTAGAGGTTGGTGGCGGTGTTCGCGCTGATCGGGTGGCCGTCGACGAGCCGCGGGTTGGCGAGGTCGGCGGCCGGCAGCCCGGTCTCGTTGCGGCTCCACGCACCGAAGGCTTCGCGCCAGTCCTTCGCACGCGGGTCGCCCGGCGCCCACGCGAGCGCGGGGGCGAGCGACTGGGCGTAGACCCCCATCTCTTCGAGCTTGGTGTCGCCGACGTAGCCGCCCTTCAGGCCGTTGGGTGTCCAGTCGCCGGACGCCGGGTCGTTCCCGGTGCCGAGGGCGGTCGTGTAGGCGGCCTGTTCGGTGGTGATGCGCTCGACGTTCCGTTTCGTGGCGTCGTCGAGGTCCGTCCACAGGAGACGGGCGGCGAGCAGGAAGTACGACTGGAAAGTGGTGTCGAAGAACAGTTTCCGGCCCCATTCGGTGCCGCCGGTGAGCAGGTTCGACGCGGCGAAGTGCTCGATGGTGGCGAGGGTGTGGGCCTTGAGGGTCGCCTGGCTGACGCCGGCCGTGGTCTCGTCGTAGCCGGGGCGGGTGAGCAGGAGGGCGTTGCCGAGCACGACGGCGAAGGTGAAGTCCTTCGCGGGGTAGATCCCGGCCGCGGCGTCGAACTGCTGCTCGGCCCAGCGGGTGTGCCGGAGCAGCACGCGCAGGTAGGTGGCGGCCACCGGATCGGGCGGTCCGCCGGGTGCCTGCCCGCTCGCCGCGCCCGTGGCCGCCGCGACCCCCGGCAGCAGTCCCGAGGCCAGGAGGGCCGCGACGCCACTCGCGCCCACGAGGGCCTTCCGCCGGTTCAACTCGCCCATGGTCCGGTCTCCGCTCGCTGACAACCTTGTCAGCGCGGATTCTGTGACGGCCTGTCGCCGCGGGGCAAGCCCGTCGCCGGATCCCGTCCGGTTTCGGACAAGGCCTGGGTAATTCGTATAACGACCTATACCGCAGCCCTCGGGTGGGAGCAATCTCACCGCGGCCGGCCGCCCCCGCCGTGTTGAGATGACAACGTGATCACCGGCCCCGGCGTCTTCCTCCTGCTCGTCCTGGCCGGCGTCGGCGCCGGCCTGACCGGGTCGATCGCCGGGCTGGCCTCGCTGGTCTCCTACCCCGCCCTCCTCGCCGCGGGGCTGCCACCCGTCACCGCCAACATCACCAACACCGTCGCCATGCTCGGCACCACCGCCGGGGGCGCCGCCGGGGCGCGTCCCGAACTGGCCGGTCAGGGGCAGAAGCTCGTCCCGCTCTGCGTCATCACCACCGTCGGCGGCGCGTGCGGCGGGCTGGTGCTCCTCCTGACCCCGTCCGACGCCTTCACCGCGATCGTCCCGTGGCTGATCGGCGCCGCCTCGATCGTCCTGATGGCCGGGCCGCGGCTGCGCCGGCTGGCCGAAGGCGCCGAGCACCACGGCCTGCGCCCGGCCACCGGCGTCGCCGCGTTCTTCATCGGCATCTACGGCGGCTACTTCGGCGCCGCCGCGGGCGTCTTGATGCTGGCCCTGCTCGTCTCCGTCTGGACGCAGCCGCTGGCCCGGACGAACGCCGCGAAGAACCTGGTCACCGGCTCGGCGAACCTGCTCGCCGCGATCGTCTTCGCCGTCACCGGCAAGGTGGTCTGGACGGCCGCCCTCGCCGTCTGCCTCGGCTCGCTCGGCGGCGCGTGGCTGGGCTCGACGCTCGTGCGCCACCTGCCCGCCACGCCGTTGCGCATCGGGATCGGCATCGCCGGCCTGGGACTCGCGGCGGTGCTGGCGTTCTCCTGAAAACAGGGCATGATCGGCGGGGTATCGGCGAGCAGGAGACCAGATGAGCATTGTCGGGACCCGGGTGGTCCGCCAGGAGGATCAGAACCTGATCACCGCGGGCGGCACCTACGTGGACGATCTGCGGGAGGAAGCGCTTTCCGGCGCCGCGCACGCGGTGTTCGTGCGCAGTCCGGTGGCGCACGCGCGGATCGAAAGCATCGATGTCAGCGAGGCGAAGGCGGCGCCGGGGGTGCTCGGGGTGTTCACCGCCGCCGACCTCGGCCTCGACCCGCACGCCGCGGGGCCGGTGAAGGAACCGTGGCTGGCCGACGGGGTGGTGCGCTACGTCGGCGAGCCCGTCGCGCTCGTCCTCACCGAGGAGCGCTACCAGCTGGCCGACGCGGCCGAGCTGGTCGACATCGACTACGACCCCCTCGGCGCCGTCGCGAGCATCGACGCGGCCCTGGCGGACGAGACGCTGCTGTACCCCGAGACGGGCAGCAACGTCGTGCAGGTCAACGGCGCGAAGGAGTTCGACGACGGGATCTTCGCGGACTGCGAGGTCGTCGTCTCGCAGACGATCGTCAACCAGCGTGTCGCACCCGCGCCGCTGGAAGTCCGGGGCGCGTCGTGCGCGTGGGGCGAGGACGGCAGGCTGACGGTCTGGCTTTCCACGCAGAACGCCCAGATCGCCCGCACGCAGGTGGCCATGAGCCTCGGCGTCGGCGAGGAGAACGTGCGGGTCATCGCCCCGGACGTCGGCGGCGGGTTCGGCGCGAAGATCGGCGCGGACCCCGAGGCGACCGTTCTCGGCTGGGCGGCCAAGGAGATCGGCCGGCCGGTCCGCTGGATCGAGTCGCGCAGCGAGAACCTCACGTCGATGACGCACGGCCGCGCGCAGCAGAACACCGTGACCATCGGCGGGAAGCGCGACGGCACCGTCCTCGCGTACCGCCTCGACGTCATCCAGGACGCCGGCGCGTACCCGCGGACGCTGTTCCTGCCCACGCTGACCGAGCTCATGGCCGTCGGCGTGTACCGGTTCCCGAAGGTGGAGACGCGCAGCCGCGCCGTCGTCACGAACACGACGCCGATCGCGGCCTACCGCGGCGCGGGCCGCCCGGAGGCGACGGCCGCGCTCGAACGGGCGATGGACCGCTTCGCCGCCGAGATCGAGGTCGACCCGGCCGAGGTCCGGCGGGTCAACTTCATCCGGCCGGAAGAGTTCCCCTACACGACGCCGACGGGCGCGTCCTACGACACGGGCGAGTACGCGGCGGCGCTGGACAAGGCCCTCGAAGCCGGCGGGTACGCCGAGCTCCGCGCCGAGCAGAAGCGGCGCCGGGAAGCCGGCGACCCGATCGAGCTCGGCCTCGGCATCGCCGCCTACGTCGAGATCACCGGCGGCGACGCCGGCGGGGAGAGCGGCCGCGTCGACCTCTTCCCGGACGGCTCGGTGGTCGCCTGGACGGGCAGCTCACCGCACGGGCAGGGCATCGGGACGTCGCTGGCGATGCTGCTGGCCGACCAGCTCGGCGTGCCGCTGGACAAGATCACCGTCCGCCACGGCGACACCGACGAGGTGCCCAAGGCCGTCGGCACGTTCGGCTCCCGGTCGCTGCAGCTGGGCGGCTCGGCGATCCGGCAGGCCGCCGACGAGGTGATCGCGCAGGCCCGCGCACTGGCCGCCGACCTGCTCGAAGCCGCACCGGAGGACCTCGAGCTGGACGCCGAACGCGGCGTCTGGCAGGTCCGCGGCGCGCCGTCGAGCACCGTGCTCAGCTGGGCGCAGGTCGCCGAGACGGCGTCCGGCGGCAAGCTCACCGCCGACGTCTGGTTCGGCGGCGGCAAGCCGACCTTCCCGTTCGGCGCGCACCTGGCCGTGGTCGAGGTCGACACCGAGACGGGCAAGGTCGAGCTGCGCCGGATCATCGCCGTCGACGACGCCGGCCCGATCGTCAACCCGCTGACCTTCCGCGGTCAGCGGCACGGCGGGCTGGGCCAGGGCGCGGCGCAGGCGCTGATGGAAGTCGTCACCTACGACGATGACGGCAACCCGACGACCGCGACGCTGGCGGACTACTCGTTCGTCACCGCCGCCGAGCTGCCGGACTTCGAGCTGGTCGACATGGCCACCCCGACCGACCGGAACCTGCTGGGCGTCAAGGGGATCGGCGAAGCGGCGACGATCGGCTCGACGCCCGCGGTGCACAACGCCGTGGTGGACGCGCTGGCCGAGCGCGGCGTCAAGCACCTGGACATGCCCACGACCCCGATCCGGGTCTGGGCCGCACTCGAAGAAGCTCGGAAGGGAAACGCGCGGTGAAGGTTTCGATCGAGGTCAACGGGCAGCCGGTGGCCGAGGAGGTGCCGGACCGGACGTTGCTGGTGCACTTCCTGCGCGACACCGCCGGGCTGACCGGCACGAACATCGGGTGCGACACGACGTCCTGCGGTGCCTGCACGGTGCTGCTCGACGGCGAGTCGGTCAAGTCCTGCACGGTGCTGGCCGCGCAGGCCGACGGCCACGCCGTCACGACCGTCGAGGGACTGTCCGAACCGGACGGTTCGCTGCACCCCGTGCAGCGGGCGTTCCGCGAGCAGCACGGCCTCCAGTGCGGGTTCTGCACGCCCGGGATGCTCATGGCGTCGGTGTCGCTGCTGGCCGACAACCCGAAGCCGACCCGCGACGAGGTGCGGGCCGGGCTCGAGGGGAACCTCTGCCGCTGCACCGGGTACCACAACATCGTGAGCGCCGTGATCGACGCGTCGGGACAGGAGGTGGACCGGTGATCCCCGCCGAGTTCCGCTACGAGCGCGTGTCCACAGTAGACGAAGCGGTGGCCCGGCTCGCGGCACTGGGCGACGAGGCGAAGGTCCTCGCCGGCGGGCATTCCCTGCTGCCGCTGATGAAGCTCCGGCTGGCGGCACCGGAGTACCTGATCGACATCGGACCGGTCGACGAGCTGCGTTTCGTCCGCCTCGACGGCGACGACGTCGTGATCGGCGCGTTGTCCCGGTACGGCGACCTCGCGCGCGACCCGGTGCTGCGGGAGCACGCGCCGCTGCTGGCGCACGTGTCCGGCGAGGTCGGCGACCGGCAGGTCCGCCACCGCGGCACGATCGGCGGTTCGCTGGTCCACGCGGACTCCGCGGCGGACCTGCCCGCGGCGGTGCTGGCGTCGGACGCGGTGCTGGTCGCCCGCGGCCCGGCGGGGGAGCGGCGGATCCCGGCGGCGGAGTTCTTCCTCGGCCCGTTCACGACGCCGCTGGAGCCGGACGAGCTGCTGACGGAGGTCCGCCTGCCGGCCCAGACCGGCCAGGACTGGGGCTTCGAGAAGTTCACCCGCCGCGCGATCGACTGGGCGATGGTGGGCGTGGCCGTGGCGGGCGGCCGCGTCGGGCTGGTGAACATGGGCGGAGTCCCGCTGCGGGCAACGGCGACCGAAGCGGCGCTGGCGTCCGGAGCGTCCGTCGCCGAGGCCGCGGCTCTGGCGGCGGAGGGGACATCCCCGCCGGACGAACCCCACGCGACGGCCGAGTATCGCCGTCACCTGGCCCGGGTCCTGACCCGGCGGGCCTTGACGCACTGACGGCGTTGCGGTCCTGACTTCCGGGGGAGGTGGCCACCCTCCCCCGGATAGTCCGGCGCGCCCTCGCTCGTCGGCTACCGTTGACGTCGGCAAGTCGTGCGAGGTCGGCGAATCGGGAGCGTCCGGTGAAGCGCAGTTCCGTGAGTCTGCAGGACCTGATCCGCCGTCGGCAGGCGGGTGGGTTCGTCGGCCGTCAAGAGGAACTGGGGCAGTTCCAGGACAACCTCCGCCTCGAGGTCGACGACGTCCGGCGCCGGTTCCTCTACAGCATCCACGGCGACGCCGGCATCGGAAAGACGTTCCTGGTGCGGCAGTTCGCGAGGCTGGCCCGGGAGCACGGCTGCTTGACCGCCTACATCGACGAATCCGTTTACGACATCCCCGCCGGACGAACCCCACGCGACGGCCGAGTACCGCCGTCACCTGGCCCGGGTCCTGACCCGGCGGGCCTTGACGCACTGACCCGCGTCCGCGATCACCGGCGCCCGGTCGCGGTGCCGGTGATCGCGACGGCCGATTCCCGCGAGTCTTCGCCGCGCGGCCGCGGCAGGATCGTCGGTGTGAAGACGGAAACCCTTGCGCACACGGCCATCGAGCCCGGCATCCTGTACTTCGGCACCCCGGTCCTCCTGATCTCCAGCGAGAACGAGGACGGATCGGCGAACCTCGCCCCGATGTCGTCGGCGTTCTGGCTCGGCTGGCGTGCGATGCTCGGGCTCGGCGCCCGCTCCAAGACGGCCCAGAACCTGCTGCGCACGCGCGAGTGCGTGCTGAACCTGCCTTCGGACGCGCTCGCCGCGGCGGTCGACCGGCTGGCGATGACGACGGGTTCGGATCCGGTGCCGGCGGGGAAGGTGGCGCGCGGGTACTTCCACGTCGCGGACAAGTTTTCGCGGGCGGGCTTGACTTCCGTTCCGTCGGAGACCGTTGTCCCGCCCCGGGTCGCGGAGTGCCCGGTCGCGATGGAGGCCGTCGTCGAGGCGGTGCACCCCGTCGCCGACGACGATTCTTCGCAGCGTGGGGGAATCGTGGCCATCGAAGTCCGGATCCAGCGGGTGTTCGTGCACGAGGACATCCGGGTGCCGGGGAGCCCGGACCACATCGACCCGGATGCCTGGCGGCCGTTGATCATGAGCTTCCAGAAGCTCTACGGGCTGGGGCCGCAGGTTCATCCGTCCACTTTGGCCCGGATTCCCGAGCGGCTCTACCGCGGGCCGGACATCGACCGGGCCCGGGCGGTCACGTCGCGTCGAGCCGGGTGAGCAGCGGTGCCAGCGTCCGGATCCCCGCCGTCACCGCGGCGCGGCCCTTCGCCGAGCTCACCGGCGGCTGCTGCGTCATCAGCACCACCACGTACCGGCCACCGACCACCCCGGTCGTGTTCAGCACCAGCGCGTTCCGCAGGATCATCCACCCCTGCTTGATCTGCCACGAACGCCCCGGCAAGCCGTCCGGGATCCCGAAGTACTGGTCCCACCCGTCGTCGGCCGGGTTGCGCGCGTCGCCCAGCGCCGCCAGCAACGGCGCCGCCACGTCGTCGGGTACCTCGTCCAGCAGGTACTCGTACGTCGCCACCACGTCGCTCGCCGTCGTCTTGGCCATTCCCCACTGGGTCGGATCGGCCGGCGGCGTCGTGTGGGAGAGCCCGATCAGCGCCGCCGTGCGGGTCACGATGGCGTTGCCGCCGTTCTGCTCCCAGAACGCCGACGCGATCGCGTCGTTGCTGCCCTCCAGCATGTCGGTCAGGTCCTCGACGGCGTCCGCGTCCGGCAGCGCCCAGCCGCCGTCCGAGCGGACCTCGTCGATCGCGATCAGGAGCTTGACCACCGAGGCCGTGTAGTACGGCCGGTCCGCGTCGAGGGAGGCCAGTTCTTTGCCGGATTCCCGGTCGTACAGGACGAACCCGACACCGGTGCCACGGGACGCCGCCGTCACCGCGTCGCTCACCTCGCGAGCGACCGACGACAAGTCGGGGTACGGGACCTCGGACGTCGACGCCACCGGGCTGACCTCCGTGTCGTCGGGAGTATCGGGAGCGTCCGGGGCACGCGGAGAGGTCGCCGCCACCGTCGCCGCCCGGTGCCCGTCGACGACGACCACCACCCCGGTCGTCAGGACGGCCGCCGCCAGCCCCGCGCTCGCCACGATCCACCGGATCCGTCTTCCCATGCCTGGTCAACGCCCGGCGTTCCGGGATCGACCTGTCGTTTCGCTGTGTCTTGCTGTGGGAATACTGTGGCCGCCGCCGGGCGTAGGTCATGGTGTGAGCGACTTGAAGATTCTCGTGGTGGGCGCCGGCGCGACCGGTGGGTACTTCGGTGGGCGGCTGCTGCAGGCGGGCCGCGACGTCACCTTCCTGGTGCGGCCGGGCCGGGCGAAGCTGCTGCGGGACCGCGGCTTGCGCATCACCGGGCTCGGTGAGGACACCGTCCTCGAACCGGCGCTCGTCGAGACCGGATCCCTCGACGGGACCTACGATCTCGTGCTGCTGGCCGTCAAGGCGACCGGTCTCACCTCGGCCATCGACGATTTCGCTCCCGCGGTCGGCCCCGGCACGCTGATCCTCCCGTTCCTCAACGGGCTCGCGCACCTCGACGCGCTCGACGCGCGGTTCGGCGAGGACGCCGTGCTCGGCGGGGTCGCCAAGGTGCAGACGACCATCGACGACGACGGCGCGATCCGGCGCCTCGGCCCGCTGCAGAGCCTGGACTACGGCGCTCGCACGGAACCCGCGCCCGAAAGGCTCGCCGACGTCGACGACGCGCTGAAGAACGCCGGGTTCGCCGCCGCCCTGGACGAGCGGATCACCGAGTCGATGTGGGCGAAGTGGGTGTTCATCGCGGCGATCGGCGCGGTGAACAGCCTGATGCGCGGCACGATCGGCGACGTCGTCGCCGTGCCCGGCGGCACGGAGTTGGCCGAAGCCGTCGTGGCCGAAGCGGCCGCGGTCGCCGCGGCGGCCGGATACCCGGTGCCCGAAGCGGGTCTCGCGGTGACGCGCCGGGCCGTCACCGACCCCGGGACGGGTGGATCTTCGCTCTACCGGGATCTGCTCGGGGGTCACTCGGTCGAGGGAGACCAGATCTTCGGGGATCTCACCGCACGTGCCCGTGAGCTGGGCGTTGCCGTGCCGCTGCTCGATCTCGTCACCCTCCAGCTGCGCGTGCACCAGCACCGCATCGGGTGATCCGGTCACCGAGTGCGCTTTGCCCGCGCAGGCCGGTGATCGTGGTCTTTCGGGCACCCGCGTGGCGGCGCCGACGCGGGGTCCGCGGGCACTGATAACCTTCGGCAGGAAGTTGCTTGAGGGTTTGACGTCTTGGATTCCACAAGAAGCAGCGAGGGGAAATGGCGGACAGGTTCGAGTTCGTCCTCGAGGTCGTCGAAGCCCTCGTCGTCGGCCGGGCGACCGGTGGCGACGTCCGGCGCTACCCGTTGCGCGCGGGCAACCTCCCGACGGACCCGGTGCGGTTCGTGCGGGTCGCGCGCCAGGTCTACGACGCGCTCGAGGAGCGACGGCTTTCGGTGTCGGGCGAACTGCACCCCGGGGTGCGGACGGCGTTCGAGCTGCTGGCCGAGTCACGCGTTTCGGTTGCGGTGAGCGGGATCGACGGCCTCGGCGCCGACGTCGCCGTGCTGGTGGTCACCGACGGCGCCCAGGCGCTCGGCATCACCCAGGCCCCGGACACCGACGAGCTGCTGTTTTCGCTGTTCGCCGACGAAGAGCTGGTCGAGGTCGTCACCGGCGTGCTGCCCCCGGCCCCGGCCGCGACGACCGGCAAGCACGTCGTGCACCGCGCCGCCGGGCGCGAGGTCTCGGCGATGACGGCGAAGCGGCTCGCGGACGCCGAGTTCGACGAGGAAGAAACCGACGCCTTCGGCATGATCGAGGTCAAGGCCGTGGTGCGACCCGGCCGGCGGCCGCCGTCGCCGAAGCCGTCGGACGTCGCGGTGCTCGAGCGGGTGCTGGCCGAGCCGCGGCTGGGCGGCGGCCACATCGCCGTCACCGCGCAGAGCCGGCGCGGCGAGCGGCTCGCGGGCGAACCGCTGAGCTGGCTGGACACCGCCGACGGCCGCTACCTCGTGCACACCAAGACCGGCGAAGCGGGCGAACTGACGGCCGAGTACGTACCGGCCGGCCGCGCCGACCTCGCGCGCGCGATCCGCGAAGCGATCGCCGCCGTCTACTGACCGGGAAGGAACAGCTTCTGATGACGGAAGAGACCGAGGCGACGGCCCAGGCTCTCCAGGCGACGATGCAGCTGCAGTCCGCCACGACGCCCGAGACCAAGGCGCTGGCCGCCGTCCGCGTCGGCCTGGCGGGTGCCCAGCTGAAGCGGCTCGCGCAGTCCGGCGGCTTCGCCATCGACGACACCACGGGCAACCAGCTGATCGAGGCCCTCGAAGGCGTGCTCGAGTCCCTGGAGCAGCGCTGGGCGAACCTCCAGCGGCTGCACGACGCGCCCGCGATGAGCCGGACCGCGACCGGCCAGTGGGTTTCCGCGCACATGGTCAGCACCGCGGCCGACGAGCACGGCCTCGTGACCCAGCTGCAGGCCGCGCGGCAGGAGTTCCCGACCTACATCGAAGCCATCAAGCTGGCGAAGCAGAACTACAAGTCCCGGGAAGAGACCACGCGCACGACGCTGACCTCGCTCCCGACCGCCGACCAGAGCTGAGGGAGACCGAGACCGTGGCACCCACCGCCGAGTCCGTCTCGGACCCGTCGTCGCCGGACTACGACAAACGCAGTCCGCTCTACGACGTGACGGCCGATCCGTCGTCGAAGTACTACGTCGGGCCGCTGAAGACGGACAACACCCCCTCGGGTGACGAGATCCGCGAGATGGCCACCCAGCAGATCGACGACGAGATCCGGGCCGGCTGGCTCGGCCCGGCCGTCGACCCCGTGCTGCGCGACAAGAAGATCCAGGAGCTGTACCAGCAGCACCTGGACAACGCCAAGCACGGCCTCGACGAGGGCCTGACCATGCGCGAGAACGGCGGGGCGCCGCGCACGCTGTGGGCCAACGCGAGCCACGAGCAGATGAACGACGCCATCACGCAGGACGCCAACCCGGCGACCGTCGCGGAGACGTCGGAGGAGTGGGTCGCGGTCGGCAACGACCTGGGCACCCACCAGAAGACCCTCGGCGACGCGATCAACGCGAGCACCAGCAACTGGCAGGGCGACGCCGGTGACGCCGTCCGCGAGCACCTCGCCGGCGTCGGCAAGTGGCTGGGCGCGACCGCGCAGGGCGCGACGCTCGCCGGGCGCCAGCAGGAGATCCACTCCCAGGCGCTCAACGAGACCCAGCGGCAGATGGTGGCCAACCCGCCGGTCCAGTTCGACCTGCAGTCCACCAACCAGAAGCTGATGTCGATGACGGACCCGGTGCAGTACGCGGCGGCCGCCGGCGAAGCGATGCAGACCTACCGGGCGCAGACGGCCGCGCGGGACCACGCGGCGCAGATCATGACGCAGTACGACGACACCATCGGCGGCGCGGTCGCGACGCCGCGGTTCCCGGCTCCGCCGAAGCTGCCGTCCGCGACGGCGCGTTCGGCGACCAGCCCGGCTTCGGGTGGCGCCGGTGCCGGAGCGAACGCTTCCCCGTTCCTGACGGCGCGCTCG
This sequence comes from Amycolatopsis sp. NPDC005961, assembly GCF_040629235.1. Lineage (NCBI taxonomy): Bacteria > Bacillati > Actinomycetota > Actinomycetes > Pseudonocardiales > Pseudonocardiaceae > Amycolatopsis > Amycolatopsis sp. NPDC005961. The sequence goes on along the minus strand of NZ_JBEXVF010000025.1, from coordinate 5,472 downwards.
GCGACGGATCCGGCGCTGGACCCCGAGGCGGCGGCCCGGCAGCGGGCCGGTCTCGACGCGGCGGCGCTCGACGGTTCGGGCGGCGCCGGGGGCAGTGGCGCGGGCGGCAGCGGCGCCTTCGGCGGCGCGGGCATCCCCGGTGGCGGCTCGGGGGCCGGTGGCTCCGGCTTCTCCGGCAGTGGCATTCCCGGTAGCGGCGGCTCCGGCCCGGGCGGTTCCGGGTTCTCCGGCGCGGGCATCCCCGCCGCGTCGGGAGGCGGTGGCGCGGGCGGCGGCAGCTTCACCCCGCCGAACTTCGACGTCCCCGGCGGCACGCCCGGCGGTGGCAGCTTCACCGGCGCCGGCATCCCCGGCTCGTCGATCCCGATCGGCGGCGACTCGACCACGTCGTCCGGCTTCACGCCGTCCGGGATCGGCGGCGGTGGCGGGGGCACCGGCGGCAGCGGCTTCAACCCGGGATCGATCCCGGGCATCCCGGACACCTCGGGCGGGGGCGGCGGCGGTATCCGCGGCGGCGGCGGTATCCCCGGGTTCACCCCGCCGGGCATCGACCCGATGACCGGCCTGCCCACCGGCACCGGCCCGGGCGGCATCCCCGGCGGCGGTAGCGGCATCGGCAAGATGCCGACCATCGGCCGCGGGGGCGGGATCAACGGCGAGAGCATCGCGAGCCGGCTCGGCGGCATCGGTGGCGGCGGCGCCGGCGGCGGTTCACTGGGCGGGATCGGCGGCGGTGGCGCGGGTACCGGTGGTGCCGGCGGCGGCGTGCGGGGCACGGGCGCGGGCAGCCTGGGCGGCGGTGCCGCGTCCGGCGCGGCCGCGGAGGCCGAAGCGGCCGCCATGCGGAACGCGGGTGCGGCGGGCGGCAAGGCCGGTGCGGCCGGCAGCCCGGGCATGGGCGGCATGGGAGCCGGTCGCGGCGGCAAGAAGGAAGACGACAAGGAACACAAGTCGGCCGACTACCTCGAGAGCGACGACCCGAACTTCTTCGCGGGCGAAGAAGCGGTGGCGCCTCCGGTGATCGGTGACTGGAAGAACCAGGATTGGAAGTGACCGCATGACGGCCGGCGGCTTCGAAGTCGAGCCCGACGAGCTCGTCGCGCACGCGAGCCACGTCGAGGGCCTGGTGGATCGGCTCAGCACGGCGGCTTCGGCGGCGGACTCGGCGATGTCGGACCACGCCTACGGGTTGCTGTGCGCGTTTCTCCCGCCGATCATCCGGCCGACGGGTGAGAAGGCGAAGGAAGCGCTGGACGCGTCGTCCGAAGGCGTGCGCGGCCTGGCCGACAACGTCAAGACGGCGGCGCAGTCCTACCGCGACGGCGAAGAGGGCAACGCCCAGCCGTTCGAACGGCAGCTCACGGCCGCGCCGCGCGCGGTGGAAGCGAAGGTGCGGACATGACGGGCCCGAACAACGGCCTGGGGGACCTGATCCGGGACCCCGACGAGGCGATCCGCCGGATGGACGACTGGGCGGCCGGGTTCGCGGCGAAGGCGGAGCGCTACCAGGCCGCGCAGGAGGAGACCGAACGGCTGCGGCTGACCGCGAGCAGCGGCGACGGCGCGGTCAGCGTCACCGTCGGCGCCGACGGCACGGTCACCGACCTGACGTTCAGCAACAAGATCAAGTCGTTCCCGCTGGACGAGCTGTCCCGGACGATCCTCACGACGATGCGCCGGGCCCAGTCCGGCATCGCCGAGAAGGTGGCGGGCGTGATGTCCGAGCGGCTCGGCGACGAGGACCGCGAGACGCGGACGCTGCTGCTGGACAACCTGCGCGGCCGGTTCCCCGATCCCGACGAGCCGGACGAGCCGCAGCCGCCCGTCGAGCCGCCGCCCGCGCCGCCGCAGCCGCCGTCCCCGGCCGGTGGTGCCGGTACGCCTCCGGGGGCGCCGCCGCGCCGGAGGGCCACCGACCCGGACGAACAGGACAACAACCCGTGGTGACCTCCGGAGCCTGAAGACGGCCGGCCGGGCGGCTTTGCTCGACAGACGGCGTCCGGGGGTCGACACTGGGCCGATGACCGGCCTGATCACCGGCAGCCGTGTCCGCCTGCGCCCCGCCGCAGCCGCGGACGCCGCCCGGTTCGAGGAGATCCTGTCGCACCCGGACGTCGCCCGGTGGTGGGCGGACGCCGAGGAACCGGTGGCCACCCAGGTTTCGTACCTGCTGGACCCCGATGACGGCACCACGACGTACGCCATCGAGCACGAGGGCGTCGTCGTGGGCATCGTGCTGGCCTTCGAGGAAGCCGACCCCCAGTACCGGCACGCCGGGATCGACATCGCGGTCCACCCGGACTGGCAGGGCCGCGGCCTCGGCTCGGACGCGATCCGGACGCTGGCCGGGCACCTGTTCTCCGTGCGCGGGCACCACCGGGTGGTGATCGATCCCGCGGCGGACAACAAGTCCGCGATCCAGCTCTACCAGTCACTCGGCTTCCAGCCGGTCGGCACGATGCGCTCCTACGAGCGCGGTCCGGACGGCAGCTGGCACGACGGGCTGCTGATGGACCTGCTGGCCGAAGACCTCGTCCCCGCACTAGCCGGCTCGTGAGCGCGGCTCCGGCCGAGGCGACTCGGCAGCTGCGGCGGGTCGCCGTCGCGAGCGCGATCGGGACCACGATCGAGTGGTACGACTACTTCATCTACAGCACGGCGACGGCGCTCGTGTTCGGCAAGCTCTTCTTCACGACGCTCTCCCCGGCCTCCGGCACCCTCGCCGCGTTCGCGACGCTCGGCGTCGGGTTCCTGGCCCGCCCGGTCGGCGGGATCCTGTGGGGCCACTTCGGCGACCGCGTGGGCCGCAAGGCGATGCTGGTGCTGTCCCTGCTGCTGATGGGCGTGGCGACGGTCGGCGTCGGCCTGCTGCCCACGTACTCCGCGATCGGGGTCTGGGCCCCTATCCTGCTGCTGGTCCTGCGGCTGCTGCAGGGCCTGAGCGCGGGCGGCGAGTGGGGTGGCGCGGCGCTGATGGCGGTCGAGCACGCGCCGGAGGGACACCGCGGCCGGTACGGCGCGTTCTCCCAGATCGGCGTCCCGGCCGGGCTGATCCTGGCGCAGCTGATGTTCTTCATCCTCGGCCGGTCCCTGACCGACGCGCAGTTCGCGGCGTGGGGCTGGCGGGTGCCGTTCCTGGCGAGCATCGTGCTCGTCGGCGTCGGCCTGGTGATCCGGCTGCGCATCGAGGAGTCACCGGTGTTCGCGCGGCTGCGGGAAGAAGGGGCGCGCAGCAGCCGGCCGATAGTCGACGTCTTCCGCGAACGGCCGCGGGCGCTGCTGGTGGCGTCGGGCAGCTTCATCGCCAACACCGCGATCGGGTACATCTTCCTGGCGTACCTGCTGTCCTACGGCACGTCGGTGCTGAAGATCGACCGCACGACGCTGCTGGTCGTGGTCATCGTCGGCAGCGTCACGTGGCTGGTGAGCATCCTGGTGACCGCGGCGTGGTCGGACCGCGTCGGCCGCAAGCCGGTGTACCTGGCCGGGTCGATCCTGCTGGTCGTCTGGCCGATCCCGTTCTTCCTGCTGGTCGACACCAAGGCCACCGGCTGGCTGATCGTGGCCGTCGTGGTGCTGAACGTCGGCCTGGGCGCGACGTACGGGCCGCAGTCGGCGTTGTTCGCGGAGCTGTTCGAACCGCGGTACCGCTACAGCGGCGCGTCGTTCTCCTACGCGGTCGGCGCGGTGCTGGGCGGTGCCTTCGCGCCGTTGATCGCGACGAAGTTGCAGGCGGTCACGGGGACTTCGTTCTCGGTGGCGCTCTACCTCGTCGGCGTGGCGGTGCTCAGCTTGGTCGCGGTGCTGTTCATCCCGCGCTCACAACCGGTCTAGGCGGACCGCGGCGGCCATCCGCTCGTAGCCCGCGTCGCCCGGGTGGAGGTGGTCACCGGAGTCGTACGCCGGGAGCATCCGCAGCGGGTCGGCCGGGTCGCGGACGGCGGCGTCGAAGTCGACCACGCCGTCGAAGACGCCGCCGGTGCGGATGAACGTGTTCACCGCGGTGCGGGTCGCTTCGAGCGTTTCGTCGTAGACGCGCCAGCCCTTGAACGGCGTGAGCGTGCCGCCGAGGACGCGGATGCCGCGGGCGTGCGCCTGCGTCACCAGCTGGCGGTAGGCCGAGGTGATCGCGGCCGGGTCGGTCTGGTGCGGATCCTGCTGGATGTCGTTGATGCCTTCCAGCACGATCAGCGTCCGCACGCCGCCGACGCTCAGCACGTCGCGGTCGAAGCGGGACAGCGCGTTCTGGCCGGCGCCCGACCCCGGCACGTCGAGCAGCAGCCGGTTGGCGCTGATGCCCGCGTTGAGGACGCCGAACCGGCCGTGCAGCCGGTCGGCGAGGTAGTCCGGCCAGCGGTGGTTGGCCCCGGCGGCCGAGCCGACGCCGTCGGTGATCGAATCGCCGAGCGTCACGATCGAGGCCTCGGCCCCGCCCTGGACGTCGACCCCGGAGACGTAGTGCCACACCGACGTCTGCTCGGTGTAGGGCGCGCCCGACTCGCTGCCGGCGAAGTCGCCCGCGCGGGTGAAGTACGACGTCTGCGACGCGGCCGGGTGGTAGGTGACGGGCCCGGACTTCGTGGGCACGTAGGTGGTCACGAGCAGGTTGGCGTCGGCCGGGATCCGGACGTCGGCCGGGTCGCTCAGCGCCTCGGCGCCGGCGGGCACGACGACGCTCGCCGCGCCGCCGAAGGTCAGCGAGCGCAGCGTGCCGGGCACGGCGTCCGGCCCGGTGCCCTGGACGGCGATCGTGACGTGGCCGAAAGTCAGGGGAGAGGCGCCGAAGGCGTTCGAGAGGTGCACGCGCGCCCGGCCGCCGCCGGCGCTGCTGTGCACGACGTTGCGGATCGAGAAACCCGGGTAGCCGTCGGGGGTGTTGGCGACGGCCGACGCGGGCGACGCGGCCCACGTGCCGACCCAGCCGCCGACGGCGTGCTCGGCGACCGCCGGGACAGCGCTTTCTGAATAGGCACTGACCGGGTTCGCGCTCCCGGACGTCGTGAGGATGCCCAACCCCGTCAGAAGTGCCGCGCTCACGGCCAGAAAGCGTCGCATGCACTCACAGTGGCGCGACTGCTCCGGACCAGGGACCGCTGATCAGGTGACCGAATCGGACAAGATCCCGGACAGTGCGGGGCGGGCCCGTCCGGGATTCTGGGGATGCCGGACGGGCCCGCGCGAGGTGGCCGTTGCCGCGACGGCCGCTCGCCGGAGTGGCCCGGTTCCGATCGGGCGGAGGCTGGCCCGGATCGGTGCGTCGTAGCGACTCCGGAGGGCGTGTGCGAGACGCCCTCACCCAGAGCACGGCCACCGGCCCGGGGCGGTTCAGTCCCTTCGCGAGGTTTCTCGCCCGGTCCCCGCCGGGGAACGCCCGAAGCCGTGAATGGCCCACGAAGGGACTTCGAGTCCCTCCAATCGCCATTCACCGCTTCAGACAAGGGCGCGGGACGCCCCCGCCGGGAAAACACCGCC